>JBEIQZ010000822.1:0-1725 GCA_040376255.1 Alphaproteobacteria bacterium
GGGCGGCGGCGCGGGCGGGGGAGGCGCGGCGGGGGCTGGCAGGGGCGGGGCTGGTGTGGGGGCTTGGGCTGGGGCTTGGGCTGGGGAGCCTGCAGGCGGGGCGGGTGGAGATGTCGCATGGCGCGGAATTGGCGGGGCTCCAGGCGGATCTGGAGCAGACGTGGGCCGATCTGGCGGGGGTGATCGCGGAGCGGGAGGCGGCGGGGATCGCGACGGGGCAGGTGTTCCACCAGAACACGAACCTCAACATGGAGGGGCCGCGCCCGCTGCAGTTCTCTGAGATCGGGGTGCTGCTGTCGGTGGCGCACCGGCTGCCGGTGGTGGGGACGTGGTACTCGATCACGGCGGTCGCCACCGATCCGCACGTCCGCTCGCAGGGGAAGATGGCGCTCGGGCGGCTGCTGGAGCAGTGGCGGGCGCAGCCGGGGGGGCTGGTGGCGCGCATGGACGAGTTCGGCATCGGGGCGGTGGTGAGCGTGGAGGAGGAGCTGAGCCGGCAGCTCTCGGAGGCGCCGGGGATGCGCGCGGTCGGCCGCCACGGAAATTTTGCCGCCTGGGTGCGCGACGGCGCGGAGATCAGCGCGGTGGAGTGCCTGCTCCCCGGCGCGGTGGGGGCGATCCAGCAGGGGCGCGGGTGGCTGGACGTCGAGTTCCTGCCGGTGGAGACCCTCCAGCGGCAGACGACGGCGGATCGCGCGGTGGTAGTGACGATCCGCCGGACCTGGCACCCGTGGTGGGAGGCGTGGCGCGTCGGGCCGGACGGGCAGCGCGAGCGGCTGGTCACGGATCGGGGGGGGACGACGGGGCTGCTGGAGGTGCGGCTGAAGGGGCCGGGCCGGGTGGAA
This sequence comes from Alphaproteobacteria bacterium, assembly GCA_040376255.1. Lineage (GTDB taxonomy): Bacteria > Myxococcota_A > UBA796 > UBA796 > SXON01 > JBEIQZ01. The sequence continues at coordinate 846 of JBEIQZ010000822.1, forward strand.
TTCAGGTACAACGACCCGACGCGGTGGACGCTGATCGGGGCGGTGCCGGGGTTGCTGGCGGGGCTGGTATTGTTGTGGCGGGGCCGACAGGCTAGAATGGCTCCAGCGTCGTAACCACAGGGCGATGCGTCGCAGCAGGTCACTGGAATACACCCGCGAGGTCTTTGATGCCGGATCAGCCTTCAGACAACAACAACGGGATCCCCGGGGTCCGCAGCGTCTCGCTCCCGCCCCCCGTCCCCGGCAAGCCTGAGCCGATCCGCCGCAGCAACCCGACGCTGGTGATGCCCTTCGACGACGACGACTTCTCGGGCGGGCCGCCGCCGCCGCCGCCTGCGCCGCCGAACCTGTCGCTGGGCAAGGGCGGGCCGCCGCCGACGCCGCCGAACCTGTCGCTGGGCAAGGGCGGCTCGCCCCCGCCGATCCCGCCGCCGATACCGGACGGCTTCGGGGAGGACGCCCCGACGCAGCGCATCGGCTCCCGCGAGGAATTGGCCGAGCTGATCAACTCTGAGAAGAAGACCGCGCCGCTGGTGCCGCCGCCCCCGCCGCTCCCCGCCGGCAGCAGATCCGGCGACAAGCCCGCCAGCCTGCCCGTCGTCAAGTCCGCCGGGCGCATCAGCAAGCCGGACGCGAACCCGGTGGTGATGGCGCTGCTCAACTTCTTCACCGGCGGCGTCGGCTACCTGCTCATGGGCCAGCAGAACAAGGGGATCATCGCGATCATCCTCCTCGTGGTGTCGACAGTCACCTGCGTCGGGCCGATGATCTTCGGCGCGATCTTCGCCTATGACGCCTTCCTGCTCTGCGAGCGGCTGCAGAAGGGGGATAGCATCGGCCCGAACGAGAACGGGCTGGAATTCCTGAACGCGATCTTCAA
>JBEIQZ010000861.1:0-1545 GCA_040376255.1 Alphaproteobacteria bacterium
CTGGAGGCGGAGTTCGCCGACGGAGAATTGCCCGATCCGGCGCCTGGGCTGCCGGACATCGTGGTGGTGGTGATGGACACGGTGCGCGCCGATCACCTGGAGATGTACGGCTACCCGGACGGCACCTCGCCGCAGATCGGGGCGTGGTCGGCGGGGGCGACCGTCTACCGGCGGGCGGTGGCGGACGGGCCGTGGACGCTGCCCTCGCACGGGGCGCTGTTCACCGGGCTGTCGCCGCGCGAGCACGGGGCGCGCGGGGTGCCGCCCGGCAGCGCCGCGCCCGCCTCTGCGCTGCACCCTTCGGTAGCGACGCTGGCGGAGCGGCTGTCGGCGGCGGGCTACCGGGCGGCGGGGATCGCGGCGAACCGGGCGTTTCTTAATCGGCGGTGGGGGCTGGATCGGGGGTTCTCGATGTGGCTCTGCGAGCAATTGCCCGACGATCCGCGCGGCTACCCTTACATCACCGGCGACCGGATCACCGCGCTGGCCCGCGCGTGGCTCCAGATGCAGCGCGCCGCCGATCCGGATCGCCCGGTGTTCCTGTTCGTCAACTACATGGACGCCCACAGCCCCTGGCGGCCCCGCGCCGGGTTCACCGCCCGCCCGGAGCGCGTCCGCCGATCCCTGCTGCCGGGCGGGGGGGGCTTCGCGCCGGCGGCGAGGCGGCTGATGGCCGATCGCCGGCTGGAGCCGGAGACGCAGGCCGCGTGGGTCGAGGCCTACGACGCGGGGCTGCGCTGGCTGGATCAGCAGGTCGGGGCGCTGCTGGAGAGCCTGCCCGCCTACGGCATCGACGGCGCGGACAGCGTCGTGCTGACCGCCGATCACGGCGAGTACCTCGGCGAGCACGATCTCGTCGAGCACTCCAAGGATCTCTACCAGGAGGTGCTGCACATCCCGCTGATCGTCGCCGGGCCCCGGCTCCCCGGCGATCCCGGCGCGCTGATCCAGCTCTCCGACCTCGCCCGCCACCTCACCGCATGGGGCGGGGCGGAGCCGCTCCCGGGCGACGCGGGCGACGCGGATCTCGCGATCTCCGAGCTGTACTGGTCGCGCTTGAAGGATCTGCAGAACCGCCACTACGGGCGGCGCTTCAACCGGGTGCGCCGCGCGTTCCGGCAGGAGGATCTGGTGCTGATCCTCGGCGAGGACGGGAGCGTCGAAGCCTACGATCTCAGCATTGACCCGCAGCAGCGCCGCCCGATAGCGCCGCTCCCTGACTGGGCTGGGCTGCTGAAGCTGCGGGCCGAGGGCTGGCTGCAGAGCCACCCGGAGCGCCCGGTGACGGCGCCGCTGCCGGAGACGGGCGGGGATGTGGAGACGGAGCGGCTCAGGGCGCTCGGGTATCTGGAGGACGGGCCGGAGGAGAGGGAGGATCGATGAACGATAGAGACTGGCTAAGGAGAAAAATCCGGCAGCGCGTCCGGGGCTGCGCGATCCTCCCGGCGGGACTTGCGGGGCTGGCGGGGCTGCTGGGGCTGGCGGGGTTGCTGTCCGGGGCTACAGGCTGACCTGACCGGTGCGGACGGCGCGCACGACGGCGTC
>JBEIQZ010000776.1:0-2021 GCA_040376255.1 Alphaproteobacteria bacterium
CATGCTCATGTCGATCTGCTGGCCGGTGTTGCGCTCGACCATCGCGACGGCGTCGCGGATCTGGTCGAGCGTCTTCAGCCCGAGGAAGTCGAACTTGATGAGGCCGATGGACTCAGCAGACTTCATGTCGTACTGCACCACCGGGCCGCCCTCCGGGCTGTCGCGGTAGAGCGGGGCGAGGTTCTCCAGCGGCTGATCGGCGATCACCACGCCCGCCGCGTGGATGCCGGTCTGCCGGGTGATGCCCTCGATCTGGCGGGCCATCGACACCACCCGCTGCACGCGCGGATCGGCGCGGCACAATTCCTTCAGCTTCGGCTCCTGCTCCAGCGCGTCCTTGATCGTGATGTTGAGCTGGGTCGGGATCAGCTTGGCGATGCGATCCGCCTCCTGGAACGTGAGCTCCAGCGTGCGGGCGATGTCGCGGATCGCCGCCTTCGCCTGGAGCTTGCCGAAGGTGATGATCTGGGAGACCAGCGGCGCGCCGTACTTGTCGCGGACGTGCGCGATCACCTCCTCCCGGCGATCCTGCGCGAAGTCCACGTCGATGTCCGGCATCGACACGCGCTCCGGGTTCAGGAACCGCTCGAACAGCAGCGCGAACCGCAACGGATCGATGTCCGTGATCCGCATCCCCCACGCCACCAGCGACCCCGCCGCCGATCCGCGCCCCGGCCCCACCGGGATGCCCCGATCCTTCGACCAGTTGATGAACTCCGCCACGATCAACAGATAGGCCGCAAAACCCATCTTGATGATCATGTTCAATTCCGCCTCCAGCCGCTCCCGGTACTCGGCATGCCGCTCCAATGCGATCCGCTCCAGCCGCCGCTCCAGCCCCGCCCGCGCGTACCAGCGGAAGTAGCCGTTGAGGCTCCCCGCCCCCTCCGGCTTCTGATCTGGTACATGGAACTCCTTCGACGGCGGGAAGGCGTCAAAAAAGAACGCCCAGTTCGCCGCCGTGTCCGCCTCCGGCTCAGGATCGGGCGGCTTGGACGCAGGAAAATAATAATGGTTCGTGCGGAATTTGAAATGACACTGCGCCGCGATCTGCCCCGCGCGCTCGATCGCCTCCCCGTCCATCGGAAAGATCGCCCGCAACTCCTCCTCAGTCTTCAGGTACTGCTGATCCGTCCGGTGCCGCGCCCGGTTCCGATCATCGAGCGCCCCGCCGATCGCCACGGCGTTGAGCGCCTCCAGCACCACGACCTCCTTCGCGTCCACATACCGGACGTCGTTCGTCACCACGCAGCCCAGCCCCAGCGCCCGCGCCACCCCCCGCACCTCCTCACACCACCCCGGCTGCCACGGCAACCCCTGATCCGAGAGCTCACAGAACAGCCGCTCCGCGCCGAAGATCCCGCCCAGCCGCTGCACCCGCTCCAGGTTCTGCTCCCGCGCCAGCTCCGTCCCCCGCCGGATCGCCCCCAGCTCCGTCCCCGTCAGGCAGAACAGCCCCTCCCGGTGCTTCTCCAACAATTTCAGGTCAATCCGGGGCCGGTAGTGGATCCCGTCGAAGATCGCCCGCGTGATCAGCGCACAGATGTTCCGGTAGCCCACCGTCTGATCCTCCGCGATCAGCACCACCTGGAAGCCGCTCTGCTCCAGCCGCCCCTCCCGCACCGCGATCCCGCGCGGCTCCACCCACAATTCCACCCCCACCAGCGGGTTCAGCCCGTACTCCTTGCACGCCTTCGTCAGCTCCACCGCGCCGTATAAATTACAGCCGTCGGTCAGGGCTAGAGCGGCCATGCCGCGATCTTTGGCGGCTTTGGCAAGTTCTTTCGGGGTGTTGACGCCGTTCAGGAGGGTGAATTGGGAGTGGACGTGGAGGTGCGCGAATGCCATCGGGGGGCGATAACCGTTTCAGGGAGGGAATTCTTGTGGGGGTGCCAGAATCTGTCCGGGGGAAAATGCAAAAGGCGGGATCACGGCGGCAAGGCGAAAGGCGAAAGGCGAAAGGCGGGAAGTGACCTGAGGTTGGTTATCTGGATGGGCGGAAGCGGACGATGCGGATCTCC
>JBEIQZ010000101.1:0-14035 GCA_040376255.1 Alphaproteobacteria bacterium
CCCCCGCAATTCCACCCGCGCCCGGTACAGATCCGGCGCTGTTGCCTCCCCCCGGAAGTCCTCCCCCGGCACCGGCAGCCCCGGCACCAGCATCGCCTGCAGCCACGGATCCGCCGCCGCGATCACCGCCCCCGCCGCATCCACCATATCCGCCGCGTCCACCGGCCCCGCCCACACGACAGAGAGCAACCACATAGGGGGAAGATAGCCGTTTCAGGAGGGATTCGCCTTTCGCCTCACTCCTGCGAAGAATACCTCTCCTCCAACCACGGATCCGCCCGGTTGTGATACCCCCTCACCTCCCAGAACCCGCGCCGATCCCCCTTCAGAAACTCGATCCCGCTCAACCACTTCGCCGACTTCCACGCATACAGGTGGTGCACGATCATCCGCACCGGCCCCCCATGCTCCGGCGTCAGCGCCTGCCCGTCATGGTGCGTCGCCACGAGGTTATCGGGCTTCGAGAAATCTTCCAATGACAGATTTGTCGTATAATGAATCCCATCGTAGCAGTGCTGGAGGACGTGCGAGGTCCCCTCCTTGAGCCTGACGAGCCCCAGGAGCGTCTCCACTGAGACCCCGCCCCACCGGTTGTCGTAGCGCGACCAGGTGGTGACACAATGAAAGTCGCGCACGAACTCTGACTGCGGGAGCGCGCGGAGCTGATCCCAGCTCAACAGGACCTCCTCCTCGACGTTGCCGAACAGCCTGAGCCGCCAGGTAGCGGGATCAAACTGCGGGATCTCCCCCTCATGGAGCACCGGCCAGCCCCGGACGAGCTTCTGGCCCGGGGGGAGGCGGTCGGTGGAGCGAGCGGTCTGCTTTTTCCCACGGTTGAACAGGTTGAACATATCAGCGATCCTCCTGCGCCGGGCCTTCGATCTGGAGCTGGGAGAAGCCGAACCGCACCTTCAGCGTCAGCTCGTCCTCATCGACCTCCAGCTCGACATCTTCGACTGAGAGTCGGAGCTTCAGCGGGCCGCCGGCGGGGCCGATCAGCTCCTCGACCTGTTCGCGCTTGAGGATGGTGACGGGGGAGACCTTGGTGACCTGCTGGGCGGCGAGCTTCTCGATGCCGCGCGAGAGCAATTCGAGGATGATGTTGTCCCCGAGGTCGATCATGAGATCGCCGACATCGCCCATGAGCGCGCGCTTCTCCTTGTCGTAGCGGATATCGACGAGCGCGGCCTGCGCGCCGATGCGCTTTTCAAGCTCGAAGGGGATCTCGATGTTCTCACGCAGCAGGAACAGCTTGCCGGTGGCGACGGCCTTTACATGGGCCTCAATGCCGAAGCGCTGGCGGGCATAATGGAAGTCGGAGCCTTCTTTGTCGACCTCCACGCGCCAGTCGCCCTGCACGCGGATCAGGTCGTTGAGCAGCTTGTAGACCTGCTCGCGGCGGTTGTGCCAGAGGTTGCGGGCGGCCTGCTCGCCGCGCTGGACGACGGCGGGCATCTGGCGGTCTTCGAGCAGCCCCCTGACCTTCTCCTTGACGCCGAGCTGCCGCACGCCGTCGCGCAGGTTCTGGACGAGATCGAACGGCCCTTCACCGACGCGGAACGGCAGCCCGACTGAGAACAGCTCTGTCCAGAGCGCCTTGCCGATGGTGAACTTCAGGTGGAAGCCGTCGCCGCCGTTTTTGGCGCCCTTGTTCTTCGCGCTGCCCTTGCCGCCGCTGGTGTCTCTGCCCGCCATCTTCCCTCGCCTGTTGTCTGTGGGACAGCATAGCGGATCGGCGCCGGGGCCGTCACGGGGGGAGCGTCCGGGCTGCGGTATCCGCCGCTAATAAACGGAGTGATCGTCCGTCATGCCGATGACCTCCTCGAAGGTTGTCTCCCCGCGCGCCATCTTCTTGATCGCGTACTCCCGCAGGCTGAGCATGCCGTCGTTGAGGGCTTCGCGCCGGATCTCCTGGGAGGTGGCGCGGCTGTTGATGAGCGCCTGGATGCGCGGGGTGATCCGCAGCACCTCGAACACGCCCGTCCGGCCCCGGTAGCCGGTCCCCCGGCAGCGCACGCAGCCCGCCCCGCGCCGGACCTTCAGCCGCCGCCCCTCGGCGCCGGGGATCTTCAGCAGATCGACCTGCTCCGGGGTCAGCCAGTCGTCGGCGGCGCAGTGGGCGCAGACCTTGCGGACGAGCCGCTGCGCGACGACGCCCTGCAGCACGCTCGACACGAGGAACGGGTACAGCCCCAGATCGAGCAGGCGGCTGATGGCGGAGGGGGTGTCGTTGGTGTGGAGCGTCGACAGCACGAGGTGGCCGGTCAGCGCGGCCTGCACGGCGTTGTCGGCGGTCTCAGGGTCGCGGATCTCGCCGACCATCACCACGTCCGGGTCCTGCCGCAGCACGCTCTTCAGCGCGGTGGCGAAGGTGAAGCCGATCTTGGGCTGGATGGCCATCTGGGTGAACTGCTCGAACACCATCTCGATGGGGTCTTCGAGCGTGCAGATGTTGATGCGCGGAGAGTGGATGTGGTGGAGGGTGGAGTAGATGGTGGTGGTCTTGCCTGAGCCGGTCGGGCCAGTGAGCAATACCATCCCGTTCGTCGAGCGGATCATGCCCTCATAGATCGCCATCTCCCGCGTGAAGAAGCCGAGGCTCTCCAGCTTCTGGTTCAGCACGGTGGGGTCGAAGATGCGGATGACGGCCTTCTCCCCGAAGGCGGTCGGCACGGTGCTGACGCGCAGCTCCACCTCCTCCTGCCCGATCTGCGTCTTGAACCGTCCGTCCTGCGGGCGGCGCTTCTCCGCGATGTCCAGCCGGGAGAGCAGCTTGATCCGGCTCACCACCGCCGGGTGGACCGCGCGGGGCATCCGGTGGACGGCGTGCAGCACCCCGTCGATGCGCATGCGGATCAGCGCGTCGTCGCGCTTGGGCTCGACGTGGATGTCGCTGGCCCGCTGCTCGACGGCGTAGTTGAGCAGGTACCAGACCGCCTGCACCACCGGCTGATCGGTGGCGTCCAATTCCTGCATGCCCTGGACCTTGTACAGGGCTTCGAGGTTGGAGATGTCGGGCAGATCGGTCGCCAGCTCCTGCTCGGCGGCGCGCATGCTGCGGCGGAAGCCGTGGAACTCGGTGATGACGCGCTGGATCTCGGACTTGCACGCCATCACCGGGCGGATGGCCTTCTTCTTGAACTGCGCGAGCTGAGTCAGCAGCTCGGTGTTCCACGGATCGGTGAGCGCCACGCTCAGGTGGGAGGCGACCTCGTCGAGCGCGATCACCATGTTCTTCTCAGCGAACGGGCCGCCGAAGGCGTCGACGACGAGCTTGAAGTTCAGCTTCAGCGGGTCGATCCGCACGAATGGATAGCCGAGCTCCTTCGCGACGACCTCAGTGATCGTCTCCTCTTCCAGGAACAGCTCCGGGTTGTCGACGCGCTTGAAGCGGAAGCTCGCGATCAGCTCGATCTCCGAGATCGCGTAGCTCACGCGCTGCTTCCCCAGCACCCGGCGCAATTCGGCGCGCCGATCCAGCAGCAGGTGGCGGGACTGCTCCCGGCCCCGGTTCAGCACGTCCTGGCGCTGTCCGGCATGCATCATGCCCCGGCGGACGAGGATGTCGAGCAGGGCGGTGAGATCGGGTCGCTGTGCCATGCTGACACTGTACCTCCGCTGCAGGCGCTGCGGTAGAGCCTCCGGTCGGACCGGTTAATGGATCAGATGGAGCCGGTATGGGCGCGCCCGACATCACAATAAAGACAATCCTCCACCACAGCCCGCAGGCCTTCTTCGCCATCCTCGGCCTGAACGGTGCCGAGCTGCTGGAGGAGCTGCCGACTGAGCTCGTGTCCCGCCGCCCTGAGCCGGATCGGCTGGCCGACAAGCTGTTCCGCATGCGCGAGGCGGGCAGGGAATTCCTGCTGCACATCGAGCAGGAGACCTCCCCCGACGGCGTGGAATTGCCCTTCCGGATGGCCGAGTACGGCGCACGGATCCACTTCCAGTACCGCCTGCCGGTGCGGAGCGTGCTGCTGCTCAGCAAGTCCCCCGGCGCGATGGAGACATCATACCAGTGGGAGCAGGACGGGTGCAGCTTCGAGTACCGCTTCGAGGTGATCCGCTGGTACCAGATGGACGCGGCGGTGCTGGCCGCCGATCCGCTCTGGGCGCCGCTCGCGCCGCTGGCGTCGCGGAACCGCACGCTCCAGAGCGTAGAGATCGCGCTCCACACCATCCACAACCACAGGCCGCTCCCCTATGATCACCAGCTCGGCGTAGTGGCGCTCTACCTCGCGGCGACGTTATATTTCGATCTACAGGAGGTGCTTCCCATGTTTGTTCCAGACAACAAGTTGCTGGAGTCACACCCGGGTATCCGCGCCCTGATGCAGCACTGGCGCGAGCAGACAATCCGGGAGAGCAAGGCCGAGGGCAAGGCTGAGGGCAAGGCCGAGGGCAAGGCCGAGGGCATGCGCCTCGTGGTTTCGCAGATCCTCTGCGGGCGCTTCCCGGAGGTGGACCCGGCAGCGGTGGACGGGTGGCTCAGGCTGCTGGATGACACCGGGCTCCAGGCGGCGGCGGCGCTGTCATTGAAGGCCGGAGCCTTCGCGGACATCCAGGCGGCGGTCTGCCCGCCCGACGCTCAGGGCGAGATCAGGTAGACCGCCCCGACCTCCAGCCCCAGCATGCTGGAGCTGGTCGCCCCGACGAGCAATTGCCCGTCCTGCTCCAGCATCGTCTCCCCGAGCAGCCCGGTCGCCGGCTCCCCCACCACGATCCCCCACGGCAGCGGCTCCAGCCCCGCCGCGCCCCAGCGGTGGATCTGCACCCCGCCCCCGAGCGCCGCCCCCCCGACGCCGCCCTGCGGGACGCCGACCGCCACCGCTCCGCGCCCCGGCAGCAGCGGATCGGGGATCAGCGCGACAGATGTGCCGAACAGGCCGCCCGCCTCCGCCCCGGACAGCCCGTAGCGGGCCGCGAGGCCGTCCTCCGGCAGCAGCGGGGAGAGGGTGTCTGCGGTCGCCGCCGGGAAGGCGCCCCCGTCGAAGTCGGTGCGCGGCAGCGAGAGGATCCAGCTCCCCGGCACCAGCCAGCCCGCGCCGTACTCTGAGAGCTCCTTGCGGGCGGTGGCCGCGCCGACCAGCAGATCGCCGATCCCGTCGCCGTCGACGTCGTAGCCCGCGTCGAGCGCGCTCCCCGCCCCCGCGCCGATGATCCGCAGCCCCATCGCCGTCAATTGCGGCGACGCCGCGCAGCCCTGCCCGCCCCAGCCCCACAGGACGCGCACCGATCCCTGGTTGTACCAGTCGTCACTGAACTCCTCGCCGGTCGCCCCGACCGCGAATTCCCCGCAGCCGTCCCCGTCCAGATCGCCCAGCCCGGCCACCGCCCAGCCCATCCGGTCGAAGTCCTCCTCGCCGGTCGCGGTGAAGGCGTCGCAGATCACGGTGGTCCCGGCAGGATCTTCATCGCGCCCGTAGAGGATCGCCACCGCGCCGGTGTCGGCCCACTCCCAGCTCCCCACGATCAGGTCGTCGTATCCGTCGCCGTCGTGATCGGTGCCGCCCGCGACCGTGTAGAGGTAGGCGTCCTCCTGCGCCGGGTACCAGACGAAGGCCGGGGCGGGGGCGACGCCCGCCGGGCCGCCGAGGTAGATCATCAGGCCGCCGGAGTAGTCCGCCCCGCCGGGGCACTCCGCCGGGTTGGCGTGGCTGCTGTCGAAGGTGTCGGGGCGGGAGTCCTTGCGGGCGATGACCGCGAGATCGGGCCAGCCGTCGCCGTTGAAGTCGCCCTCGCCGGAGAGCGCGTAGCCGAAGCGGTCGGTGCTGCTGTGGCTGCTGTGGCCGCCGAGGAGCAGGGCCGGACTGGCGAGGTCGCCGCCGGCCTGCCGCTCCATCACAAAGAGCTGCCCGGCGTTCCCGCCCCCGGCCGGGTCTCCGGCGTCGGGCGCGCCGATCAGCAGATCCTGATCCCCGTCCCCGTCCGTGTCGAACCAGCCGAGCGCCTGCCCGATGTCGTGTCCGGCGGCCTCCCCCGGCAATTCCAGCAGGCGCGGCTGCCCCGCCGCCAGCAGATCCGCCGACCACGGCGCCCCGGCGTCGATCCCCCAGGTGTCGTCATAGCCCGCCAGCACCAGCAATTCCCCGCCCTCCATCCCGGCGACCGCCTGACCGAACCGGCCCTCCCGCACCGTCCCGTGGGCCGACCACTCAGCCTCCGCCTCCGGCGCGTAGACCTCGCCGCCCTCCAGCACCTGCTCCGGGGTGAAGCCGTAGACATAGCCGTCGTTGAGGCTGCCGCTGAGATCGGCCCGGAAGGCGCCGATCAGCAGCTCTGCCCCCCCGTCCCCGTCCAGATCGGCGAACGCCACATCCGTCCCGACATAGTCGGTGGTGTCGTCCCCCTGGATCTGCCACAGCGCCGTGTCCGCGCCGATGATTGGCTGCGCGCCGCTCAGATCCAGCCCCGCCCACACCCGCACCTCGCCCGCGTCCACCTCCAGCCCGTCGTGGTAGGACGCCGAGACCGCCAATTCTGCCTGTCCGTCCCCCTCCAGATCGCCCGCCGCCAGCCGCCAGCCGAGCTTCTCGCCGTCGTCCTCCGGCACGATGGCCGCCACCGGCGCGCGGGTCAGGATCAGCCCGTCCTCCGCCGTCCCCCGCCACAGCAGCACCAGCCCGCTCCCGTCCGCCCCGTCCGCCCCGTCCGGCCCGCCCTCCGGCGCCCCTGCGGCGAGATCGCAGCGCCCGTCCCCGTCGAAGTCCCCGGCGGTGAGCCGCTGGCCGAGGTGCATGCCGGGCTGCGGCGCCCACCCGCCCGCGCCGTCAGGCGCGACCCCGTACAGGATGAACGACGCCTTGTCGTCGAAGCCCTCCGGCCCGCCGGTCCCGTGGAAGACATGCACCCCGCCCTGCTCCGTGGCGGGGACGGCGACCGCGTCGTCCTCTCCGTCGATGGCCCCGGCGGCCAGATCCATCCAGCCGTCCCCGTCGAAGTCGCAGACCGCCAGCGCGCTGCCGAGCCGCTCGTACTGCACCTGCCCGTAGAGGCTGCGCCACGGGGTCTCCGAGAAGAACCGGCCCTGCTCTCCACGGTAGATGTGGACAGCGCCGGTGTTGGTGCCGCCGTAGTCGGTGCGATCCGCGCCGATGATCAGCTCAGCGAGCCCGTCCCCGTCCAGATCCGCCGACGCGACCGCCCGGCCCATCGTCTCCAGCGGCGCCCCCCCGGCGAACACCCGCGCGGGCGCGGCCTCCAGCCCGTCGGGGCCGCCCGCGTAGATCGCCACGATGCCGCCGTAGTCGTGCAGCACCGCAGGCTCGATGAAGCCGAGCGCCGCGTCCGCGTAGCCGTCCCCGTCAACGTCCCCGAGCGGGATCGCCACGCCCTCCATGCTGCGCTCCCCGTCCCGCCCCAGCACCGGCCCCATCGGCGCCAGCGCGCTCAGCGGCACGTCCGCCTGCAGCCCGGCGTAGCGGTCGCGCACGCGGGCGATCCCGTCCCCGGCGGCGTCGGCGGTGACAGTTGTGCTCCCGTCCGCGCTCCCGTCCGCGCCCCCGTCGGTCACCGAGAACGGGCCGTCGAGGATCTCCACCGTCACCGACCCGCTCCCGGCGGTGGCGGCGGGGGTCCAGGTCGCCCCGACCGGCAGGAGGGTGCGGCCCTGCCCCGGCAGCGCGAAGACGGCGTCCGGATCGACGGTGATCCACACATCGATCTGCTCGCCCGTCTCCGCGTCCTCCACGCGAACCGTGTCGGTCACCCGACCGGCAGCCGCCCCGGCGGTGTAGCGGCAGCCGTCGAGCGCCGCCCCTGAAAGATCCTGCGCGAACCGGCAGCCGGCCGCCCCGGCGCCGCCGCTCCATTGGATGTCGAGCGCCGTCCCCGGCGGCAGCGTGGCGCGACGGGGGCTGACCTGCAGCGGGCCGGGGACCGTGACAGTGACAAAAAATTCGCCGGTGCATCCGGCGTCGGTCAGGCGGATCAGATCCGTCCCGGCGGCGGCCCCGGCGACGTAGGCGCCGGACTCAGGGTTCAGCGCGGCGCCGGAGCTGTCGCGATCCAGCGTGAATTGCCAGGCGCCCGTCCCCCCCGACGCCTGGAGCTGGAGCAGATCGCGCGGCGCGACGGTGGCGGTCGCGGGGGTCACGCTGAGCGCCGGATCGCAGGCGGCGGTCGGGGGGAGGCCCTCATCAGGGGGCAGCGCCGTGTCGAGGGGCCGCGCCGCCTCCGGCGCTGGACAGCCGGGTAAGGTACTGGTAAGCAGCAGGAGGCACCGGAGGAGGGGAGGTACGATAGAGTCACGGCGCATAGAGGCGGTGTACCGCATGCAGGGCTTGAGAGCCATTACAGTATGTTTTCTGTCTCTCCTGGCGCTCTCCGGCTGCCGCAGAGACGACGGCCTCAGCGACGCCGGGGGCTTCTCTGCGGTGGTGGAGCAGCTCGCGGCAGGGACATACACCGGGCTGGCGGCGCTCCCGACCGCCGTGCTGGCCTCTACGGCGACAGAGATCGCGCTGTACGAACCTGGAGAACAGGCGATCTCCGTAGATGATCGCGGGATCGATCTGTACGGGGCGGCGCAGCTCTCCGGGGTGAGCGGGGCGGCGGGCGGGGGAGCGGGCTTAGATGCGGGCGGGGAGATGGCGGTGCTGGCGACCGCTGCGGGGCTTATGGAATTGGCGGGTGCGGGGGAGGATCGCTACGCGGGGGCGTCGGCGCTCCAGGCGATCCTCCCGGGAGCGCCGACGCGGGTGGCGGCGGCGGGCGCCGATCTGTGGGTGCAGATCGGGGGGGAGCTGTACTGCTGGCGCAACGGGGCGCTGCAGCGGGCGGGTGTCGGGGAGGTGTCGCTGGACGGGCCGCTGGCGGCGGGCGGGCAGCGCGGGGGGCTGCCGGTGATCTGGGCGGCGGGGGATGAGCAAGTGGTGGCGATCAGCCGGGGCGGGCGCGCGCTGGTCGAGGCGGTGGAGACGCGCGCGGCGGTCGGGTCGATGGGGGCGGACAGCGCCGGGACGCTGTGGGCGGCGGAGGACGGGGCGCTGCTGGAGATCCCGCCGGAGGGCGAGCCCCGGCGCTACGCGCTGCCGGAGGCGGTGACCTGGGCGGGCGCGGGTACGGGGGCGGCGGGCGCCTGGGCGCTGACTGCAGGCGGGCTGTACCGGGTGGAGGGCGATCAGTACGCGCTGGCCGGGCTGGACGGGCTGATCCCGGAGCCGGGGGTCGTGGACGGGCAGGGGCGGCTGGTGTTCGCCTCGGAGGGCGGGCTGTGGCGGGTGGGGCGGGATCGGGAATTGCTGCTGGTGGGGATGGCGGGGACGGTGGCGGCGCCTGAGCAGATCGAGGGGATCCGCGAGGTGCGGCTGGTGCCGACCTTCCCCGACCGGATCGCGACGCTGGAGGCGCGGATCGGCGATCTGCCGCTGGAGATCAGCGGGGACAGCTCGGTGGTGATCGACGCCTCGCAGTGGTTCGACGGGGCCGACCACACGCTCACCGCGACGGCGACCTGGAGCGACGGCGGCGCCGCGACGGGATCGGCGGTGTTCCGCTCAGAGGATGTGGGCGTGGTGAGCTGGGCCGGCCAGATCGGGCCGATCTATACAGAGCAGTGCGCGCTCTGCCACGGCGGCGACACCGAGACCCTGCTGGACAGCCCGGAGGCGTGGCAGGCGCGGATCGACGACATCCTGGCCAACGTGCGATCCGGGGCGATGCCGCTCGGGCGCGATCCGCTAAGCGCGGCGCAGATCGCGATGATCGACGCATGGAAAGAAGGGGGATTTTTGCTGGAATGAGCGTTTCATCCTTGTTGTCATCCTTGTTGTATCTGGCGTCCATCACCCTCTCCCCGGCGCAGGCCGACGACGGGAGCGGCGCCGACGCATACGCGGACGGCCCGACCTGCGCCCCGGACAGCGACGCCCTCGACGACCACGCGCTGCTCCGGGCCTGGAGCCTCGACGTGCGCGGGGTGGTGCCGTCGCCGGAGGAGTACGCGGCGTTCGCGGACGGCGCCTCCGGCGCAGACAACGCAGGAGACGGCGGGCCGGACGTCGCCGCGCTGGACGCATGGCTCCAGACCGACGAGTTCGCGTGGCGCGTGGTGCGCTACCACCGCTCGCTGCTGTGGCCGAACGTCACCGACATCCGGCTGCTGTCGAACCGCCAGCGGCTGCTGATGGGGGACGACGGGATCTATTACCGCTACCTCGTCGCCCCGAACTACCGGGGCGGGCCGGTGTCCTGCGGCGACTTCGAGGCGCAGTACGACGCGGACGGCGAGCTGATCCTGCAGGAGACGGAAGAAGGGTACCGGCAGGAGGGCTGGGTGTGGGTGACGCCCTACTGGGATCGCGCGAACCCGATCCGGGTGTGCGCCTACGAGGCGCAGGAGGCGGTGGTGTCGCCGTGGGGGACGGCCTGCGACACCTATGACGGGCGCTACGACATGTACTGTGGCTGCGGGCCGGAGCTGGCGTGGTGCGACACCTTCGATCTGGGCCACAACGGCGACAACCCGGAGCCGCCGGTGGCGATGGGGATCGCGGGCGACATCGAGCACCGCATCCATCGGGTGATCGACGAGGATCTGAGCTACCTGGAGATCCTGACCGGGCGCACGATGTTCGTGAACGGACCCTACGCCCACTTCCTCCGGTACCAGACGCAGGTCCCGGCGCACGTCCGGTTCAACGAGATCCCCATCGACCCCGACCTCCTGCCCGATCTGGCCTTCGAGGACGAGGACACCTGGGTGCCGGTGGAATTGGGCGAGGAGCAGTCGGGGGTGCTGACCTCCACCGCCTACCTGATGAAATTCCAGACGCGGCGCGGGCGGGCCAACCGTTTCTACAGCGCCTTCCTCTGCCAGCCCTTCCAGCCGCCCGATCAGGGGCTCCAGGATCTCAACGACCCCGACGCCAGCCTCGATCTCACTCAGCGCTCCGGCTGCTCCTACTGCCACGCGATCCTCGAACCGGCGGGCTCTCACTGGGGTCGCTGGGTCGAGTACGGGGCGGGCTGGCTCGATCCCGATCACTTCGGCGCCTTCGAGGAGGACTGCGAGTGGTGCGCGATCACCGGAGAGTCCTGCTCGCCGGAGTGCCTCAACTACTATGTCACCGACCCGCTGACCTCTGAGGAGGACCCCTGGCTCGGCTCCATGCGATCCTACGAGTTCGTCGAGGAGCGCCACCTGGAGAACATCGCCGAGGGGCCGAAGCTGCTGGTCAACAACGCTGTCGCTGACGGGCGCCTCCCGGCCTGCGTGGCGAAGAACGCCGCGACCTGGCTGCTGGGCCGCGAGGTGGACGACAACGACGCCGCGTGGCTCGACGGGCTCACCCGCGAGTTCATCGCCTCCGACTACCGCTACCCGGTGCTGGTAAGATCCATCCTGACCTCCGACGCCTACCGGAGCGCCCGATGAGCCGCCCGCCCGCGCTGCTCCCCGCCGCGCTGCTCCCCGCCGCGCTGCTCCCCGCCCTGCTCGCCCTCCCCGGCTGCGCCGACCCCGATCCGGTCGTCACCCTCACCGGCGCCGGCGCCGCGCCGCTCGCCGCCGCGCCGCCGGGCCGCAGCCTGCGCCGGATGGACATCGACCAGCTTAAAGCGTCCATCGAGGCCGTGACCGGCGGGATCGGCTGGACGGAGGAGCAGGACGACGGCTCCGGCACCCTTGTCGATGTCGATCTGTTCCGCGCGCTCTCGCTGACGCTCGGCAAGCCGGACTACCTCGACGTGACCGAGGAGGATCGCGTGCCGGGGCTGCTGTTTCAGAAGTTCCTCGACGACGCGGCGAAGTCGGCCTGTACAAAACTGATCCTGCGCGAGCAGGGGCAGGCGGCTTCCTCCCGCGTCTTTGTCACCGGGACGGAGTTCGACGCCAGCCTCGCCGCCGACCCCGCAGGCATGGCGCTCACCATGCGGGCGGCGCTGCTGCGCTTCCACGGGCGCGCGCCCGCCGATCCCGGCCTCGCCGCAGCGGACGATCCGCGCCTCAGCCCGTGGCTGGCGCTGCAGGATCAGGTCGCCCGGATCACCGGCTCCCAGGCGGAGGGCTGGGAGATGGTCTGCGTCGCCCTGATCACCCACCCCGACTTCTACAGCTACTGAGCCCGGAGCCCGCATGCCCCCCCTGCCTCCCTCCCCGCGCTCCCTGCTCTCCCGGCGCGGCCTCCTCTCCCGCCTGCTGACCAACACCGCCGGACTCTCCGCGCTCTCCGCGCTCTCCCCGATGCTCCAGCGCGCGCACGGCTCCTCCACGCTCGCGGATCAGTACTACATCTTCTGCTACTTCGAGGGCGGCTGGGATCTGCTGCTCGGCCTCGACCCCCGCGATCCCTACGTCTTCCGCGACGATCTGAAGAAGGTCACCCGCATCCAGACCGGCTACAGCGAGCAGGGCGCCAGCGATCAGCTCCCCATCCCGACCAGTGTCCCCGGCATGACCTTCGGCCCCTACATCGGCGATCTCGCCGCGCATGCCGCCGATCTCTGCGTCGTGCGCGGGATGAGCATGGACACCCTGACCCACGAGGTCGGGCGCCGCCGCTTCATCACCGGCCACGCCCCCGCCGGGCTCCAGGCCAAGGGCTCCGCCGCCTCCACCGTCCTCGCGGGCTGGCTGAGCCAGGGAGAGCCCATCCCGCAGCTCAGCGTCAAGGTGGAGTCCTACAACACCGATCAGCCCGGCTTCGCCAGCGCCATCAAGGTCAGCAGCGTCGACGATCTCGTCCGCGCCCTCCGCCGCAGCGGCTACGAGCCCGAAGGCGCCGTGCAGGCCGAGCTGGACGCCTTCCTCGCCGACTACGCCGCCTGCGGCTCCACCGCCCGCTCCCGCTTCCGCCGCGACGCGCTCTCCTTCCGCCAGGGCAGCAAGGATCTCGTCGCGCGCGGCCTCGACAGCCGCTTCGACTTCGGCGCCGAGACCGACGACATGGCCGCCCTCCGCGACCGCTACGGCATCGACCCCGCTGACCTCACCTCCGGCGCCGCCCAGTCCGCCGCCGCCGTCACCGCGCTGTTCAACGGCATCAGCCGGGTCGTCTGCATCGAGCCCTGCGGCGATCTCGACACCCACGGCCCCGAGTGGGCCGACTCCCACGGCGACTCCCTCCGCAGCGGCTTCAACCTCATGGCCGCCATGCTGAGCGACCTGAAGAACACCGAGTACAAGGACACCGGCGAGAGCTGGCTCAGCCGCACCACCGTCGTCGCCTTCTCCGAGTTCGGTCGCACCCCCCTCATCAACTCCAGCGGCGGGCGCGACCACTACCTCCACAACGCCTGCCTCCTCGCCGGTGGCGGCGTCCGGGGCGGCACCGTCATCGGCGCCTCCTCCGACATCGGCATGGCCCCCCAGCCCGTCGACCTCCAGAGCGGCGCCCTCGACCCCGCCGGGACCACCCTCCGGCCGGAGAACATCTGGCGCGCCCTCCAGGTTCGCGCCGGGATCACCGACGATGTCACCGACCTCGGCGCCGAACCCCTGAGCGCGCTGTATGGCTAGCTGTACACGTAGCCCCGTCCTCCTCCCGGCCTTATAGTACACAGATGTCTGAGCCCACCCAGGAAGAGCTCCGCGAACGCCTCCGCACCGCCGGTCTCCGCGCCACCCCCGCGCGCGTCACCGTGCTGCGCCACCTCTTCCAGCACGCCGGGCCGCTCACCCACGCCGAGGTCGTCGAGGCCCTCGACGGCCAGGGCTGGGATCGCGCCACCCTCTACCGCAACCTCACCGACCTCACCGACGCCAGCCTCGTCAAACGCACCGACATCGGCGACCACCTCTGGCGCTATGAGCTGATCTTCCCCGAGAGCGCCCACTCCGCCGCCCTCCACCCCCACTTCCTCTGCACCGTCTGCGGCGACATCTCCTGCCTCCCCGACGGCGCCCTCTCCCTCGCCGAAGATCCCCGGCTCCCGCGCTCTATGCGGGTGGGCAAGGTCGAGCTCCAGGTCCGTGGCCCCTGCGACAAGTGTGCGTGATTTTGCGGGGGTAACCCCCCGCATCGGGACGGCGCTGGCGCTTGTCCCTCCCCCCGCGCGCACAGGCGCGCGACGGCTGGCCCGTGCCGGGGGTGAA
>JBEIQZ010000005.1:0-39186 GCA_040376255.1 Alphaproteobacteria bacterium
CAGAGCGTAGAGGCGATGGCGATCCAGGGGCTGGTCGCTGCCGCCGCTGTCGATCCGTCAGGGTTGCCCGAGGGGCTGGTGACCGCGCCGCTGCTGCTGGAGGTTGCATTCCAGGCTGCTGGACTCCATTGGATGCTGCTCCACAACCGCATGGCGCTGCCCGCCTCGATGGAGGCGCTGTCGCTGGTGCGGACGCCGGCGGAGGGGGCCTCGCTGGAGGTGACGGCACGGCTGCGCGGAGAGGGCGATGGGCGCATCTATGACATCGATGTGGAGGACGAGATCGGGACGGTGCTGAAGGTGCGCGGCTTCCAGCTCTCAGAGCTCGGGACGCTCCCGAAGGGGAGCGGGTTCGAGCTGACGCCGGAGGGCTGGCCATCCGTGGGCGAGGCGACGGCGGCAGAGGCGGAGGCGGAGGACTCAGAGCGGTTCAGCGCGCGCGGCACGCTCCGTCGTCGACAGGATCGGCTGGCCGGTCAGCGGGCTGCCTGCCGCGCGGTCGGGGCGATCCATCCGGGCCGGTTCTCGGTGCTCCGGGACGCGCTCGGCGCGCCGGTGGTGCGATCTGCCGGGGCTGCGGGCGCGGATGTCTCAGTGTCTGATGTCTCCGTGTCGATCTCGCACCGGGGCGGCGCGGGGCTGGCGGTTGCGGTCCAGGGCGCGCGGGTGGGGGTGGACATGGAGGGGGTCGAGGCGCGCGACCCCGCCTTCGTCCGCGACTGGTTCGGCCCCGGAGAGGGGTGGGCGGGCGACGGAGATCCGGCGTCGATCAGCGCCGGGTGGGCGATCAAGGAGGCGGTCCTGAAGGCGATGGGGATCGGGATGCGCATCTCTCCCAGAGAGATCGCCGTGCAGACGCTCCGCCCGCCGAAGGTGGAGCTGCATGGCGAGGCTGCTGCGCGCCTGAAGGAGATCGGCGGCAGCCTGGGCGTGATCTGGGGTCCCTGGCGCGGAAATGTTGTGGCGCTGGCGCGAATCCGATAGAGGGAGCAGATGCGGGTTCTGCTGGAGCGGGAGGATGGGAGCCGGGTGCTGAAGATGGAGCATCCGCTGGATGCTGAGCCATGGCGGGCCTCATTTGCAGGCACCTTTCAGGAGGTGTGGAGCGATCCGCCCTACGGGGAGCGGTGGTTCCCTGACGAGGCCGAGGGCGTGCTGCGGCGGAACCTCTCTGTCACGGACAGCCACACCCTGCTGGCGGTGCGCGAGAGCGGCGTGGTGGCGGGGTTCGCCCTCGGTTGCCCGGTGAGCGCCGCGCCCGGCGTGGTGCGCGAGATCCGGGGGCTGCTCCCCATCGAACACACGTTCTACTTCTCGGAGCTGGGCGTGCTGGAGCAGTACCGCAGGCACGGCCTCGGCCGGCAGATGGTGGCGCTCCGGCTCTCGCTGCTCAACCGCCAGAAGTACCATCACGTCCTGATGCGGATCAGCACGCAGCGCGACTTCGTCTATGACCTCTACCGCGCGCAGGGTTTTGAGGACATGGGCCTGTTCACTGAGGTCACGTTCCGCCGGATGGACGGCGGGGTGCGGACGGATCGCCGGGTCTACCTCAGTCTCGCGCTGTGACTCCAGCAGGGGCCCTGCTGCTCTGGCTGGCGGCCTGTCAGCCGACCGCGCCGGAGCCCCGGCTCAGCCTGGAGGCACCTGCAGGGTTCAGCGCGCAGGGCGGGCTGCTCCAGGCGTCGCTCACCGGCGGAGAGGCCGCCGGATGGGCGTGGACGGTGGACGGGGTGGAGGGGCCGTACCGGACGGAGAGCGGGCCGGAGGGCGCGATCCTGCAGTGGACGGGGCCGGTGGCGGTCGGGGCGCACCGGGTGGAGGTGGTGGCGCAGCTCCCCGGAGCGCGGCTGAGCGCGTCGCTGGAGCTGGAGGTCGCGGCGGGGGCCGCGCCGCAGGTGTCCCTCTCCGCGCCCGCGCTGCTGGCGCCGGGGGCGCCGCTGCTGCTCGTCGTGACGGCGACGGACAGCGACGGCGCGCCGGAGGCGCTCGGGCTGTCATGGTCGGCCAGCGGAGGGTCGGGGCTGGAGACCGGCGATCTGCCGGCGTCGGGGGCGGCGCGGTTCGCGCTCGTGCTGTGGCCGGAGGCGGACGGGACGCTCGATCTGACCGCGACGGATACGGAAGGTAACACTGCTTCTACAAGTGTTACATGGTCATTCATCGCGGACATCGATCAGGACGGATGGGACGCAGAGACGGACTGCGACGACGCAGACGGTGCCGTCCACCCGGAGGCCGCCGAGGTCTGCGACGGGATCGACAACGACTGCGACGGCGCTGCCGACGTCAACGCCATCGACGCGGCGATCCGCTTTGTGGATAGCGACGGTGACGGACAGGGCGACGCGGCCCTGCCGATCCTTGACTGCGGGGGCGTGGGCGTTCCGGAGGACGGTGACTGCGACGACGGCGCGCCGGAGGTCTATCCCGGCGCGCCGGAGACCTGCGACGGCGTCGATGAGGACTGTGATGGGGACATCGACGAGGAGACCGGCGAGCTGATCCTGTGGTACCGCGACGACGACGGGGACGGCTACGGGGGATCCCTGTCGGTGAGCGCCTGCGCGCAGCCCCCCGGATACACCGCAGCGCCGAGCGACTGCGACGATCTGGATCGGAGCGCCTGGCCCGGCGCGACCGAGTACTGCGACGGGGCCGATGACGACTGCGACTGGGTGATCGACGAGCCGGAGGCGGTGGATGCGCCGGTGTGGTTCGCTGACGGGGACGGGGACGGCTTCGGGGACGCGGCTGCGGGCGCCCCTGCCTGCCTGATGCCGACAGGCTATGTCGCTGACAATACAGATTGCTATGATGTTTCACCCGCTGTCTACCCCGGCGCGCCGGAGTCCTGCAACCGCGCCGATGACGACTGCGACGGCGCCACCGACGAGCCCGACGCTGTCGACGCGCCTGTCTGGTACGCCGACGCCGATGGCGATGGCCGGGGCGACGGGGCGGCGCCCGCCGTCTCCTGCGACGCCCCGCCCGGACATGTCGCAGACGCCGCCGACTGCGACGACACCGATGCGTCTGTGTCGCCGGACGCCCTGGAATTCTGCGACGGACGCGACGACGACTGCGACGGCGCCGCCGATGAGCCGGAGGCGGAGGACGCGCAGACCTTCCACGGCGACAGCGACGGCGACGGCTTCGGCGACCCGGCGGCTGCGCGCCGCGCCTGCGCGCAGCCTGCAGCTCATGTGACCGATGCCTCCGACTGTGACGACGCCGATGCGTCTGTCTCACCGGTCGCGACAGAGCGGTGTGACGGGATCGACAACGATTGCGACGGCCTGACCGACGATCCCGGCGCCGCAGACGCAGCCCTCTGGTACGCCGACGCCGACGGCGACGGCTTCGGGGACGCGGCGACGACCGCCCGCGCCTGCGCGCGACCGGCGGGCTACGGCACGGACGCCGCTGACTGCGATGACCGCGCCCCGGAAGTCTCACCTGCCGCGCTTGAATCCTGTAACAACCTCGATGATGACTGTGACGGTACCACCGATGAGGCCGACGCCACCGACGCCCTGACCTTCTGGCTCGACGGCGACGGGGACGGCTGGGGGACGACCGCCCTCACCGCCTGCGCGCAGCCTGCCGGGTACGCCGCCGAGGGCGGTGACTGCGACGACAGCCGGGATCGGCTCCACCCCTGGGACAGCGATGAGGACGGCAGCGCGGATCGGTGCGGCTGGCGGGCGATGGCGGCGGGCGGGCAGCTGAGCTGCGGGCTGGACAGCGACGGGATCTGGATCTGCCAGGGGGCCACAGATTACGACAGCGATATCATTGATCCATTTGTAGAAACTGGAATATCCATCGGAGATCTGTTCGGTTGCGGCCTCGATGAAGCCCTGGAGATCCGCTGCTGGGGCGCCGTCCCCGCCCTGCCGCCCGGCGGCGCCTTCACCGCGATCAGCGCCGGATGGACGCATGCCTGCGGGCTGGCGACCGGCGGCAGCGCCGCCTGCTGGGGGGAGGACACGGACGGCCAGAGCAGCCCGCCGTCTGATGTATTTGTCGAGATTGCTACAGGATATCTGTATAGCTGCGCCATTGATACAGGCGGGACTGTCCAGTGCTGGGGAGCGCCTGTCAGCGCCGCCTCGCCGCCGCAGGGCAGCTTCACCCGGCTGGCCGCCGGGTACGCCCACGCCTGCGCGCTCGACAGCGCGGGCGCGCTGCTGTGCTGGGGGGACGACACCGCCGGGGAGACGTCAGCGCCCTCCGGCGGCTTTCTCACGGTGTCCGCCGGGGAGGGGTTCTCCTGCGGCCTCCAGACAGACGGGACGATCCGCTGCTGGGGGACGGACGCCGGCGGGGAGAGCAGCCCGCCGGGCGGGGTGTTCGTGGAGATGCAGACCGGTCAGCGCCACGGTTGCGGCCTGACCGCAGCAGGGGAGATCCGGTGCTGGGGCAGCGGCCCGGCGGCGGCAGGGCCGTAGCGTCAGTTCTGACCGGCGCCCGGTTTTCCGGTGCCGTCTCTTCGACGGGGTTCTGACCGCTGTCCGGTTTTCCTGTGCCGCTCCGGCAGGTACCGGAGGCGGAGCCGCCTGCCCCCCTGCGTTCCGGGGCGTCCATCCGGGCCGGGCAGGGCGATCCGGCGGGCTTCTGACCGCTGTCCAGTTTTCCGGACAAACAGATTCAACTCACGACAGCCCATTTCCGCCTGGAAATGCGCCTGCCCGCGCCTGTCTGGAGGCCCGGAGCGGACGCCTCCGCTGCCAGACAGCGCCGGGAGGGCCATTCTGACCGATAGCGGGTTTTCCGGACAAACGGATTGTAATCGCGACGCACGATCCGGCCCCCGGAAATACGTCCGCCCGCACCTGTTTTCATGCCTGTTCTGCCCCGCCGATACCGGAGCGGCGCCAGATGCAGCGCCCCGGTGCGGCTCCGGCATGGCGATCCCGGCAGATCCGGCGCTGCAGGATCTGCCTGGTTGAACCGGGGCGCCGGCGGATCTCCGGGTCGGCGCCCGGCCGTCCCTCCCGACCGGAGCTTCCGGCTGGAGCTTCCGATCCTGCGGCTCTGAAGCTGCTCAGCAGGGGAGGGGAGTGCCGACGCCATCTGCTGATACCGAACCGGGAAATAGACTTCCGAGGAGCGCCCCTCCGTCCCTTCGCCCGAGCGCCCTCCGTCCCTTCGCCCCCCTGGGGGAGAAGGTGGCCCGGAGGGCCGGATGAGGGGCGGATCGGAAGGGCTTTTCCCTCATCCGTCAGCCTCCGGCTGCCACCTTCTCCCTGTCCCGGGGAGAAGGGACGGCATTCTATTTCTCGATTCGGTATGATGTCATAGAACGGCGCATCGGCCGGACATCCATCGGCTCGCTGCATGGCTGGAGGTGCGTCGTCCGCCGGGCCGGTGTCGCATGAGCCGGTGTTGCATATGCCGGTGTCACATAGGTCGGTGTCGCATCGTGGGCCGGTGTCGCATGGGCCGGTGTCGCATGGGCCGGTGTCGCATGGGCCGGTGTCGCATGGGCCAGTGTCGCACAGGTGGGTGTCGCATCGCGGGTTGGTGTCGCATCGTGGGCCGATGTCGCATGGGCTGATGTCGCATGAGCCAGTGTCGCATCATGGGCCGATGTCGCATGGGCTGATGTCGCATGAGCCAGTGTCGCATCAGCATGTATCATCTGTCGCATCGGACGCTTCACCGGACTGCCTGTGTCGCATCGTGTCGCATCATATCGCATCGTGTAGACAGCGCGTGTCGCATGGAAGACAGCTGCGCTGAGCCGCTCCGGCCCGGCTGTCGGGCGGGGGGACGCTCCGCCCGACAGCCGGATCTGCGGGCGGATCGGACGCCGGAAATACGTCTGCCCGCGCGTATTTTTGGCCGCCGGATGGTGCATCGTGACAACAATACGTTTGCCAGGAAAACCAGAACCCGGTCAGAATTCTGCCGCTCCGATCCGGCCTCCGAAAAATACGTCCACCCGCACGCATTTCCGCGCGCATCTCCGGCTGTCCGGCACCGGCCTCAGCGCCGGACGCCTCCGTGTTGTCCATCCGGCGGCCAGCCAGCGGCCAGCCGGTGACCGGTTGGCCGGTGACCGGATCAGAAAACCGGGTACCGGTCAGAAATGCGCGTCGCCCGCGCCGGGGCAGGCTGCAGGTCGTCCGCCGGGGCCGCGCGGCGCTGCAGGCGTCCCGGCCAGGGGTTCAGGTCGGCTGACCGGGGGGCTGGTAATTCATTACGAGCAGCTCGGGGATCTTCTGGCGCCCGTTGCCCTTGACGTTGATGGCGCGTCCGGCCATGACCTTCGCCTTCCGCCAGTCCGGTTCATTGTAGATCTCATCGAACAGCGGGGAGGTGCTGTTGGAGAGGAGCCACTGGCAGCGGGGGGACTGCTCGCGCATGAGCGTGGCGAGGCGGCGCTGATCGTCCTGGGTGAAGCCTTCGCGCGCGTAGCCGGTGAAAGATGAGGTGCGGGAGATCGGCTCATAGGGAGGATCGAGATATAAAAAATCGTTTTCCTGGATGAGATCGCTGCACTGCTGGAACGGGCAGGTGAGCAGCGTCACCGGCTGGAGCAGGGCGGAGACGGCGCGCAGGTGGGCCTCATCAAAGATCTTCGGCTGCTTGTAGCGCCCCATCGGGACGTTGAACTGGCCCTGGCGGTTGAGCCGGTGCAGGCCGTTGAAGCAGGTCTTGTTGAGGTAGAGGAAGCGGGCGGCGGACTCCGGGCTGTCGGGAGAGTGCTGCGCGGCGCGGACGCTCAGGTAATATTCCCGGCGGTTTTCTTCGGTGATGCCGTCTGCGTTGTGGGTGTCCCGGTGCTGGACGAGCAGCGGGAGCAGCGCGTCGAGGCGGGAGCGCACGTGTTCAAAGAGGTTGATCAGCTCAGGGTTCGCGTCGAGCAGCGTGCATCGCGCGGGCCGGAGGTGCTGGATCACATAGAAGAAGACGGCGCCTGATCCGAGGAAGGGTTCTATATAGCCACGTCCTTCCAGTGTTTCAGGGAAGTATGGCTGAAATTGCTTCAACAGGCGGTTCTTCCCGCCTGCCCACTTTAAAAAAGGGCCGATGTCTGTGTTTCTGGCCGCGCGGCTCATCCAGCCCTGCTAATCGCCCGCGCAGGTAACTGCCATTTCCTGATGCAGCGATCCGTTGCATTGTATACCCTGTCCCCATGCTGCTGCTCTTCGCCTGCCGAGAACCGGCCCCGCCGCTCCCGTTCCACGTGGAACTGTCCGCCACCGATCCGCATGCCCTCCTCGTCGAGGCGGAGGCGGCGCAGGTGCGGTGCGTGTCAGAGGAAGACACGGCGGAGCGGGCGGGATCAGGAACGCTGCGCTGGCTGCTGGCGGGGCGGACGTACCGGTGCAGCGCTGAGCCGGAGGACGGGGAGGCATGGTCGGCGCCGGAGGAGGTGACGGTGGAGATCCCGGCGCTCCCGGCGGATCTCCCGGTGCCGGAGGTGATCACCGGGGCGGAGGGGGTCGGCTGGCGGCTGACGTCGGTGTCGCTGCTCAATGAGCAGGATCAGCAGCCGCCCAGCCTCGGGAACTGGCTCGTCGTCTACGATGAGCAGGGGCGTCCGCGCTGGCAGTGGCCGGGGATCGGCGGCGGCGATCTGAACGTGGAGATGCTGCAGGATGGGACGATCCTCTACGGGGGCTTCAGCCTGGAGCGCGAGGTCGCGCCGACCCGGATCGATCTGGACGGGCAGACCGTCTGGACGGTGCCGGTGAACGCAGACGGCGCGTGGACGCCGGAGGGGGCGGGCTACCGGATCGGCGGCTGGAACCACGACGCCGTGTTGTCGCAGTCCGGAGACTCAGTGTTCGCCATCGCCGCTGATCTGGACGGCAAAGAGGGCGAATTTCTGCTGGTGGAGATCGGCATGGCGGACAATGAATTGCGCTGGCTCTGGGATTCCGAGGTGGACGGCGCAGCGTGGCTGCCCTACGACGGCATCGATCCCTACCACCCCAACAGCGTGCAGGACGGCGGCGACACCGTCTATGTCAACCTCCACAACCAGAGCCGGCTCCTGGCCATCGACAAGGCCACCAGGCAGGTGCGATGGCAGCTCGGCAGCGGCGGCGATTTTTTACTTGAATGGAGCGACGACATCCCGGAGGTAGAGCGCCGCTGGTTCGGCCTCCAGCACGACGCGAAGCTGATCGATGGGCGGCTCACCCTCTACGACAACGTCGCCCAGAACTCCAACCCCCTCCAGAGCCGCGTGGTGGAGCTGGCCGTCGACGAACAGGCCCGCACCGCCCGCCTGGATCTCGTCTGGAGCGTCCAGCCGGACGGCGACCCGTGGTACACCCCGATCTGGGGCGGCGTCGATCCCGCCGGAGAAGGCGCAGAGCGCGTCTACGACGTCGCCACCGGCAAGCTGGAGTGGTTCATGCCCGACGCCCCGGAGAGCCGGATGTTCCGCATTGACGCGGCGGGGGAGGTGGTGTGGGATCTGCAATTCACCGATCCGATGGTCACGCTCTACCGGACACAGACGCTCCCGCCGTTCCCCGCGCGCTGAGCCGGGCTTGAGCTGTACGATCCGGCACCGTTCTCTGAGGCTGCGGTGGGCAGGGCTTGACGGGAGCCGCTCAGGGGGACTATGACTCTCACGTAAGCGTGAGGTTTCCCAAGTGCAGCTCTCCGACCAGACCCACCCCGACGGCGCGGCGATCCAGCAGATCGCGGAGGCCACCGTGCGCCCGATGCGGATCGGGGAGCTGGCGGATCGGAGCGGGCGGACAGTGCGGACGCTGCACTTCTACGAGGAATTGGGCCTTCTGGAGCCTGCTTCGCGGACAAAGGGCGGCTTCCGCATCTATGACAAGTACGCGCTGCTCCGCATCCACTGGATCTCGCGGCTCCAGGAGCTGGGGTTCTCGCTCCAGGAGATCAAGGTCTTTCTGGACGGGCTGCATGCGCGCACCCCCGACGCGCCGGCGCTGATGCGGGAGCTGCGCATGTTCTACCGGCAGAAGCTGGAGGAGACGCATGCGGCCATGCTGCGGCTCCAGGCGCTCCACACCGAGCTCGACGCCTCGCTGGCCTACCTGGAGTCCTGCCACACCTGCGCGCCCAGCACCGGCAAGCACGTCTGCCGCGCCTGCCCGCAGCAGGCCCACTCCGGCCAGCAGCCCCCCGCGCTCGTCGCGGCGGTCCACCCTACGCCTCCCTCTCTCTGCAGGAGCCACGATGGCCCTTAAGTTTCCCATCTACCTCGATAACCACGCCACGACTCCCTGCGATCCCCGCGTGGTCGACGCGATGCTGCCCTACCTCACCGAGATCTTCGGCAACGCCGGCTCGCGCAACCACGCCTACGGCTGGAAGGCGCAGGAGGCCATCGAGCGGGCGCGGGAGCAGGTCGCGGCGCTGATCGGCGCCGATCCGAAGGAGATCGTCTTCACCTCGGGCGCGACCGAGTCGGACAACCTCGCGCTGCTCGGCGTGGCGAAGTTCTACGCCGACAAGGGCCGCCACATCATCACCAGCCAGATCGAGCACAAGGCGATCCTCGACACCGCGCACCACCTGGAGAAGGAGGGCTTTGAGTTCACCTACCTCCCCGTCGACAAGGAGGGCCGGATCGACCCGCAGCAGGTCGCCGACGCGATCCGCCCCGACACGATCCTCTGCTCGATCATGTGGGCCAACAACGAGATCGGCACGGTGCAGGACATCACCGCCATCGGCGCGATCTGCCGGTCGAAGGGCGTCATCTTCCACACCGACGCAGTGCAGGGGCTGGGCCGCATCCCGTTCGATGTGAACAGCATGAACGTCGATCTCGCCAGCATCTCCGCCCACAAGATCTACGGCCCCAAGGGCATCGGCGCGCTCTACGTCCGCCGCGCCCGCCCCCGCATCCGGCTGGAGCCGATGTTCCACGGCGGCGGTCAGGAGCGCGGCCTCCGCTCCGGCACCCAGCCGGTGCAGCAGATCGTGGCGCTCGGCAAGGCGGCAGAGCTCGCGAAGGATGCGCTGACCAACGGCGAGATCGAGAAGACCCGCGCCCTGCGCGACCGGCTCTGGGCGGGTCTCCAGGCCAACCTCGACGAGCTGTACCTGAACGGCTCCTGGGAGCACCGCCTCCCCAACAACCTCAACGTCAGCTTCGCCTACTGCGAGGGCGAGGCGATCATGATGGCGATCAAGAACCTCGCCGTCTCCTCCGGCTCCGCCTGCACTTCGTCCTCGCTGGAGCCCTCCTATGTCCTGCGCGCGATGGGCGTGGACGTGGAATTGGCCCACACCTCGATCCGGTTCGGCATCGGGCGGTTCACCACCGAGGAGGAGATCGACTACGCGGTGGTGCTGCTGACGGAGAAGATCCGCTGGCTCCGCGAGATGAGCCCGCTGTACGAGATGGTGAAGGAGGGCGTGGATCTGAAGTCGGTGCAGTGGGTCGCCCACTGATCGGCTGGCGCCTGATCCCGTTGTAACACAGGTTGCTCAACAAGTTCTACAGAGATCCCGGAGATTCAAGATGGCCTACGATAACAAGCTGATCGATCACTACGAGAACCCCCGCAACGTCGGCTCGATGGACAAGAACGCCGCTGATGTCGGCACCGGCGTCGTCGGCGCGCCCGCCTGCGGCGACGTGATGAAGCTGCAGCTCAAGATCAGCGACGAGGGCATCATCGAGGACGCCCGCTTCAAGACCTTCGGCTGCGGCTCTGCCATCGCCTCTTCTTCGCTGGTGACCGAGATGGTCAAGGGCCGCACCATCGGCGAGGCGATGAAGATCCAGAACAGCCACATCGCCGAGGAGCTGAAGCTGCCCCCGGTGAAGATCCACTGCTCAGTGCTGGCCGAGGACGCGCTCAAGGCCGCGATCAACGACTACCTCAAGAAGAAGCAGGCCGCTGCAGAGGCCGCCGCCCCTGCAACTGTCGCGGAGTAACCATGGCCATCGTCCTCACCGAACGCGCGGTCAACCGCATCCAGGAGCTCCGCACCAAGCGGCAGACGCCCGAAGCCTGCTTCCGGGTCGGCGTGCGCGGCGGGGGCTGCTCCGGGCTGTCTTACTTTGTGGACTTCTCGCAGGCTCCGGACGCCAAGGACAAGATCTTCGAATTCGCCGCAGGCGAGGCGAAGGTCAAGGTGCTGATCGACCGGAAGTCCTACCTGTTCCTCAACGGCACCGAGATCGACTGGAAGTCTGAGCTGATGAAGACCGGCTTCGAGTTCCACAACCCGATCGCCGGAAAAAGCTGCTCCTGCGGCGAGTCCTTCAGCGTCTGATCCCAGGGCAGAACCTCCATGTACAGTGCCTCCGCCGCCACCGCCTGCTGGCGCTGCCAGGAGCGCGTGGGCGGGCCGGTCTGCGTCGGCTGCGCCGCGCTCCAGCCCGCGCCGACCGCGCCGGACTTCTACGCGCTCCTCGGCGTCGCCCGCCGCTACCACCTCGATCTGGAGGCGGTGGACGCGAAGTACCGCGCCCTCGCCCGCCAGCTCCACCCCGACCGCTACGTGAAGAAGTCCGCGCAGGAGCGGCAGTCCGCGCTGCTGTGGACCGCCCACCTCAACGAGGCGCGGCGCGTGCTGCGCGATCCGATCCGCCGCGCCCGCTACCTCGCCACCGGCCGCCCGGATATGCCGGAGAGCGGCGGGCCGAGGCTCGACCCGGCGTTCCTTGAGGAGATCATGGAGTGGCGCGAGGAGGCGGAGGGCGACCCGGAGGCGGTGCGCGGGAAGGCGTCGGCGTGTGCTGCAGAGCTGGAGGCGGAATTGGAGGCGGTGCTGACGGCGTGGGAGGAGGGCCGGGGGGGGCTGGAGGTGGTCGGGGATCGGCTGGCGCGGCTGCGGTATGTCCAGGGGATGAGATAGCGGTTCTATTCTAAAACAGAGAGCTTGTACATGGCGAATATCGGCATTGATCTCGGCACCACCAACTCGCTGGTCGCCATCCTCGTAGACGGGAAGCCCCGGTGCCTGCTGGGCGACGACGGCGCGGCGATGCTGCCCTCGGCGGTGCGCTACGCGCCGGAGGGCGGGGTGACGGTGGGCGCGGAGGCCCGGGCGGAGGCGCCGCGCTACCCGGGGCGGACGTTCACCTCGGTAAAGCGGTTCATGGGGCGCGCCCCGGCGGACTGCGCGGCAGACGCGCAATTGTTCCGCTACGAGATGGACACCTCAGAGGATCGGTTCGTGCGCTTCAACGTGCGGGCGGACAGCGGCGCGCCGTTCCGCGCCGTCACCCCCACCGAGGTCAGCGCGGAGATCCTGAAGGCGCTGAAGCACCGGGCGGTCGAGTGCATGTTCGGGGAGCCGGGCGGCGCGGTGATCACCGTCCCCGCCTACTTCGACGACGCCCAGCGGCAGGCGACCAAGGACGCGGCGCGGCTCGCGGGGCTGGAGGTGCTGCGCCTGCTCAACGAGCCGACTGCCGCCGCCATCGCCTACGGGCTGAACCGCCGGGAGCGCGGCGTGTTCGCCGTCTATGACCTCGGCGGCGGTACGTTCGACATCTCGATCCTGGAGCTCAACGACGGCGTGTTCCAGGTCATGTCCACCGCCGGGGACACCCACCTCGGCGGCGACGACTTCGACCGGGCCGTCGCCGCGCTGCTGATCGCCCGCGCGGGCGGCCCCGCGCTCTCCGACGCGGGCTGGCGCGACATCATCCAGTCCGCCGAGGCCGCCCGCCGCGCGCTCTCCGCTGCGGAGACGGTGACGGTGGCGCTGCCCGCCGATCTGGGGACGCAGGCGCTGAGCCGCGCCGATGTCGAGGCGGCCATCCTCCCCGTGCTGGAGCGCACCGGCGCCTCCTGCCGGCAGGCGATCAGCGACGCGGGCCTGAAGGCCGATCAGATCGAGGCGGTGGTGCTGGTCGGCGGCACGACGCGCACGCCGCTGGTGCGCCGCTACGTCGAGGATCTGTTCGGGCGCGCGCCGTTCTGCGACCTCAACCCCGACGAGGTCGTCGCCATCGGCGCGTCGATCCAGGCGGAATTGCTCTCCAGCAGCTCGACGTTCTCCGAGGATCTGCTGCTGCTCGACGTGATCCCGCTCTCGCTGGGCCTCGAAGTCATGGGCGGCGTTGTAGAGAAGTTCATCCCGCGCTGCTCCACCATCCCGATCTCGAAGTCCGAGACCTTCACCACCCACGTCGACGATCAGACCGCCATCGACCTGCACATCGTCCAGGGCGACCGCGAGCTCGCCCGCGACAACCGCTCGCTGGCCCGGTTCGCGCTGCGCGGCCTGCCTCCGCTCCCGGCGGGCATCCCCCGGATCAAGGTCGAATTCCTGGTGGACGCCGACGGCCTCTTAAAAGTGTCCGCGCGCGAGGAGTACACCGGCATCGCGGCGCAGGTGGACGTGAAGCCCTCCTACGGGCTCACCGAGGACGAGATCGAGCAGATGCTGGAGTCCAGCATCGACAACGCCGAAGAAGATGTCTCCGTCCGCATGCTGATCGAGGCCCGCGTGGAGGGCGAGGGCATCCTGTCCGCGCTCGGCAAGGCGATGCGGGATCGGGAGCTGCTCGAACCCGGCGAGGGGGAGCGGATCGACGCCGTCGCCGCGCAATTGGAGACAGCGATGGCCGGGGAGGTCTACAAGACGATCCAGGATCTCTCCAAGCTGCTCGATCAGGTCAGCGCCCCCTTCGCTCAGCGCCGCATCGAGCGCGACCTCACCCGCGCCCTCTCCGGCCAGTCCGCCGCCTCCGTCGCCGATCACCTCGCCAGCCGCCGCGCTGTAGAATCTGATGTGGAGTCCGATCATGTCTGATCACCACCCCGCCGATGTCCTCGCCGCCGACGGCGAGCCTGCCGTCGAGGTTCACTTCGTCCGCGACGGGAAGACCGTCCGCGTGAAGCCCGGCACCTCCATCCTGCATGCCGGGATGGCGCTGGATCTGGTGATGGAGTCGGCCTGCGGCGAGGTCTGCGCCTGCTCGACCTGCCATGTCTGGGTGGAGCAGGGCAGCAACCTGCTCTCCACGCCCTCCGATGAGGAGGAGGACACCCTCGACAAGGCCACGCTCGTCAAGGCCGGGAGCCGCCTGTCCTGTCAGGCGAAGATGCTGCGGGCCGGGTCGGTGCGGGTGGCCTTCCCGCCGGGGACGCACCTGTTCCGCAGCCATTGATCGGCGCTGCTCACACCAGATAGATAACCTCCTCCGCCAGCAACTTCCCGATCACCTCCAGCGGCTCCGCGCCCTTGCTGCGGAGGTGGCTGATCAGGTTCGCCAGGGGGAAGGGGGTGTTCTGGTCCTTGAGGATCATCAGCGCATCGGCCAGCGGCCCCGGCGGCGCCTGCACGCGCTCCCGCAGGCGCACCTGGTAATGGATGGTCTCGACGCGCTGGGAGCGGTGAAGGTTTCTAACAGAGACCTGGAAGCTGCACTCAGGGTGGACGGCGGCGACCTGCCGCGCCCATGCCTCCGGGGGGAGGGGCAGGCGCGGGCCGTTGGCGGCGTGGGTGGCGTAGAAGGAGAGGCGCGGGCGCCAGTTCAGGTTGTCGATGATGCGGTGCCGCTCGCGGGCGGGCAGGGCGGCGGCGACGCTCCCCGGCGGCAGCGACCAGTCGGCGCGCTCGCAGAATTCCAGCAGGCACATGCCGTTCTCTCCGAGCAGATCGTGGATCTCGTCGGTGGTGTAGGCCCGCTCGTTGACGTTGAGGTAGCGATCAACAAACTCCTCGGTGGCGAGGCCGTCGATGTCCTTCCACGGCCCGTCGGTGATGCCGGGCATCGGCCCCTCGCGCACCAGCCGCCGCGCCACCGCCAGCCGCTCCAGCAGGGGCCGGTCGCGCGGGATCAGCGCGTCCACCGCGCGGACCAGCCGGTAGATCCCCTCGCGCCCGTGCTGGCCGTAGACCATGATCGTCATGACGCCGTGCGGCGCCAGCACCGCCCGCAGCCGCCGCAGCCCCTCCGCCGGGTCGCTCAGGTGGTGCAGCACGCCGGAGGAGACGATCAGGTCGAAGCCGCCCTCCGGCACCTCCAGCCCCTCAAGCGTCATCAGGTCGATCTCCTGCAGCGCCACGTTCTTCAGCCCGCGCGCCGCGATCTGCCCGCGCACCTCCTCCAGCCCGACCCGGTTCATGTCCACCCCGAGGAACTGGACATCCGGCTGCACCGACGCCATCCCGAGCAGCCCCGCACCGCGCCCGCACCCGGCGTCCAGCACGCGCAGGGGGCGCTCCGGCGCGGGCAGACGCCCGTGGCTCAGGGCGAGGCGCACGTCACAGCCCACCCGGATCTGGGGATGTGGGTGGGCGGGATAGGGGAATTGCTCATACATTGCGCGGACGGCGAGGGTGGTGGGATCCATCTCCGGCGGGTAACCTGTTAGACTGGGATCATGGTACCTGGCTCCCCCGACGAGATCGCCGCCTTCCACAGAATCCAGGCCCGGCTGCCCCCGCTGTTCGACCGGGTGACCGGCGACCGCCGCCAGGAGCAGACGGTGGTGGTCATCCCCAGCCTCTCGCTCGACCCTGAGGAGCTGGCGAAGGTCACCGGCGTCCACCACTACGAGGAGCGCATGCTGTGCATGCTGATGCTCCTGCGGCGCCCGCGCACCCGCCTGATCTATGTGACCTCCCAGGCCATCGACCCCATCGTCATCGACTACTTCCTCCACCTCCTCACCGGCGTCCCCTCGTCGCATGCCCGCGAGCGGCTCACGCTGCTCCACTGCTCGGACGCCTCCAAGATCCCGCTCTCGGCAAAAGTCCTCGCCCGACCCCGCCTGATGGAGCGCATCCGGGCCGCCATCCCCGACCCCGCCGAGTGCCACCTCGTCGTCTTCAACAGCTCCCCGCTGGAGCGCACGCTCGCGGTGCAGCTCGGCATCCCGCTCTACGCCAGCGACCCCGCGCTCTACCACCTCGGCACCAAGTCCGGCTGCCGCAAGGCGTTCCGCGAGGCGGGCGTGCTGTTCCCCGACGGCTACGAGGATCTGCGCGACGGGGACGACATCGCCGCCGCCCTCGCCGCCCTCAAACAGCAGCACCCCGAGATGCGCCGCGCCGTCGTCAAGCTCAACGACGGCTTCTCCGGCGAGGGCAACGCGCTGTTCTACTTCGACGGCTGCACCGCCACCTCCGAGGCCGACTGCCGCGTATGGGCGGCGGAGAACCTCCACAACCTCAAGTTCGAGGCCCCCGGCGAGCACTGGGAGCGCTACCACAAGAAGTTCAAGGAGATGCAGGGCGTCGTCGAGCAGTTCGTCGAGGGAAAGATCAAGCGCTCCCCCTCCTCCCAGAACCGCGTCAACGCGCGCGGCCGCGCCATGCCGATCTCCACCCACGATCAGGTGCTCGGCGGCCCCAGCGGCCAGGTCTTCCTCGGCTGCACCTTCCCCGCCGAAGAGGAGTACCGCCTCGCCATCCAGGAGGCCGGGCTGCGCGTCGCCCAGGCGCTCGGGGACAAGGGCGTGATCGGGCGCTTCGCCACCGACTTCGTCTCGGTCAAGGACTCGG
This sequence comes from Alphaproteobacteria bacterium, assembly GCA_040376255.1. Classification (GTDB taxonomy): domain Bacteria; phylum Myxococcota_A; class UBA796; order UBA796; family SXON01; genus JBEIQZ01. The sequence continues at coordinate 16,429 of JBEIQZ010000005.1, forward strand.
GCCAGTGGGAGCACTACGCCATCGAGGTCAACCTCCGCAAGGGCGGCACCACCCACCCCTTCCTCACCCTCCGCTTCCTCACCGACGGCTCCTACGACCCCGACACCGGCCAGTTCTTCTCCCAGAACGGCCACCCCAAGTACTACTACGCCTCAGACTCCGTCCAGTCCGACCAGTACAAGGGCATCGGCCCCGCCGACCTCGTCGACATCGCCGTCATGAACGAGCTGCACTACCACGCCGCCACCGATCGCGGCGTCGTCTTCCACCTCATCGGCGCGCTCTCCGAGTTCGGCAAGCTCGGCCTGGTCTGCATCGGCGACAACCGCCAGCAGGCGGAGTTTCTGTATCGGCGGACGCGCAGCGTGCTGGACGCGGTGACGCGCCGCTGATCTCTGGCCTGTCCCGCCTACCGCACCCGCCGCCGCACCGGCGCCCGCCGCTCCGGCCCCGAGGTGTCTGTCGACGCCATCAGCGCGACGCAGCTCATGAACGGCGTGTAGGGCGCGGTGTCATAGGCGGAGACTGAGCGGAGGGTGAACCCGCGCTCCTGGAGCCGCCGGATGTCGCGGGCGAGGGCGCGGGGGTTGGTGCATTCGAGGGCGACCCGGCGCGGCGCGGCGTGGATCAGCGCGTCGAAGGCGGCGCTCTCCAGCCCCTTGCACTCCAGATCGATGTAGACCAGCGGGCGGAGGTCGCGGAGGCGGGGGTTTGTGAGCGCGTCGACGACGGTTCCGGTGGTGAACTCGGCGTTAATCCGGTTGATTGATGCGTTCTCGCGGGCGCGGGCTGCGACGGGCTCGGAGGTGTCGACGCCGAGCGCCCACCCGGCCTTCTTCGCCAGCAGCAGCGTCCGCAGCCCGTTCCCGGCGCCGATGTCCAGCACGGCGTCGCCCTTCATCGGGGAGAGGGCGGCGACGGCGTCGCGGGCGGCCTCGGTGGCGATGTCGGGGCGGGCGGGGAAGGGGTCGCGGGCGCCGACGCGCATGCGGAGCCCGGCAGGGTGCCACTCGACATGGTCGCGACCGTAGGCCACCCAGAGGTCTTCGCCGTCGGGGTCTTCGACCTCGTTGTGGATGATCACGCCGTCGATCTCGCTGAGGTCGGTGCCGAGGGAGTCGGCGAGATCCTTCAGGTGGGCGTTGCGGCGCTGAGTGTAGAGGGTGATGAGCAGGTGCTGGCGGCCGTCAGCGCCGGGGATCTCGATGACGCGGGCCTTGCGGAGCGTGCCGTTCTTCCCGTCGAAGGCGTGGATGTCGAGCCGGATGCAGTGGTAGGCGAGCGTCCGCATCCAGTCCCGCAGCGAGGGCGTGCTGATGGGGCAATTGGGGATCGGCAGCACCTCGCGCCCGTTGCTGCCCGCCACGCCGATGCGGAGGTGGCGCTGATCGGAGTAGCCGGTGATGACTTCGAGGGTGTGGACGCTGTTGAGCGGGGGGGCGCTGAGGAACTTCTCGATCTTCAGCGTGATCCCCACGTCGTAGAGCGCCTCCTCCACGATGCGGCGCCGCGCCAGATCGAGCGCGCCGGGGTGCAGGTGCATCATCGGGCAGCGACCGCAGGGGAAGTACCGGTCGCAGGCCGGATCGGCCCGGCTGGTGGACGCCGCGCCGATGGGCTCGATGAACCGCGCGTGGATCTGGTGCGGAGATCGGCTGACGATCTTCACCCGCGCCCGCTCCCCCGGGATGCCCCCGTGTACGACCATCTGGGCGCCGTCGCCCCGCACGAACGCCTGTCCACGGCTGAGCCAGCCGTCGGGGGTCACCTCGAACTCGTCGGAATACATCCCGCCAGGATAACCGCTCAGCGGAGGTGATTCATGCCGCCCGCTGAACATGCCGCGCTTGATGTCCACCGCCGCCTGCTGGAGCGGTGGCGCGGGGCGATGGATCTGGTCGGGCCGGGGCCGGTAGAGCCGCATTTTCAGGACGCGCGGGCGGCGGTCGGCTGGCTGGGGCCGTGGCTGCCGCCCGGCGGGGAGCGCGCGCCGGTGTGGGCCGATCTGGGGTCGGGGGCGGGGTTTCCGGGGATCGCGCTTGCGGCGTACTGGCCGCATATCCGGGTGCTGCTCGTCGAGCGGAGGCAGAAGCGGGCGGTGTTCCTTGAGAACGTGGTGGCCGAGGCGGGGCTGACGAACGCGGAGGTGCGCTGCGCGGGGGTGGATGATCTGGCGTCGGGGTCGCTCGACGGGGTGATCAGCCGGGCCTTCGCGCCGCCGAAAGAGGTGCTGGAGCATGCGGCGCGGCTGCTCGCGCCCGGAGGGCGGCTGGTGCTGCTGCTGGCGCTGGAGCCGGTGCCGGAGGACGCGGCGTTCCAGGTCGTGCGGACGCAGGCCTACCGGATCGGGGGGAAGGAGCGGCGCGCGGTGTTGCTGGAGCGGGGCTGAGCGGGTAGAGACGGGTCCGCTGGAGCCCGCCTTGCCTGCCATCAGCCCGATAAATACCGTCCGTGGTGCGCTGATCGCCATCGGGGGCGCCGAAGACAAGCAGAAGGAGCGCCGGGTGCTGTCGCACCTCTGCCAGATCGCCGGGGACGCTGAGGCGATCATCGGCGTCATCCCGACCGCCTCCGGCATCCCTGAGGATCTCGCCGCGCTCTATGTCCGCGTCTTCGGCGAGCTGGGGGTCAAGGAGGTGCGCGTGCTGCACCCCGTCTCGCGCAGCGCCGCCGCCGATCCGTCGCTGCTGGAGCGGCTGGAGGGCTGCACGCTGATCTTCTTCACCGGCGGCGATCAGCTCCGCCTGATCGCGATGCTCGGCGGGACGCCGTTCGCGCAGATGATCCGCCGGCGCAACGCGGCGGGCGTGCCGGTGGCCGGGACGAGCGCCGGGGCCGCCGCGATCTGTCAGCACATGATCGCGCGCGGCAAGAGCGGGCAGGTCATGGGCCGCCACATGGTCAGCCTCGCCCCCGGCCTCGGCCTGACGAACCGGCTGGTGGTCGACCAGCATTTTTCGCAGCGGCACCGGATGGGGCGGCTGCTCTCGGCGGTGGCGCTCAACCCGTTCTTGATCGGCGTCGGCATCGACGAGGACACAGCGGCGGCGATCTCCGGAGAGAACCTGCTCACGGTGGTCGGGCGCGGCTCGGTGACGGTGGTGGACGGTGGGGAATTGATCCACGCGACCGTCCATGAGGTCGAGGGCAAGGAGCCGGCAGCGGTGCTGGGCGTGCGCGTCCACGTGATGACGCCGGGCTGCAGCTTCGATCTCGTCAGCCGCCAGCCGTATGCGCCTGCGCTTGTGCCTGCTCCCGCTCCCGGGCCGCGCTGAGCAATCTCTGGAGCATCTGCTCCACCGCCTCCACCTGGGCGTCAGTGAGCTTGTCAAAGTCCTTCTTCCTCCTCGTCTTGGAGAGCCGCCCGTCGTTCTCCAGGCAGCGGGCGAGCAGGTGGTTGGTGTCCCGGTCGGACAGGTCGACGATGTCGCGGAGTCCCAGGCGGGCTTCGCGGAAGATCTGTATAAAACCCAGTTCTTTTTTAAAATCTTCCTGGATGCATCGCTCCACCCAGCCATACAGCGCCTCAGCCATCGGGGTCAGATCCATGCTGAAGAAGAATTGTTCCGTCGAGTCCTCCACCTCGATCATCCCGTAACTGTCGAGTTCATAGCGTATCCGCTCCATCAGCGGCACAGAGAATCGCTCCAGGCAAGCGTCATAGGTTCGCTGCTGCGCCAGGATAGTGGCGGAGATCGGCAGGATCATGTCCCGTGGGGTGAGACCGAGCTTTGACAGCACGCAATGGATCAGCAACCGGTGGATGCGCCCGTTGCCGTCGTGGAACGGGTGCAGGAACACGAAGCTGAACGAGGCGATGGCCGCCGCGACCACCGCGTCCACCGCTCCCGAATCCAGGCGGCGCACCATGTCGAGCCAGCCACCCATCAGCGCAGGGAGATCGCTGTGCGCGGGCGGGATGAAGTGGACGGCGCTCCCGTCCCCGACGTAGTTCTGGTGATCCCGCCAATCCGTATCCCAAGATTCTTTGCCGACGATCTCCTGCTGCAGCTGCACCAGCAGCGTCTTTGTCACGACCGGCCATGTCGGCGCCAGCCTCAGCTGAGCGATGAAGCGACGTGTGCGATCTGTGTTCGGCGCCTCACGCTCGATCTCGAAGCTGCTGCGCGTCTCCTTGGTGTACAGATAGCTGATGGATCGCTGGATCGCGTCGGCGTCGTACCTGCCGATCAATCCCTGAATCTGATCAGAAAAATCCTGGTTCATCCAGTTTTGGAGCGTCGGCGTGCGGCGCACCATCGGGCAGAAGGCGCGCGGGCCGAGCAGGTTGTTTTCGATGCGCTGGCGGCTGCTCCGTTCGGGCGGGCCGGTAAAATATTCATCCGGATCGAGGAGGGGAACGTAATTCCCTTGGTATAGATCCGGGAGTTCCAGTCGATCCTCAGTCAGCCATTCATAGAGAAACCAGCAGCGGCGCGCATAAGCGCCGGTCGGGCTGGAGGCGATCCATCCCTGGAGCGATTGGCGGTCGGCGGGGCTGATCTGACGAAAAAACGCCCGCAGGATCTCGATGCTGATCCCGTCGTACTTGAGCGCGAAGGTGAGCTGTCCGCCGAGATCGGCAGGTCTATAGCTGTTCGGAAAGACCTCCCAGCGGATGTGCTGATCGGTGTGGCTCTGGCGTCTCCCCACGTTGGCGGTAAACGACCAGCGGTGATGCGGCATGACGTTCAGCGCGTAGCGCCGAACCAGCCATGCGTACCCGGTCGGCTCCGCTCCGCGCGGAACCTCGCTCGGCTCCGCTCCCCACCATGCCTTGCTTGCAGCGAGCCTCATCGCGATGCCTCCAGGTCAAGAAGAATATTTACTTTCGCCATGAGTGGCATGAGATTGATTCGAACCGAGTGAGAATGGTTCCAAAGTCAAACTCTGGAATGAGAATTTTTAGGCGCCCCGTCTGCCGCGCTCCGACCCGCGCTCTCCAGCCCCGATTCTTCTCCCCGGTATGATAATATGGCCGCCTCTTGGAGCATCCATGAAGGTACGGGAGACGCGCGTCTATCGGGGTCCGAACCTATACGGCTACCGGCCGGTGATCCGCCTGACGGTAGATCTGGAGGAATTGGAGGACTGGCCCTCGGATCGGATCCCGGGGTTCGTGGACGGGCTGCTGGCGTACATCCCGAGCCTCGCCGAGCACACCTGCTCCTATGGCGAGCGTGGCGGCTTCGTAAAGCGGCTGCAGGAGGGGACGTGGTTCGGCCACATCCTGGAGCACTGCTCGATTGAGCTGCAATGCCTCGCCGGGACGCCGGTGACCTACGGCAAGGCGCGCGGGACGGGCGAGCACGGCGTCTACCATGTGATCTACTCCTACGATGAGGAGCGGGTCGGGCTGAAGGCGGGCGAGATCGCTATAAAGATGCTGCGGAGCCTGCTGCCGCCGGAATTGCCTTCGGCGCTGGTGAATGAGCCGTCGACGCCTGATGCGCCGCCGTTCGACTTTCATGCTGAGCAGCGGGCGCTGGCGAAGCTGGCGGAGAAGATCGCGCTCGGCCCCTCGACGCGCTCGCTGGTGGAGGAGGCGAAGAAGCGCGGCATCCCGGCGCTGCGGCTCAACGATCAGTCGCTGGTGCAGTTCGGCTATGGCAAATTCCAGAAGCGCATCCAGGCGACGGTGACCTCTGAGACGCGCCACATCGCCGTGGAGATCGCGCAGGACAAGGAGCTCACCAACAAGCTGCTGAAGGACACCGGCCTGCCGGTGCCACAGAGCATCCTGGCCCGCTCGGAGGCGGAGGCGCTGGAGGCCGCTGAGGAGGTCGGCTACCCCTGCGTCGTGAAGCCCTACAACCTCTCGCACGGGCGCGGGGTGTCGATCAACCTGCAGGACGCCGCGCAGGTCAAGGAGGCGTTCGCGCGGTGCTACGAGATGACCGACTATGTGCTGGTCGAGACGTATCTGCAGGGCAACGACCACCGGGTGCTGGTCATCAACGACGAGGTGATCGCGGTCGCTGAGCGGGTGCCGGGGCATGTCGTCGGGGACGGGATCTCGACGGTCGCGCAATTGGTCGATCTGGTCAACGCCGATCCGCGCCGGGGCGTGGGCCACGAGAAGATGCTGACCCAGATCGTCTTCGACCACCAGGCGGAGCGCCTGATGGCGCAGGCGGGCGTCACGCAGCAGACGGTGCTGGCGGCGGGGCAGCGGTTCTTCCTGCGCTCGACCGGCAACCTGTCCACCGGCGGGACGGCCATCGACCGCACCGACGCCATCCACCCGGACAACATCGACATCGCCCGCCGCGCCGCGAAGGTGGTCGGGCTGGACATCGCCGGGATCGATCTGATCACCCCGGACATCTCCCGCTCGGTGCGCGAGATCGGCGGCGGGATCGTCGAGGTCAACGCCGCGCCCGGCTTCCGGATGCACGTCGCCCCGACCGAGGGCCGCCCCCGCAACGTGGCCGCCCCGGTGGTGGACATGCTGTTCCCGCCGGGCGTCCCGTCCCGCATCCCCATCGTCGCGATCACCGGCACCAACGGCAAGACCACCACCAGCCGCATGGTCGCGCACATCCTGAAGATGTCCGGGCGCCGGGTCGGCTTCACCACCACCGACGGCATCTACATCGACGGCGAGCGCGTGCTGAAGGGCGACATGACCGGCCCCTGGAGCGCCCGCGTGGTGCTGCGCGATCCGACAGTAGAAGCGGCGGTGCTGGAGACGGCGCGCGGCGGCATCCTGCGGGAGGGGCTGGGCTTCGACCGCTGCGACGTCGGCTGCGTGCTCAACGTCAGCAGCGATCACCTGGGGCTGCGCGGGGTGAACACGCTGGAGGATCTGGCCTACGTCAAGCGGCTGGTGCTGGAGGTCGTCCGCAAGGAGGGCTTCTCGGTGATGAACGCCGATGACCCGCTGGTGGCGAAGATGGCCGATGACGCCGACGGGCAGCACGTCTGGTTCTCGATGGACCCCCAGAACCCCATCGTGCGCGAGCATGTCCGCAAGGGCGGCATCGCAGGCGTGCTGGAGGAGGGGCTGAAGGGCCGGATGCTGACGCTCTACCGGGGCGAACAGTACATCCCGCTGCTCTGGAGCCACCTGATCCCTGCCACCCTCGAAGGCGCGGCGATGTTCAACGTCCAGAACGCGCTCGCCGCCGCCACGATGGCCTTCTGCCTCGGCCTGACGCTGGAGCAGATCCGCCAGGGCCTCCGCACCTTCGACAACTCCTTCTATCAGGCGCCCGGCCGCTGCAACGTCTACGATCAGCACCCGTTCCGGGTCATCGTCGACTACGCCCACAACCCCGCCGCGATGGAGGCGATGGCCGGGCTGGTCGCGAAGCTCCGGAAGAAGCGGAGCATCGGCGTGATCGCCGCCCCCGGCGACCGGCGCGATCAGGATGTACAGGAATTGGGCCGGATCGCGGGCCGCGCCTTTGACCGGCTGATCGTCAAGGAGGACAAGGGTCTCCGGGGCCGCCAGCCCGGCGAGGTCGCGGAATTGCTCCGCGCCGCCGCCGCCGAGGCCGGGAACACCGATGTCGAGATCGTGCTGGACGAGATCACCGCCGTCAACCGCGCGCTCGCAGAGGGAGAGCGGGACGACCTCGTGGTGATCTTCGCTGACGAGATCACCTCTGTCTGGAAGCAGGTGATCTACTTCGGCAAGGAGAGCCCGGAGTGACATCCTTGAAAAACAGCCTGTTCAGAGCAGCCCGTCCGCGAACCGCCGAACCTCCGCCGCACCCTCGCTGTCCAGCCGCCTGAGCCGGTCGAGCCCGCCCCACAGCCGCACCCCCTCCGGCAGCCCCCGGTACATCCCGGCGGCGACGCCGAGGGTGCGGCGGGTGTCGCGGGGGTGGCCGGTAAGATCAGCGATGCTGTCGAGATCGGCGCTCTGGAGGATGGCGCGCTGCTTCCAGCGGTCGGCATAGGGTAGATCGGCGAGGAAGTCCAGCTTGTTCCGGTTGCAGCGGGCATGGGCGAGGACGAGGTTGTCGATGCCCTCGTCGGGGTAGCGCGAGAAGGGGAGGAAGTGATCGATCTCGCCGGGCTCGCGGAGCGGCGCCTCGCAGTAGAAGCAGGCGCCCGCCTGGAACCGCTGCAGGTGCGGGCGCAGCGCCAGCAGCGGAGCGCGCTCCGCGCCGAACAGGAATTGCTCCAGGTGCCGCTCCTTCAGAGCGTTGAGCGCCTGGATCTTCGCCAGCCACTGCTGACGGATCAGCGGGCGCAGCACCGGGGCGAGGGCGATCAGCGATCCGGCGGCGCCGGGGACGAGCAGCAGGCGGTTGTCGAAGCCCGCCCCTCCGGCGGCGGCCCGCAGGAAGTCGGCCCGCGACACCGCCTCCGTCCAGCCGATCTCGTAGATGAACCGCTCCTCCCCGCCCCCGACCCGCTGGAGCCGGGGCAGCGGGAATTGCACCAGCACCCACTCGATCTCCCGCAGCAGCGTCGCGAGCGCGTGCCGCTGATCGGGCGGCAGGAAGCGGTCCGGGCGCAGCGTCCCGCACATCCCGGTCTGAGACTGGAATTCCAGGATCAGCCGCAGGACGCTGGCCTGGTGGCCGCTGCTCTGCCGGAGGGGCGCGGCAGTCTCGCTGAACGGGCGAGCCTGCAACCAGTATAATTCCAGCACCCGTCGCGCGAGCTGCGGGGTGGTCAGCAGCAGGGGAGGGGAGCCGTGCTCCACGCACAGATCGATCAGCGCGAGCAGGACGGCGTACTTGTAGGTGGAGACAAAGCCGCCCTGCGCGAGCAGCTGGAGCATGCGCTCCAGAAAAACCTGCGCGTCGCCGATCTGCCCGCTCACCTGGCTGCCCCGCCTGCCTTCACCGCCGCCCGCTCCCGTCCTGCTGCGCCAGCGTCTCCTTCAGCCCGCTGTCGAGCGCGTCAATGTCCACCCCGAAGTCCTTCAGCATCCCGATCAGGTCGCCGCTCCCCTCGCAGCACCCCGCCGCCTTCGGCGTGTGCGCCATCCAGGGCAGTAATTCGGTGAGCCGCCCGCGCTCCCCGGCGGAGAGGGCGCGGATCGGCTCGCTGGAGTCGACGGGCAGGCGGGCGTCGGCGTGGAGGAAGGCGTGGAGGCCGCGCCGCTGATCGAGGGGGAAGTCCTTGATCCAGATGCCGCACTCAGTGTCGATGGTGCAGCGGACGACAGCCCCGGCGGGGAGCTGGCAGGGGCCGCTCAGCTCGACAGTGAAGCTGCGCCGGCCCTCTGGCGGGGCGACCTGCGCGGGGCCGAGGGGCTTCCCGTTCTCAGAGAGCAGCCCCATCGTGACGCCCTTCGGGCAGAAGCCGAGCTCCAGCCGGACCCGCCACCGGGTGTCGTGCCTGCCGAGGAAGTGGAATTGGTGCCTGGGCGCGCTCATCCTGCATCCACCTGATTGCCACCTCTGTACGCACCCGGCTGGTATCGTAAAGGGGCAGCCGTGACAGGCTCATTACAAGCGGAGCTTGTTCATAACGGCCGCGTCTCCACGTCCACATAGATCTCCACTGTCCCCGACTCAGGCATCTGCTCCGGCTGCGCGTTGATCTGGACACTGCCGTAGTCAGAGAGGCTCTGCACCAGCACCGGCGCGCTCGTCGCCGGGATCTGGAGCCGGAGCCCGGCGGTGTCGCCGGGGTTCATCGGGCCGGTGTGCCGCCGCTTTCCTGCGCTGGTGAGCAGGGTGCCGCCGACGCTCATCGCCAGCGTGTCGAGCTGCTTCAGGATCAGCTCCGGGTCGGTGGCGATGAGGTGATAGCTGAACGGGCGGGAGGGGGCGGGCGCCGCCAGCTCTCGCGGCTCCACCTCCTGATAGGCGATGCCGTCGCCGCCGCTCTGCCAGCCCGGTTCGGGTGCGGAGGGGCCGACGATGCGCAGGTACTGCTGCGTCCCGCCGGATCGCCCGGAGCGGGGGATGGGGCCGGAGCCGGAGGCGCGGGCCGCCGCGCCGGTCGAGCCGGGGGTGCGCGGGTGCAGCCAGTCCTCGCGGGGCGCGCTGCCGGGGGCGCCGGGCTCAGGCTCAGGGAAGATGTTGCGGTCGGCGGGAGCCGGGTCGGGAGCCGCTCCGCCAGGGATCGCTCCGTCGGGGGGCGCTCCGTCGGGGATCGCTCCGTCGGGGGGCGCTCCGTCGGGGATCGCTCCGTCGGGGGTCTCTCCTTCGGGCGCTGCGACGGGCGCCTCAGCCAGCTCCGTCGGTGCTTCGCCCGGCTCCTCGGTGACAGCGATGAGCACCGGCTCAGCCGGTTTTTCCTCCCGGCTCGTCCAGGGGACGCCCTGATAGACCAGGATCCCGGTGAGGAAGCCGAGCGCCACTGCCAGCGCTGTCGGGTCGCGTCGCCGGGGCGGGGGCTGCAGGCGGAGCTGCGCCAAGAGCTCCGGCGGCGCCTGCACCTTCAGCGCGCGGAAGGCGTCGAGCTGGCCGCGCAGGTGGTCGGCCTCAGCCATGAGGGCGGGATCGGCCTGGAGGGCGCTCTCCACCTCCTGCCATTCGCGCGGCGAGAGATCCCCGTCGAGCCAGCCCGAGAGGCGGCTCCGGACAAAGAAGGCGTCCATCATGCGGGTTTCCTCCCTCCGGAGCGGGCTGTCATGGCGCGTTCCCGGCCAATTCCTGCCGCGCGCGCTGGAGCCGGATGCGGACAGTGGAGGCAGGGATCTGGAGAATATCGGCGATGTCCGGAGTGGTGCTGCCGCAGATCTCGCGCAGCCACAGCACAGGCTGGAGGTCGGCGGGGAGGCAGCGCCACCGCTCTGCGAGCGGGGAGAAGTCAGCGCGGACGCGGCGCTGGCGACCGAGCGCCGGCGGGGCGTGCCGGAGGAAGGAGCGGAGCAGCCAGAGATCCAGGGGGAGATCGGGGGGCGGCTCCCGCAGGACGGCGCTGAGGGCGTCGAGCGTGGCGGCGGCGGCAGGCTCGCCGGAGAGGCCGTGCAGGTGGAACCATGTGTGGAGCGCGTCGAGGTGGCGGCCGATCAGCTCCTCCCGCGCCGCCCACTGCCCGCTCAGCAGCCCCTCCCGGAGCTGCAGGGCAGCCTCCTCAGGCGTCGTCTTCCGCCCGGTCACAGGCACTAGTCCTCGTCCTCGACGTGGACCGGATCCATCTTCAGCCGCTTGCCGGAGCGCACGGATTCCTTGATCTCCGCGAGCGGGAGCTTCCTGAGCGGGAAGATCGCCTTGCGGATCTTGGCGCCGCGCAGCGACACTCCGTCGAGCCAGGCGTAGTCGAAGTCTGCGTCCTCCAGGTTGCACTCCTCCAGCATCGCATCCTTCAGGGAGGCGGCGAAGAAGCTGGTCCCCTGGAGGTTGGCGCCCCGGAAGCTGGTGCGGCTCAGGTTGGCCTCGGCGAACTTCGCCATGGAGAGATCGAGGTTGTCGAAGCAGAGGCCGCTCAGGTCACAGCCGCGCAGGTCAGCATCGACAAAGCTCTCTTTTTTTCGGATCATCTCCTGAACCTGCTTGCGGTTCAGGGGGCGGGCCGCAGCGAAGTCATCCCGGTCGGAGTCCGGGGGATCGGCCGGGCGGGCGGGGGGCTTGCGTCGGTTCATTGGGCGCCTGTGGAGAAGCTGGAGAGGCCGGGAGGGGAGGGGGCGGGGCGCTGGAGGTGGTCGATCAGGAGCGGCGCGAGCGCGGCCCCGGCGAAGACGCTCGACCAGTGCAGACCGCCGGGGTTGAGCACGTTCACCTCCACCACCTGATCTCCTATCACATCGACACCGGCGAACCAGATGCCGTACCGGCGCAGGTGGGGGGTCAATGTGTCAATGATCTGCTGCTCCTGCACCTGATCCTGTAGCGTGCGGTCACGGGACGTCTGGAGCGCGGCGGGGGTGCCGCCGGCCTTCAGGTTGTGGCGGAATTCGCCGGGCGCCCGCTGCCGCAGGTAGCCGCCGATCAGCGCCCCGTCCAGCCAGAGCAGCCGCTTCTCGCCGAGGGCGGCCTCAGGCAGGTAGCGCTGCATCACGATGTAGCCGTCTCCGACGCGCTGGGCGAGCGAGATGGCCTCCTGCAGCCCGCGCCCGCCCCGGATCAGCGACACCCCCTTCCCCCCGCAGGCGCGGGCAGGCTTGACAACGGCGGCGTCCACCGAGGCCGAGAACCGCTCCGCCGCCGCGCGGGATCGCGTGATCAGCGTCTCCGGGCGCGGCACGCCGGGCAGCGTCGCCAGCCAGCCCTTGTGGGAGCAGTGGATCAGCGCCTCCGGCGGGTTCAGCACCGGCACCCCCTCCGCCTGCGCGAGCCGCGCGATGCTCTGGATCGCCTCGTGCAGCGGGTTCGCCCGCAGCAAAAGCCGGTCGAGCAGCCGGATCTCGACCGTCAGCCGCTCTGTCTGCCGCAGCGCGAGCCGCGACGCCAGCTCGTCCCGGCTCCCGGTCGGCGCGTCAAAGCAGTGGGCGCGCGCCCAGAGCCGACCGTCCGGGCTGATCTCGAAGTCCCACGGCTCGATGAAGCGCACGGAGTGACCGGCCTCCAGCGCCGCCTGCGCGATGTGGACGGTGGAGTGGGTCGGGGAGGTCGTGGCTGCGTTGGAGATGACGATCCCGATCCGCACAATTCTCCATAGAAGTTGTCCCGTATCTGACTGCGAAGTGTATTGCAAGCCCGTCTCTTTTTGCAAGCCAGCCAGAGGGCGGGGTGCCGGAGGCGCAGCCAGCGGTTAGCTCTGCGACTTCCTGAGAAAACGATGCGCGTATTGCTGCTCTCCCTGACGCTCTCTCTGCTCGCTGCATGTGACAACGGCGCTGCTCCTGCCACCGTCGCCCCCGCCGCCGCTTCCGGCGCCGCCTCCGGCGGCCCTGCGCCCCAGGCTGCTCCGGCGTACAATACGGGCAACCCGATGGCGGCCACCTGGGAGGGCGGGTCGATCTCCTACGAGGATCTCAGCAAGGAGATGGCGACCCAGGTGGCCCGCCTCCAGGCCGAGTACCTCACCCAGCGCTACGAGGCTGAGATGGAGGCCGTCGAGAACAAGGTCAACACCGCCATCCTCCAGGCCGAGGCGAAGTCGCGCGGCCTCGCGGACGAGCGCGCCCTGATGAAGATCGAGGTCGAGGACAAGACCGCCGATCCCACCGAGGCCGAGATCCAGGAGGCCTACGGCCAGCTCGCCCGCCGCCTCGGCGGGAAGCCGCTGGAGGAGGTGCGGGACAAGGTGGTGTCGATGGTGAAGCAGCGCAACCAGGGGGAGCGCGCGCAGGCCTACATCGGGGAGCTCCGCACGAAGTACAAGGTCAACGTGCTGATCCCCTACCCCGACCTGCCCCGCGTCCCCATCGGCGTCGACGACGACCCGTTCGAGGGCAACGCCGAGGCGAAGGTCACGATCATCCAGTTCGCCGAGTACCAGTGCCCCTACTGCGGCAAGGCGCGCGAGAGCGTCCAGCGCGTGATGAAGGAGTACGAAGGGCAGGTACGCTTCGTGTTCCGCGACTTCCCGCTCTCCTTCCATGATCGCGCCATCCCCGCCGCCGTCGCCGCCAACTGCGCGGAGAAGCAGGGCAAGTACTGGCCCTACCACGACATCCTCATGGCGAACCAGCGCGCCCTCGAAGACGCCGATCTGGAGCGCGCGGCGACCCAGGTGGGGCTGAACCTCAGCGATTGGAACACCTGCCGTCAGGATCCGGCGATGAAGGCTGAGATCCAGAAGGACATGGAGGAAGGATCGGCCGCCGGTGTGACCGGCACGCCCGCCTTCTTCATCAACGGCCTGTTCCTCAGCGGCGCCCAGCCCTACGAGAAGTTCAAGACCATCATCGACCGGGAGCTGGCAGCAGGCTGATGTTGATGACGCCGCTCCTGCTGCTCCTGCTCGCCTGTCAGGAGCAGAAGCCCGCCGCCGGGCCGTCGCCGGTGCCGGTGGTGCTCGGGCCGGTGGAGCGGGGGGCGGTGGAGATCGTCCTGACCCTGAGCGGGGAGTTGCGCAGCACTGCCGAGGCCGCCATCCAGAGCGAGACGGTCGGGACGGTGCAGGCCGTCCCGGTGCGGCTCGGCGCGGCGGTGGAGGCGGGGACGCTGCTGGTGCAGCTCGACGAGCGCCCGGCCCGGATCGCGCAGGCGGCTGCTGCGGCGCGGCTGCTCCAGGCGCAGGCGGATCTTCGCGGGCGGCGGGCCGATCTGGCGCTGAAGCAGTCGGAGCTGGATCGGGCGCTGGCGGTGGACGCGACCCGCCCGGAGGCGCTCTCGGCGCAGGAGCGCATGGATCTGCAGAGCCGCGTGGAGCAGGCAGCGGCGGCGGCGCTCTCGGCGGAGGCGCTGGAGCAGCTCCGCCATGCCGAATTGCAGGCGGCCCGGCTGGAGGTGGAGCGGTGCCGCATCCGGTCGCCGCTCGCCGGGGTGCTGTCGCAGCAGACGGCGCGGCCCGGTCAGCGGGTGACGGCGGGCGCGGCGCTGGGCGAGGTGGTGGGGACGGGGCGGCTGGAGGCGCTGCTGGAGCTGGGCGAGGCGCAGTCCGGCGCGGTGTCGCCGGGGGCTGCGGTCCGGCTGCGGCTCCCTTCCCGGACGGACGGCGCTCCGGCGTTCGATTCGGTGATCGGGGGTGTGGTGGCCGCCGCGAGCAGCGGCAGCCGGAACCAGCGGCTCCGGGTCGATCTGGAGCAGCCCCCGGCGGGGTGGCTGCCGGGGATGGCGGTGGAGGCGTCGGTCTCGGTGGCGGCGCTGTCCGACGCGATCCGCGTCCCGCGCGACGCGCTGTTCAACGGCGCGGTGTTCACCGTCGTCGAGGGGAAGGCGCACCGGATCGCGGTCGAGGTGCGCTACGATCAGGGCGCGGCGCTGGTCGTAGCGGGCGCCGAGCTTGCGGGCGCGGCGGAGGTCGTCGTGCGCGGGAACGAGGCGCTGCAGGACGGCACCCCGGTGAGCCCGGCAGGCGCCCCGGCTGAGCCGGTCAAGGCTCCGTAACCGTGATCCTGAGCGCGTCTCCGGGATCGATCTCCTGCACCGCGCCGGAGGGCCACCGGATCACCAGCCGATCCGCGCGCTCCGCCCCGAGGCCGAACCACGCGCGGGGGTGGGCGCTGCCGCCCCAGCCCACGTTGTTGCCGACCTCGCGGTAGATCACCTGATCGCCGCTCCACGCCTCCAGCCGCGCGCCGACGCCGAAGCGGTTGGAGCGCGTGCCGCGCAGATCGACGATCAGCGCGCGCTGATCGGTGCAGCCGGGGACGTAGAGCCGGGAGGCAGAGCCGATGTTGGCGACCAGCAGATCGGGGAAGCCGTCCCCGTCGAGCAGCCCGTACGCTGCGCCGCGCCCCACGCCCGGATCATCGACCCCGACCTCCGCTGCGGCCCCGGTGAAGCCGGACGGCCCGCCGAGCATCAGGATGTCCGCCTGATCGTCGGGCTGGGTCTCGATGCCGCCGGAGAGCAGCGGGCCGGTGCTCAGGAAGGTGTCGAGCCAGCGGTCGTTGTCGAGGTCGGCGAAGACGTTGCCGAAGCTCATGACGCGGGCGTTGTCCGTCCCCCAGGCGTCCTGAGCGGCGGTCACGTCGAGGAAGGTGCCGTCCTGCATGTTCTGGAGCAGGTGCTCCGGGCCGGTGGCGTTCACCGACAGATCCGGCCAGCCGTCGTTGTCGAAGTCTCCCGCCGTCACGCCCATCGTCGGCCCGGTCTCTCCGCAGTAGCATCCGTCGGTGGCCTGCCGGAACCGCCACCCGTCCGGATCGCCGGGATCGGCGCCCCGGTTCTCAAACAGCGCAGACGGTCCCCACAGCTCCTGGTCGCTGTGGGCCACATAGAGATCCGGGTCGCCGTCCACGTCGTAGTCCGTCCACACCGCCGACCATCCCGCCGAGTGCGTCCCCTGCGCCGGGAGCAGATCCGTGACGTTCCCGAAGCGCCCGCCCGTGTTCCGGAAGAGCTGGTGGCGCTTCCCGCCGTCCGGGGAGAGATCGCGGTACGCCGCCGGGATGTCGCCGGAGGTGGTCAGGAACAGATCCAGCCACCCGTCCCCGTCGAAGTCCGCGAAGGCGCCGTGCCGCTTGGGCCGGGTGACCCAGGGGGCGTTGATGCCGGAGGCCGCTGAGACGTCCGTGAAGCCGCCCTGCCCGTCGTTCTCCATCACCGCGATCTGCGGCAGCCCGCCGCCCGCGATCCAGTCCAGATCGCCGTCATTATCAATGTCGCCGACCGCGATGAAGGCGACATCCTCAAGCTCCAGCGCCAGCCGCATCCCGAGCCGCCCGCCGAGGTTCTCCTGGTACCAGACCCCACCGGTGCGGTGCGAGATCAGGACATCATCGTCCCCGTCCAGATCGAAGTCCGCCATCGCCACCGCGCCGTTGTCATGCCCGAACCGGTCGCCATCGGCGGTGTCGAGCAGACCCCACGCCGCCCCGACGTCCGCATAGCGGAGCGCGGCGGCGGGCGCAGCGCACTGGGCAGGTGGTGATTTTCCGTCCGCCGCGCCCGGCCCGCAGGCACCGATCAGCAGGATCAGCCACATCTCCAGGCGACCTCAGCGCCGCCCTGACCTTACCTGAGATCCGGCACGCCCGCCACCGCTGCCCGCCGGTGATCCTGCACCGGCATCGCCCGCCGCACCCGCGCGATCTCCGCCGGATCGATCTCCGCCACTGCCAGCCCCGGTCCGGCGCCGCACTCAGCCCGCACCACGCCCCACGGATCGACGATCAGCGAATGCCCGTACGAGCACCGGTCACCCGCCGGATCGTGGCGCCCCTCCTGCGCCGGTGCCAGGACAAAGCACTGGTTCTCAATCGCCCGCGCCCGCAACAGCGCATGCCAGTGGGCCTGCCCCGTCGGCACGGTGAAGGCGCTCGGCACGCACAGGATCTCCGCTCCCCGATCCACCAGCCGTTGATAAAGACCTGGGAACCGGACATCGTAGCAGATCGACAGCCCCAGCACCCCCGCAGGCGTCGCCGCCACCACCAGCCCGTCCCCCGCCGCCACCGTCGCAGACTCCAGGTGGCGCGCGCCCGGGAGATCGATGTCGAACCGGTGGATCTTTCGGTAGCGCGCCAGCAACCCGCCGTCCGGCCCGTAGAGCAGCGAGGTGTTGTAGCTGTGGCCCGGATCGGGGCCGATCTCCGCCACCGATCCGATCAACAGATGAACCTTCAGCCCCCGCGCCAGCCCGGAGAGCCGCGCACAAACAGCGCCGTCCGATCCGCCGTCCATCCCGATATCGAGCGCCTGCCGCAGCCGCTCCGCAGGCGGCCCCAGAAAATGCGTGTTCTCCGGACTCGCCAGCAGCGTCGCGCCCATCCGGGCGGCGCGGGCCGCGAGATCCTCAAGCTGATCGAGGTTGGCAGCGACATCCCCGGTGGAACACATCTGCAGGCAGGCGGTGATCGGCATCCGGTACAGGATATGCAGGGTGAACAAACTGCGCTATGATGTTCTCCTGTGGAGTGTGCCATGCGGAAGATCGCAGCGTTGTCGGTGGTGTGCGGGCTGGGACTGGGCGGCTGTACGTCTTCTGTCGGCATCAAGGAGTACAACGAGGAGCCCAACGTCAACATCCTGTTGCCGACCGACGGCGCCGAGGTGAACGAGGGCGATCAGGTCGACTTCCAGGGCAACGTCAAGGACGACAACACCCCGGCGGAGCTGCTGATCGTCCAGTGGGCGTCCAGCATCGACGGCGTGCTCTCCGAGGAGAGCCTCCCCGACGCGACCGGGCTGGTCACCTTCTCCACCTCCTCGCTCTCGGTCGGCAACCACACCATCCTCCTCAAGGGAATCGACGAGCGCGGCGAGGAGGGCCAGTACACCATCCAGCTCACCGTCGTCGACGTCCCCGACGCGCCCACCATCCAGGTCGTCCACCCGATCTCCGGCGAGGCGGGCGAGGAGGGCGTCGAATTCGGCTTCTCCGCCCAGGTCTCCGACGAGCAGGACGATCCCGGCGACATGCTTGTGCAGTTCTACAGCAACCTCTCCGGCACCGAACCCTTCTGCACCCCGGTCGCCGACGCCGCCGGGCTCGCCGCCTGCGACTACGCGCTCGAACCGGGCGATCACACCCTCACCTTCCGCGTCACCGACAGCGACGGCCTCGATATCTCAGCCAACGTGCTGTTCCCCGTCCTCTCCACGATGGACGTCGACAACGACGGCGATGGCTTCACCGAGAACCAGCGCGACTGCGACGACGCCAACCCCGCCGTCAACGCCCTCGCCACCGAGGTCTACAACAACATCGACGACGACTGCGACAACCTCATCGACGAAGGCACCGAGAACTTCGACGACGACTTCGACGGCCAGCGCGAGCTCGACGGCGACTGCGACGACGACGACAACAGCACCTACCTCGGCGCCCCCGAGACCTGCGACGCACGCGACAACGACTGCGACTTCATCGTCGACGAGTCCACCCAGTGCTACGACGACGACGGCGACGGCTACACCGAGGTCTTCGGCGACTGCGACGACACCTCCGCCCTCGCCCTCCCCGGCGGCTCCGAGGTCGAAGACGGCCTCGACAACAACTGCGACGGCACCATCGACGAAGGCACCCCCGCCTACGACGACGACCTCGACGGCTACAGCGAGAACGCAGGCGACTGTAACGACGCCAACAACAGCATCAACCCTCTCGGCACCGAGACCTGCGACGGCTACGACAACGACTGCAACGGCAGCGCCGACGAGGAGAACTCCACCGGCTGCTCCACCTACTACTACGACAGCGACGGCGACGGCTACGGGCGCGGCGATATTTCCTCCCGCTGCCTCTGCGCCCCCGCCTCCGGCTACACCAGCCCCTACCCCTCCGACTGCTACGACTACAACGCCTCCGCCAACCCCTCCGCCACCACCCCCTCCTCCTCCTCGCGCGGCGACGGCAGCTTCGACTGGAACTGCGACGGCAACGAGACCAAGCAGGACACCAGCGTCGGCAACTGCTCCTGGAGCTTCTTCTCCTGCGCCCACGTCGGCGGCTGGCAGAGCGTCCCCGCCTGCGGCAACTCCAACAACTACATCACGGGCTGCTCGCTCTCAGGGTTCGCCAACACCAGCTGCGACGACAACACGCAGACCCGCACGCAGAGTTGTTTGTAGGGGAGAGAGGGGCTAAAGCACGTCCATCTTCTGGAAGCGGCGCAGCGCCAGCACCTGCGCGGCGGCGATGATCACCGCGAGCGCGACGAAGC
Source organism: Alphaproteobacteria bacterium (assembly GCA_040376255.1). GTDB lineage: Bacteria > Myxococcota_A > UBA796 > UBA796 > SXON01 > JBEIQZ01. Next base: position 35,504 of record JBEIQZ010000005.1, read on the forward strand.
GCCCCGGCTCCCAGCCGTCGCTCCAGCCGCTCCAGGCGTCGAGGCCGTTGCCGAGGGTGAATTGCGCGGCGGTGTGGGCCCAGGAGATCTGCACCTTCTCCAGGATCCAGAACAGCCCGCGCAGCGCCGTGTCCAGCCCCAGCGCGAACAGCACGCCGACCAGCACTCCGCCCACCGAGCGCAGGTAGAGCGAAGCCAGCAGCGCCAGCGAGAGCCAGCCGAGATCGGTGAAGATCGTGCAGGCGTAGCCCGCGACCAGCATCGGCAGGGAGGCGGGAGCGGCGAGCAATTCGGCGGGCGTCGGGGCGCTGCCCGCGACCGGCGCGACCGGCATCCCGAACACCAGCAGGCCGCCGCCGAGGGCCGGTACCAGCGTCAGCAGCAGGCTCAGCGCTGAGAGGCTCTGGACGGCGATCAGCCGCGCCCAGAGCGCGCTGGCGCGCGAGATCGGGCGGCAGAGCGCGTCGCGGAGCGTCTGATCGGAGAGCTCCCCCCGCCACCGACGAGGCCATCGCCAGCACGAGGAACATCGGCAGGAAGAAGAAATTGCGGGCGCGGAGCGCGTAGCCCGCGACATCGACCCCGGAGATGGTCAGCACCTCCGAGACCGCCTTGCCGTTGATCGAGGCGTCGCTGCCCTTCAGCCAGGTGACCAGCCCGACGGCGGCCACCCCTAGCGCGAAGGCGGCGATGAGCGTGGCGACGGTGGACGGACGGCTGTAGAGCTTCCGCAGCTCAGCCATGATCATCAGCGGGAAGTGGGTGGGGATCACTGGATACTCGCCTCCTGGCGGGTGCTGGCAAGGTAGACGTCTTCGAGCGAGCCGTGCAGGGGGATCAGCGCCTCCACCTCCAGGTCGGCCTTCACCAATTCGCGGTTGAGCTGGGCGATGGTGATGCCGGTGAGCGCCAGCCGCAGGCGGCCGTGCTCGCCCTCGCCGATGAGCTGCACCCCCGCCATCTGCGCCAGCCGGGCGCGCGCGGCGGCGGCAGGCCCGACCGCGATCTCCACCTGCACCGCGCTGCCCTTCTCCTCCTGGCTGCGCCGGGTGAGCGCGTCGACCGACCCCTCAGAGATCAGCTTGCCGCCGTCGATAATCGCGATCCGGTTGCACATCTGCTCGACCTCGGCCAGCAGGTGCGAGCTGACGAACACCGTCAGCCCGTCCGTCCGCACAAGATCCACCAGCAATTCGCGGATCTCCTTCATCCCGCGCGGATCGAGCCCGTTGGTCGGCTCGTCCAGGATCAGCAGCCGGGGCTTCGCCACCAGCGCCCGCGCGATCCCGAGCCGCTGCCGCATCCCGAGCGAGAAGCCGCGCACCGCCTCCCCCGCGCGCTCGCTGAGGCCCACGCGCCGGAGCGCGAGATCGATGTCGTCGCTGCTCCCGCGCCCCGCGTAGGCGCAGGCGACCTGCAGGTTGGCGCGGGCGCTCATCCAGTCGTAGAAGCGCGGCGTCTCCACCATCGCCCCGACCTCCTGCCGCTGGAGCACCGGATCGCGCTGCCCGCACACCTCGATATCGCCGGAATCCCGCGCGATCAGGCCGAGGATGCAGCGGATCGCCGTCGTCTTGCCAGACCCGTTTGGACCGAGGAATCCGTAGAGATCCCCTGCCCTGACATCCAGGGAGAGGTTGTCAACAGCCACCCGGCTCCCGAAGCTGCGCCTCAGGCCGGACAGCCGCAACACAGAAACGTCTCTTGTCACTCCGGGTTCCTCCGTGTATGCAGGGAGCCAGAACCTACCCGCTCTGGAGCGACCATGCACCGTTTACCGATCTGTTCTATCCTGCTGCTGGTGGCGGGCTGCAACCTGAACCCGAAGCCCGCCGACGACACCGCCGGCACCACCGACGACACCGGCGGGGGCGGCGGGGGCGGCCTCACCATCAAGGAGGTGCGCGGCGGCGCCGCCTCGGACGGCGAGGTCGTGACGATCAGCGGCGTGGTGGTCACCTCCCCGATCACCCGTGACGGTGAAGGCTTCTTCATCCAGGACCCCGAAGGCGGGCCGCGCTCCGGCCTCTATGTCTGGAGCCAGGCGGGCATGGATCCCTACGTCGCCGCCCAGGGCGACGAGGTCACCATCACCGGCACCCTCTCCGAGTTCTTCGACTGGACCGAGCTTACCATCAACACAATGGATCAGGTCGAGATCACCGGCGCCGGCACGATCCCGCCCGCCGAGGATCTCGGCGACGGCGCCGGGGTCAACTGGGACGACTACGAGAGCATCCCGGTGACGCTCACCAGCCAGACCGTCGAGTCGGTCAACGCCTACAACACCGGCCTGCTCGCGCCCTCCGGCGTCGGGCTGGACGACGGCTTCCTGTTCCTCGAATTCGGCTGCGGCGGCGCCTACGAGACCCTGACCGGCATCGTCTTCTACTCCTATGAGGAGTACAGCATCAACCCCCGCGTCGAGGGCGACATCGGCGCCTACACCGGCGGCGATACCAGCGACGGCACCATCGCTGACATCCAGCGCGGCACCGCCTGCGGCACCCTCAACCTCTCCGGCCTCATCGCCACCACTGACAGCGTCGAAGAGGACGACGGCTCCGTCAGCTTCTTCGCCCAGGACGCGGGCGGCGGCGAGTACAGCGGCATCATCGTCTTCCTCCCCGGCGGCGGCGTCACCGTCTCCACCGGAGATGTCTTCGATGTGCAGGGTTCGTCTTCTGAGTACTACGACCTGACCGAGCTCTACGTCAGCGACGCCGCCACCCTCACCGTCAGCGGCACCGGCTCCCCCACCGCCGTCACCCTCGACGCCGCCCCCGCCGACTGGGAGCCCTACGAGGGCGTCCTCGTCACCCTTGAGAACGTCGGCATCACCACCGACATCGACGACTACGGCCAGGCCGCCACCGACTACGGCCTGTTCATCGACAACGGCCTCTACAACTACCAGGCCGCGAACGGCCAGACCTTCGCCTCAGTGACCGGCGTCGTCACCTACACCTTCAGCGAGTGGAAGATCTGGCCGCGCACGGAATCGGATATGATCGAGTAGATGATCCGCAGGGGAGGTCTCGATGAAGTCTGTTCTTCTCAACCGCCGTCAGGCGATGGCCGGGATCGGCGCGGGCGGGCTGGCGGGGCTGGCCGGGTGCAGGCCGGAGGAGAAGGAGAGCGCAGAGACCGGGCCGGGCCGTATCGATACGGTCGTTGTCGTCATGATGGAGAACCGGAGCTTCGATCATGTGTTCGGGGCGCTGAAGCTGCTGGAGGGGCGGGACATCGACGGGCTTGATCCGGCGATGATTAACGCGACGCGGGAGGGGGCGGCCATCGCGCCGGGGGAGGTGGTGCAGCACTGCGCCGACGATCCGCCGCACGGCTGGACCTCCTCGCACGATCAGTACAACGGCGGGCTGAACGACGGTTTTGTGAGGGAGTTCCAGGACTCCCACCCCGACGCCGATCCGGCGCAGGCGATGAGCTACCAGACCCGCGACACAATGCCCATCTCCTACGCGCTCGCGGACGCCTACCAGATCCCGCAGCGCTGGTTCTGCTCAGTGATGGGGCCGACTTGGCCAAACCGGTTTTACGGACATGCCGGGAGCTCCGGCGGCCTCCAGTCGAACGAGCTGCCCGATCAGGGGCTGTTCACCTTCCCGACGGTGTGGTCGAAGCTCGACGAGGCGGGCGTGCCGTGGAAGTACTACTACACC
>JBEIQZ010000886.1:0-1408 GCA_040376255.1 Alphaproteobacteria bacterium
CCCCGATCCCCCGCAGCCTGCACCTCGCCCTCTCCGGGCTGTCCAGCCTCTCGCTGCTCCAGACGCCGCCGCCCGGTCGCCTCCAGATCCGCACCGACGTTCTCCCCTTCTCGCCCGCCCGCATCGCGGACGACCTCCGCGCCGAATTCCAGCGCGGCGGGCAGGTGTTCTTCGTCCACAACCGCGTCCAGAGCATCCACGCCACCGCCGAGTGGCTCCAGCGGCTGGTGCCGGAGGCGCGGATCGGCGTCGCCCACGGCCAGCTCTCCGAGGCGGCGCTGGAGCGCGTGATGGAGCGCCTGCTCGCCCAGGAGATCAACGTGCTGGTCTGCACCACGCTGATCGAGAGCGGGATCGACCTGCCGCGCGTCAACACGATGATCATCAACCGCGCTGAGCAGTTCGGGCTGGCCCAGCTCTACCAGCTCCGGGGGCGCGTCGGTCGCGGCGATCTGCCCGCCCGCTGCACCCTGCTGCTCTCTGAGGCCGGGCGGGAGCGCCGCGCCGCCCTCGCCCGGATGAGCGCGCTGCAGGAGGCCGAGGCCATCGGCTCGGGCATCGGGCTGGCGCAGCGGGATCTGGAGCTGCGCGGCTCCGGCGATCTCCTCGGGGAGCGGCAGCACGGGGCCATCGCCGCCATCGGGCTCGACGCCTACGTCGAATTGCTGGAGGAGGCGGTGACGCGCGCCAGGGGGCAGGCTGATCTCCACGGCGCGCGCCCCCGCATCGATCCTGAGCTGGAATTGCCTGTCCCCGCCTTCCTCCCTGAGGATCTCCTCCCCGACACCGGAGAGCGGCTGGAGCTGTACCGCTGGCTCGCCGACGCCCGCACCCCCGGCGAGCTGCATGACCTCGAAGCCCGCCTCGCCCGCCGCGCCGGCCTCCCGCTCCCGGCGCCGATCCAGAACCTCCTCCAGTGCGCGTTCCTGCGCCTCCAGATGCGCGGGCTGCTGATCCCCGCGATGAGCCTCCAGAGGCTCCGCCTCGCCGTGACCGTCCACCCCGACAGCCCGCTCCCGACCGAGGCGCTGATCGGCCTGTGCTCCCCCGGCCGCTCCGGGCGCTTCCGCATAAGTCCCGACGGCCGCCTGATCGTCGCGCTCACCCCGCAGGAGGCGGAGGCGCCGATCCAGGCCGCCGCCGCGATCCTGTCCCGGATGCAGGGGCTGATACCGGGCTGAACGGCGGCGGCAAAAGAAAGACCGGAAAAAAGTTGCGACATTCAGGTGGACATGAGAAGCTGCAGCCACTCTGGATCAGAAGGCACACCACTCATCCGACCCAGAGCGCTGAGCTCGCACGCTGCCTTCGCGTCTGAGACACTGGAGTGCTCCCATGCCTACTGAAGAACTCTTCGGCGCCTATCACTTCCTCCTGGAAGTCCAGGGGATCATCAAGGACACCAAGG
>JBEIQZ010000966.1:0-1051 GCA_040376255.1 Alphaproteobacteria bacterium
AGGCGGAGGCGGAGGCGGAGTCGCCGGCATCGGCGCCAGCGGCGGCCGTCACAGTGGAGGCCGCAGTCAGGCAGACGGACGTGGGGGCGGTGGAGGCGGAGGCGGCAGCTCAGGCGCCCGGAGCGGTGGCGAGATCGGACGAGATCGCTCAAGATACGTCCGCAGAGAAACTGCCGGCAGGCGCTGCCGTGGGCGCCAAGCGTCGTAAGCGTCAAGAGGGATGTGAGCGTGGAGGCACTCGGCGTAGCAAGCGACACGCTGGAAGCGACACGCTGACTTTGGCGGAGGAGGAGGTGTCGGTGGCCGAGGAGGAGGTGGCGGTGGCGGAGGCGGAGGCGGCGGCGTCCTCGGCGGGAGCGCAGAAGAAGAGTGCGAGATTGCAATCTCCGCGGGGGATTGCCATCTCGGTTGGAGTGCAAGAGGAGAGTGCGATGGACGTTGGCGGTGCTTTGCCATCTCGATCCGAGCCTCAGCCCGAGATGGCGATCCCGGATTACCCCATCGTCAGATTGCGATTTCGATCCCCCGAGATGCCATCTCGATCCGAGCCTCAGCCCGAGATGGCGATCCCGGATTACCCCATCGTCAGATTGCGATCTCGATCCGGGTCTCCGCCGCCCACCACGTCGTTTGATGAGGGCGCGTCGGAGGCGGCGCTGTATGAGGCCGCTGTGAACCACGTGGACGACGCTGTGAATGAGGACGGGGCGTGGCCTCGCCCCCCCTCACCCGCATCACTCGCTCGCCAGCAGGACGACCTCACCTCTGCCCTTGACGGCCGCAGCTGCGTGTGGGTTCGCCCCCCCCCCGGCACGCGCCCAGGTGGCTGCTTTCGTGTCAGCTTCGGCTCGTACATGCTCACGCTGCGTACGAAGCCCGGTTGGTCGGGCGGCCCACTCTGGGTCTCGGCTCCACGTCAACGGCTCCTGATGACCAATGGCGGCGGTGCATGCACGGCCCGCCCTCCGTCATCAGCCGCCGTCATCAGCCGTCGTCATCCACTTGCGCTGCACGGCCCCCCGGAGATCGCGAGCTCCGCCCCGGAGATCGC
>JBEIQZ010000568.1:0-3922 GCA_040376255.1 Alphaproteobacteria bacterium
GCAGTCACCGTCGTTGTTGACCATCCCCGGCGCCCCGAGGCAGCCCTCCGCCCCGGCGCTGCCGGACTCCCCCCAGCCGTCCCCGTCAGCGTCCGGGTACAGCGTGCCGGTCAGCCCCTCGTCGGCGCCGCCGGAGCAGTCGTTGTCAATCCCGTCGCAGGCCTCGTCCGCGCCCGGGTTCACCGCGCCGTCCGCGTCGTCGCAGTCGCCGCCGCTGGCGGTCAGGCCCGCCGCCGGACAGGACTCCGAGGTCGCGCCCGACCCGTATCCGTCGCCGTCGCCGTCCGCATAGAGCGTCTCCAGCAGCCCGTCATCGGCGGCGCCGTCGCAGTCCTGATCGACCCCGTCGCAGATCTCTGTCGCCCCATCATAGATAGCCGGATCGTCGGGCGCGCAGTCGTTATCGTCCGGATCGCCGTCCCCGTCGCTGTCCGGCGCGGTGACCGAGTCGTCCGCGCCGGAGTCACCGGCGGAGTCGTCCGTGGCAGCGGTGTCGGGCAGGGAGGTGTCCAGCCCGACCGGTTTCTCAGGAGGACAGCCGACCAGCACCAGCAGCAGTGTGTACATCGGCGCCGCTTAACCTTTCTGGCAGAATCGGGGCTACCCGCCGACCCTCAGCCACCCCCGACCGCCCCCACCCGCGTCTCGAACGCCTTCAGCAGGTTCGGCAGGGTGGTGCTCATCCCCTACTGCAGGATTGACACCGGCATCGCCCCGGCCTCCGTCCACCCCAGGTAGCTCACCAGCGCCCCGCCCTCCGCGCGCGGCGTCACCTCCCACCACCCGGCGCTGCTCTTCTCCCAGGTCGCCGAGTTGGCCAGCCCGGTCAGCTTCGGCTCCCACGGCCCCGGATCCACCATCTTCCAGCAGGTCCGCCACGCGCTGCCCGTCGCGGCGCTCACCGTCTGCTCCGCCAATTCTACGACGAGCTGCCGCTGCACCCGCACCGCCCCCAATAAAAAACCGATGTCGAAGCGCAGGTACATGTGCGTGCGATCCAGCATCGCCGCCTCCTCGTAGCCGAACTCTGCCGGCATCCAGTCGTCCTGCTTGTCCCCCTGCTGCAGCACCGGCCGCCAGGCGTCCACGGGCCACGCGCTGTTCATCGACAGCCGCGCCCCCACCATCTGCTTCCCTTCCCAATTGTATTGTCCGGTCGCCACGCCGTGCCCCTTCTTCGCGTCTATCGCCGGGAGCGGGATCGTAGAGAACATCGGCTGGCTGCAGGCTGAGGCGGCCGGGGTCATTACATCGATCAGGAGGATGAGCAGCGTACTCGGCATGTGAACTCCACGTGACAAGTGTAGACCCTCAGGCGGTTCTCTGCATCCCGTCCCCGAAGAAATTTTGCCACCCGGTCAGATAACCTGAGAGGGCCCCGCCACCCGCACCGCCAGCGGCACCAGCCCCGCGCCCTCCGCCGTGATCTCTGCCCTTATCGCCTCCGCGAACGCCGCCTGCCGCTCGACATCCGGGAACAGCGCCACCGCCACGTCCCCCCCGCCCGCGCCGCTCGGCTTGGCCGCCCCGCCATACGCCGCCGCGATCTCCGCGATCCGCCGGAGCGCCGGGGTGTCATAGGCCAGCCCCGCCGCCGAAAGCCCCGCGTCCGCCGCCATCGCGCAGAGCAGCCGGTACGCCTCAGGCAGCACGCGGATCGGATCGTCGGGGAACGCCGCGACCAGCGCCCGGCTCTCCGCGACGAACGCCGCCCGCCCCTCCCACCCGCGCCAGTGCTGCACGCGCGGCCCGGTCTTCGCGCTCCGGCCCGACCACACCGCGATCATCGGCGGCAGCCCGATCTCCAGCCCGTCCGGGAAGCGCCGGACGCCGCCCCGCATCGACGCGAACACGTCGATCCCCGAGCCGCCCCCCTGCACGCGCCGGTGGATCTCCATCGCCGCCGCCACCGGCAGCCCGCCCGCCAGCCGCGCCGCGACGACCGCCGCCGCCGATCCGCCGAAGCCCGCCTTTGACGGCAGCTCCGGCGGGTTCCAGTCCGAGAACCGGTAATGCGCCGCAGGCGCCCGCCCGTGCGCTTGTCGGTGTTCCGGACTGTGCTCCGGCCCGCTGTCCCAGCCCAGCCCCGCCCGCGCGAACCGGTCGTCCCCGCCCGGCACGGTGAGCGATCCCGGCGCTCCCGCCTCCACCGGCGTCACCTCGCAGCACACCCCGCGATCCACCGCCGCCACGAAGGCCGCCGCCCCGTCCAGCACCGCATACTCCCCGATCAGCACGAGCTTCCCCGGCGCCCGCCACACGACTTTTTCCACTTTTTCCACTTTTTCCACAGGCTCAGGCTCCGCGCTCACAGCAGCCGCGCCCCCGGCCCCGGGCTCAGCACCTCCACCCGCTCCGCCACGCTCAGCAGGTGCCGCCGCACCACCTCCGCGTCCTGGGCCGCGCACAGCACCTTCACGTTCGGCCCCGCGTCCATCGTGTAAAAGCAGGTGCAGCCCTGTCGCCGCAGATCCTCCACCCGCGCTATCGCCGCGAGCGTCCCCGCCTGCCAGTAGCGGAGCGGCGGGTCGGCCGCGAGCATGCGGGCATGCATCCGGAGCGTGGATCGCTCCATGATCCCGCCCAGCGTGAACAGATCCCGCCGCAGCACCGCGTGGCGCGCCGCCTCCACGTCCGCCGGAGCCGACGCCACCCAGGCCGCGTGGTAGGGCGAGGTCGTCGCCGAGTGGCCCATCCCGTCGGTCGAGGACACCTCCTTGGGGCCGCTCGCGACGATCGCGACGAGCATCTTCAGATCCCAGTGATCCATCGGCGCCACCGGCAGCCCGTGGCTGTCGCTGCCGTCCGCCAGCGTCCCCAGCGGCCACTCCGCCCAGCCCCCGTACAGCGACCGCGTCGCCGACCCCGATCCCTGCCGCGCGATCACCGCGAGCTGCGCGGTGCTGAGATCCTTCCCCGCCGCCGCCGCCCCCGCCACTACCAGCGCGGCGAACCCCGACGAGGACGACGCCAGCCCCGCCGCCGTCGGGAAGGAGTTCTGGCTCTCCACCCGCCAGCGCGCGTCCGGCTCGATCAGGGCCAGCACCCTGCGGATCTTCTTCACCGTCCCCTCATCCGCAGGCTGCCCGTTGAGCGTCACCGCCTCCTCCGCCGCGCCCACCCCGCAGGTGACGGTGGTGCGCGTGTGGAACGGAGCCACGGTCAGCGAGAGGCTGGGGGTGGCGGGGAGGTTCAGCGCGCGCCCCTGCGCCGTGTCGGTCGCGCGCTTGCCCCAGTATTTACACAGGGCGATGTTCGGATGGGCGATCGCGGTACAGGGAGGGGTGCGGACAGTCATGGACATCCCGGCTGGCGCCCCGCTATATCCGGCGGACAGGTTATGTGGGCGCCGGAGTGCAGAACCATGAATATCTCCAGCCGCGAAGCCCTCGCCGCCATCAAGGTGGTCCTCTGTGTAGCAAAAGCCGATGGCGTCTTCACCCCTGAGGAGGAGTCCGCCCTCTCAGGCATCCTCTCCCTGATGCCGGAGAGCGAGCGCCCGCCGCTCGATCAGCTCCTCTCCGAGCCCATCGACCTCGACGCCGAGCTGGCGCTGATCACCTCCGGCGAATTGCGCGATCAGGTCTACGCCGCCGCCACCCTCGTGGCCAACGCTGACGGCACCATCGCCGAGGCCGAGAAGGTCGTGCTGGAGCGCATCCGGCCCCCCACCGGCGAGGACAGCCTGATCGGCCAGATTATCGGCGAGACCGAGGAGACCCTCCTCCCCGTCGGCATCCCCGCGATCCACGATCCCCGGCTCCGCGCGATGGAGATCGAGGAGGATCGCATGAAGTACAGCATCCTCACCGCCATCCTCGGCGCCAACCCGCTGCCCGGCGTCGCCCTGCTCACCGATCTGGTCGTCGTCGGCATGCAGGTGAAGCTCGTCCGCGACATCGGTCAGTACTATGACCACACC
>JBEIQZ010000243.1:0-8566 GCA_040376255.1 Alphaproteobacteria bacterium
CGGGGCGATGGAGGTGTGCGCGGCGGGGGCGGAGGTGTCGCTGCTGTGCGTGAACGGGGACGGGACGCTGCGGTGGGCGGCGGGGGCGACGGTGTACGGCTACGGGTTCCCGGCGTTCGCCGATCTGGACGGGGACGGGCAGGGCGAGGTGCTGTTCGGGGCGGAGGTGTTCGGGGCGGACGGGGCGCTGCGCTGGACAGGGGCGGGATCTCCGGGCCGCTGGATGAGCTTCGCGGCGGACGTGGACGGTGACGACCTTCAGGAGGTGATCGCGGGGAACACCGTCTACAACGCCGACGGCACGATCCGGCTGCAGGCAGCCACAAACGACGGGATGTCGGCCATCGGGGACTTCGATCTGGACGGCAGCCCGGAGGTAGTCGTGGTCGGCAGCGGGCTGGTGTCGCTCTATGACATGGCGGGCGCCGTGCGCTGGAGCGTGGCGGTGCCGGGCGGGGGCGGCGGGCCGCCGACGGTGGCGGACTTCGACGGGGACGGGCTGCCGGAGGTCGGGGTGGCGGGCGCCTATTCCTACACGGTGTTCAACGAGGACGGCGCCGTGCTGTGGAGCGCGCCGGTTCAGGACTATTCGTCGTCGGTGACCGGGTCGTCGGTGTTCGACTTCGAGGGCGACGGGCTGGCTGACGTGGTCTACGCGGACGAGGTGATCCTGTGGGTCTACGACGGGGCGACGGGCGCGGTGAAGCTTCAGCAGGACAGCCACGCCTCCGGGACGCTCTATGAGTACCCGCTGATCGTGGACGTCGACGCGGACGGGGCGACAGAGATCGTGCTGGCCTCCAACAACTACGGATTTCCCGGCTGGAACGGGATCACGGTGATCGGGGATCTGTCGGGGAGCTGGCGGCCCTCCGGCACGATCTGGAACCAGCATGCCTGGTCGATCACCAACGTCCTCGCAGACGGCGGCCTGCCCGCCGACCCTGAGCAGCCGTGGGTCCGTTTCAACAGCTTCCGCGCGGGCGGATCGATCGAGGGGCGCGTCACCGATCTGGCCGACGTCGCCGCAGACGCGCCGGAGGTCTGCTGCACCCGCGACGGGGCGGAATTCCGGTTCCCCGTCTACAACCGGGGGCTGATCGCCACGGGCGATTTTCTTGTGGAGATCTCGGTCGACGGCGACGTGGCGCGCTCAGAGACGCTCAGCCTCGCCGCCGGGGAGGGCAGGCTCACCGGGCCGGTGGTTGTGGAGGCGCAGGCGTGGGGGCGTGGGCTCCGGCTGCGGCTCGACGGGCGCGGGGCGGTCGAGGAGTGTACGGAGACCGACAACACGCTGGAGGTCGCGGACTGGCCCTGCGGGGAGTAGCGGCCACCCTCAAAAGTCCAGCAGATCCTCCAGGAACCACGCCGAAAGCTCCGCCCGGTTCGCCACCGCCGCCTTCTGGTAGACGGCGGCGGCCTGCTGGCGCACGGTGCGCTCGCTGGTGCCGCGCACGTCGGCCACCTCCTGGAGGGACAGCCCCTTCAGCAGCAGCAGCGCGATCTCCTGCTCCGCCGGAGAGAGCTTCCAGAGCGCGAACTGCCGGTCGATGTGGCCGCGCAGCCCCCGCGCAGCCCCCGCCGCCTCCGCCCGCCACCGCGCGGCGTCTGCGGCTGCGTCGATAGCCCCGGCATCGGCCTGGCGCTGCGCCTGGTCCGCCTCACACCGGGCCGCCGCCGCCTGCGCCTCCGCCTGCTCCGCCTGCCGCCAGGCCGCCGCCGCCGCCGCCTCCGCCGTCCGCTGCGCTGTCTCCGCCTGATCGACCTGCTGCCGCGCGATCCCGGCGTTCACCCCGGCCTGCGCCTGCACCTCCGCTGCCAGCCGGGCCGCCGCCGCCGCCGCCCGCCGCGCCGTGTCCCGCTCCCGCAGCCAGCCCCGCACGATCAGCGCCGCCGTCACCAGCGACAGCAGCGCCGCCCCCCCCCTCCACCCCCACATGCCCGGCGTCCGCCCCCTCCGCGATGTCCGCCCAGATGTCCGCCGCGATCAGCGCCGTCGCGATACCCGGCAGCAGGCCCGGCAGCAGGCCCGGCAGCAGGCCCGGCAGCAGGCCCGGCAGCAGGCCCGGCAGCAGGCCCGGCAGCAGGCCCGACAGCAGGCCCGGCGAGGCTGCGCCTGGCGTTGTCCGTCGGATGACGGATTCCTGCTGATCAGCCATGTACATCGCTCCTTTTCATGGATATATCCCGTCCTGCTCCGTCATCCGCCGGAATGACAGGAGGCCTGTCCCGGAACATATCAGGGAAGCATCCTGAGGTGATCATGTTGAATGTCCTCTCTTCCGCGCTCTCTTCTGACCTCCCGCTCCATCCTGCCATCGTCCACCTCCCCATCGGCCTCTCTGTCGTCCTGCCGCCGGTGCTCATCGCGCTCGCCGTCCTCTGGTACCGCGAGCGGGCGGATCGCGCCGCATGGGCGATCGGCGCAGTCCTCTCTGTCATGCTGGCCGTCAGCAGTTATGTCGCCACCGAGACCGGCGAGGAGGACGAGGAGCGCGTTGAGGAGGTCGTCCCTGAGGACGCGATCCACGAACATGAGGAGGCCGCCGAAGCCTTCCTCGTGCTGTCCGGCGTCGTCGCCGCGCTCTCTGCCGCCGCGCTGATCATCCCCGGACGCAAGTTCGCGCTGATCGCCGCAGGCCTCTCCAGCGCTGTCAGCCTCACCCTGCCGTTGCAGGCGCTCGTCGTCGGCCACGCGGGCGGGGAGCTGGTCTATGTCCACAACGCAGCCTCTGTCCACGCGGGCGCTCCCGGCGCGGGCGGTGAGGCCGGCGCGGGCGGTGAGGCCGGCGAGGCCAGTGAGGCCGGCGCGGTCGGCGAGGCCCGGGGCCGCCTGGAGGGCGATGACGACTGATCCTGCGGCTGATCCCGCGACGGCTGCGTCCGGTGCGTCTCCCGGGACGGCCTCTCCTGCGCCTCCCGGTCGCGCTGCCCGTCGGGGGTGCCTTCCCCGGCTCACGGGGCTGCTGGCAGCTCTTTTTGCGCTGGCTGCGCCGGTGTACTGGCTGCTGACGCCGCTCGGCTGGCGCTTTGTCATGGGTTTCGCCCCGGGAGAGGAGCGCCATGATGTCGGGTCCCTCGATCCGGAATTCCGCAGGTGCCTGGATGGGCTGCTCTCCGGGCTGGTCGCGCAGGGCTGGCGCCCGGTGATCCGGGCTTCCTGGCGCGACGACCGCCGCCAGCGGCTCTACCATTCGCTCGGCGGCTCTCAGCGCGCCAGCGGCAGCCACCACCAGCATGTCCGGGACGGGCGGCCCGCTGCCCGGGCTGCGGATGTCTCAGATCAGTGGTTTTTGCCGGATCACGCGCACCACGCGGCGTTCTATCTGGCGATGATGAAGGCCGCGCCTGCCCACGGGCTGAAGACCGGCGGCGCATGGAAGAAGACCGCGCCCCGCTGGGAGGCGTACGGGCTGGGCTGGGATCCGGCGCATGTGGAGGTCGGCGATGCGCGGAGGTGCGGCGATGGGGGGTGAAGGAGGGGGGCTGGCGGGCGGGATGCCCGAATTGTCGGGGGCGCTCGCGCTGCTGCTGATCCTCGCGGCGCTGATGCATGCGTCATGGAACGCCATGGTGAAGGCGTCGCCGGATCGGCTGCTGCTGCTGTCCGGGATCACGGTGGCCTACGGGGCGGGGGCGGCGATCTGCCTCCTGTGGCTGCCGCTGCCGCTCGCCGGGGCGTGGCCGTTCCTGCTGCTGTCGGCCTGCGTGCATCAGGTGTACCGGTACGCGCTGGCGTGGATGTATGATCACGGCGATCTGAGCCGATCCTACCCGGTGGCGCGGGGGGCGGCGCCGCTGATCACGACGCTGGCGATGGCGTCGATGGGCGAGGTGCCGTCGTTGCCGGATCTGGCGGCGCTCGCGCTGGTGGGGGCGGGGCTCGTCGGGCTGGGGCTCTCGGCGGGCAGCGCGGCAGGGCAGGGCGCAGCGCAGGCGCGGGGGACGGAGATCAGCCGGGCGCTGCTCATCGCAGCGATGATCGCCTGTTATACAGTGCTGGACGGCTTCGGGGCGCGGCGCTCCGGGTCGGCGCTCTCGTACACCTGCTGGCTCTCGGTGATCGACAGCGGCGCGTTCACCGCCGGGATCGTGCGGCGGAAGGGGGGCGCGTGGCTGGCCGGGGCGTCGCGCGGGCAGTCGGTGATCGGCGGGCTGCTGTCGCTCGGGGCGTACGCCATCGCGCTCTATGCCACGACGCGCGGCGCGGTCGGGGTCGTGGCGGCGCTCCGGGAGAGCAGCGTGATCTTCGCGGCGCTGATCGGGGCGCTGTGGTTCAGGGAGCCGCTCGGCGCGGCCCGGGTGGCGGCGGCGGTGACGGTGGCGGCGGGGCTGCTGCTGCTCCAGGCGGTGTGATCGCCGGCCTGTGATGCGGAGACGCTGAGCAGCGCCGGACACAGTGTTGGACGCAGTGCCGGACGCAGTGCCGGACACAGTGTCGGATATCCGACAGGGCGCAGCAGGACTGTCGGATATCCGACAGGGTTCGCTGTCAGTCCGGGCGCCGGGTGTGAGCGCTTCCGGTGAGGTTCGTGACGTATTTTTATGAATATTCTGGTCGGCCTGGATCGGCTGCCCGGCAGGAGTCTCCGCGCCGCTGCCTGGCACCGCGCCTGCTGATGCCCGGCTGAACCAGGAGCCACCTTGCCAGCGATGTCCCGAACCCCCGCCCGGATCTCTGACCGCGCCCTTGCCCGCCCCCCGGCCACCTCCAGCCCGGATCTCTCCGCCCCCGCCCTCCGCGCCCAGCGCGCCGGGAACGCCGCCGCCGGTGAGCGCCTCAGCGTCAGCGGCGCAGCGACCGGCGCAGCGACCGGCGCCCGCACCTCAGGCTACCGGCCCGCCGCCGCCGATGTCCTGCGCTCGCTCGGAGAGGAGGGCGTCGATGGTCCCGGCAGCGCATCGACCGGGACAGCGACCGGTACAGCGACCGGCACATCGACCGGCGCATCGACCGGCACAGCGACCGGCGCATCGACCGGCGCTCCGGCTGTCTCTGCCCCGGTGGATGCCGCGCTCTCCGGCCACCTCGTCCAGTCCTGCCCCGGAATCACCGTGGCTGAGGCCGGATCGCTCCTCGGCGCCCCGGAGACCGCTGTCCGCACGATCACCTTCGGCACCCGGCTCTCCGCTGCCGCTGCCTGGCTCGCGCTGCTCCAGCAGGTCGAGGCGCAGATCGTGGCGGCGCCTGTCGCAGGGGTCCCCGCCGTCGATCCGGCCGCGCCCGCTGTCGATCCCGCCGCGCCCCCGTCCTTCCTGGAGCAGTCGCCTGCGCTCGCCCCGGAGGGTGGGCTGATCCCGGGGGTCTCTCCGGAGGCCGAGGCAGCGCGCGCCGCGAACCGGGCGCTCGCGGAGCGCCTGACCGCCGCCCGGCTCCGCCTCGCCGACCCCGGCGCGCTGACAGACGCCGAGTGCGACGCGCTGATCAGGCTCGCCAACGCGGACAGCACGCTCGCCGCCGCGCAGGCCGCGCTGAGCGCCCTCTACGGCGCCCGCGCCGGGGAGGCCGCCGACCGGCTCCATTCGCGCGTCCTGGCGGGCTCCACCGCCGCTAGAGCTGAGATCCTGTACTCCCGCATCCGGCCCGCCGCCGTCCTGCCGGAGGATGTGGACGACGCCGTCGCCGCCTACACCCTCCCCGTCACGCTCCCGCTGGGCGGGCGGCCGGTCACGCTAAGCGTGCAGACGCCCTACCACATCAGCACCCGCCGCGCGGGCGCCAACACCGCCAGCGGCGCCTCTCCCGCCGCCCTCGCCGCCGGCGGCATCCCCGGCAGCACCCCGGATCAGGCCAGCGCCGCCGCCCAGACCGCCTGGGCCAAGGGCAGCCCCGACGAGACAGAGACGACGCTCCAGGCCGCCATCGACGCCGACATCCGGGGCGTCCGCGCCCGCGCGACCGCCGCCTACGACGCCGCCATCGCCGGGAAGGCGTCAGAGGAGGAGGCGCGCACGGCCGCGTCAGAGGCGATCACGCAGTGGATGGGCGAGGAGGACGTCGGGATCGACTGCTCGGGCTTCACGATCAGCACCGTCCGCACCGCCGATGAAGAGGCGGACGCCGCCTGGGCAGCGCGCAACCCGAACCGCTCCGATCAGGTGATCGCGACGAACCACAGCAGCGCCGCCCTCCAGACAAACACCGAAAACGCCGTCCCCATCCCCGTCAGCGCCGCGCAGTCCGGCGACCTCGCCACCCCCGGCACCGCGAGCCACATCGGCATCGTGCGCGACAATGTCCACACCACCTTCGGCGCCGCGCTCACCGCCATCACGGACGAGGCTGCGCGCGCAGAGCGGAGGCGGGTGGCGCTCGCGGCGGACAGCGGCCTTAAGGACGACAGCGTGATCCACGTCGTCCAGATCGCGCACTCCATCGACGCCAACGGGCGCGGAGACAGCAGCGATGTGCCGGGGCCGCACACCGGCACCTACGCCTACAACAGCAGCGGGCGGCGGATCTGGGTGGAGGATGTGGCGAGCGGCGCGTTCACATCGTTCTTCCGCAACAAGGTGAAGCCGACAGGGTGAAGCCGACAGGGTGAAGCCGCCATCCGTGTTATAGCGGGCCGAGGAGGCAGGATGGTCGCGTTGATGCTGGTGGTGATGGGGTGCGGCGGCGGGAAGGCCGGGGCGGAGGTGAGCGGCTCTGCGCTGGGGATCTCGTTCGGGGAGGCGAAGTATGTGTACTTCGGCGGTCCGTTCGTGGTGGTCACCCCTGACCCGATGGAGTGTCTGGACATCTCCTGGGTGCGGCTGTCCTACCAGGACGGGACGGCGCCGACCGAGGATGACGTCCGGCTGCTGCAGTTCGGGTTCACCGGCGGGGACGTGACGACCGGGCAGAAGCAGATCGGGCTGGGGGCGTCGGTGACCTCGACGGTGGTGGAGGTGTCGGGCGGGACGATGGCGCAGACGCGCGCCAACCAGGGCGTGCTGAACGTCGACGAATTGGAGGAGGAGGTGTGGGCGAGCGGCAGCTTCGAGGGCGTCGCCTTCGATGACGGGACGCTGGACGGCACATTCGAGGCCGAGTGGTGCACCAACCTGAAGGATCGGTAGCGTGTCTGCGCTGATCGCGTGGGGCCTGGCATTGCTGTCGGTGGGGGCGGCGGGCGCGGCGGAGGTGCTGCTGCCCCCGGCGACGCCGCTGACGGTGGCGGACGAGCAGGTGGCGGAGGTCTTCTACCGGCAGGTCGTCGCGGCGGCGCTGCAGACCGGGCTGTCGGTGGAGGACGCCGACTCGATCCGCACCTGGGCGCTCGCGGACGCAGAGGGCTGCTTCGACAACCCGGACTGCCCGGCGCTGCTGTGGTCGCGGACGGAGGCGCGGCTGGCGATGATCGTGCGGGTGGGGAAGGGCAGCAGCGGGCTGCTGGTGGAGACGCGGTGGGTGGATGTGTCGGGGGAGGTGCGGCGGGTGGCGCGGGAGACCGTGCCGTACGGGAAGGAGGCCTCCTATGCGGGGCGGCTGGCGCTGATGCTGCAGGAGGTGCAGGCCGGGATGCCTGCGGCGCCGGGGTCGGCAGTGACCGGGCTGGCGGGCGCCGGGCCGGGGCCGGCAGGGACGCCGGCGGGGTCGGGGACGGAGCCGGTCCCCGCGCCGCGCGTGGTGATCCAGCCCGCTGAGCCGGTGGTTCCGGCGGCGCCGCCAGCGGGGGAGGGGGCGAAAAAGCCTGCGGAGCCGCCGCCGAACCGGTACCGGCTCCCGAAGGTGGTCTACGACAGCATGGTGGCGGCGGTGCAGGCGGGGAAGTCCGAGCAGCAGTGGATGGTCGAGAACCGGGTGCGATCAGGCAGGCTGACGCTGCAGATCAGCGGCGGGATGGGGTTCGGGGACGTCTCGCGCGGCTACCTCGTCGACGCGCAGCTCAAGGCGAAGGCGTCGGATCAGGACGCGGAGGTGCTGGCCGGTCAGGCGTCGTGGGAGGGGGCGACCAGCGGGGTCGGGTTCAGCGGCTTCGTCGCCATCGGCTACTCGCCGCTCTGGTACCTGGATCTCTCCATGTCGTTCGGGATGCTCTACGGGCAGAAGCACCTGACAGTGACGACGACAGACACGGCCTGCTCAGGCTGCGAGCCGGAGGTCGCGGCCTATGACCCGCAGGCGGGCGTGCAGGCGCTGATCGAGCCGAGGCTCCGGCTGCTGCCGCTGGCGACCGGGGTGGCGAAGCCGTACCTGCTGGCGGGGCTGGACGTGCGGATCTATGACGGCTTCGACGTGCCGGACGACGGGCTGGGCTACCGGAACGCGCCGGGCGGGATGGGGCTCGCGCCGAGCTTCGGCGGGGGCCTGTACATCGACGCGCTGCCGGACGTCTCGTTCTTTATTGAGGTGCCGTATACGATGGTGGTCCCGGCGGCGGGCGTCTCGCGCACCGATCCGGAGGTGCCGACAGCCCCGGCGGCGATGGAGCATATGGGCGGGTTTGTCCGGGCGCTCGCCGGGCTGGAGGTGAGGTTGTGAGCGGAGATCAGGCCAGCACAGATCAGATCAGCACAGCGCAGATCAGCGGCACCGTCGAGGGCGCCCGCGTCGGGATCATCATGGGGAGCCGCTCGGACG
>JBEIQZ010000816.1:0-1752 GCA_040376255.1 Alphaproteobacteria bacterium
GACGCTGCTGGCGGTGATCGGGGACGTGGCGCACCCGGGCTGGCGGGCGGAGGCGGTGGGGGTGTACCGGCTCTGGCGGGATCTCGGCTACGCGGTCGGGGCGCTGCTGGCGGGGTGGGCGGCAGACCAGCTCGGCCTGCATGTGGCGATTGCGCTGGTGGGCGCGCTCACCCTCGCGTCAGGCGGCTTCGCCGCGATCAGGCTCCGCGATCAGGCTCCACGATCAGGTTCTGTGGCTGCACGCTGAACCTCATGGTCGGGGAAGGTACGCGCCTGACGCAGGGCCGAACCGCATGCAGACCGCTGGGAGCACGAACAGGGTGAACGCCGTCGAGGTCAGCAGCCCGCCGATCATCACCACCGCCAGCGGGCGCTCGATCTCCGTCCCGCGCAGATCCAGCAGCAGGATCGGCAGCAGCCCGAGGATCGCCGTCCCGGCGGTCATCAGCTTCGGCCGCACCCGCCCGAGGCTGGCCTCGCGGATGGCCTCGCGCCCAGGCACACCTCCGGCCTGGATCGTGCGGATCTGCGAGATCAGCACAAGCCCGTTCTGAACCGCGATCCCGGACAGCCCGATCAGCCCGACCATGCTGGAGACGTTCCAGGTCTCCCCGGCCAGCCAGAGCGCCACCACCCCGCCGACCAGCGCCGCCGGCAGCGCCGCGAGGATCGACGCCGCCTCCCGGACGCTCCCCAGCGCCAGCACCAGCAGCGCCGCAACCCCGACCACCGCCAGCCCCACCGCCCGGAGCATCGCGCCCGCCGCCCGCGCCTGGCTCTCGGCCCGCCCGCCGACGTCGTAGAAGTAGCCGGAGGGCAGCGCCATCCCGCGCACGACCTCTTCCACCGCCCCGGCGGCGCCGCCGAGATCGCGGCCGACCACCGACATCTCGACGGCGATCCGGCGGCTGCCTGACTCCCGACGGATGGAGGAGGGGCCGATGGTGCGCGTTATCGTCGCCAGCTTCCCGAGCGGGATGCGCGCCCCGTCGTGGCCGTCCACCCGCATCGCCTGGAGCGCCGCCGGATCGCCGCGCCGGTGATCCGGCAGCCGCACCACGAGCCCGTAGCGGCGCTGTCCGATCCGGAGCTCGGCGACCTGCTCCCCGACCAGCCCGATCCGCACCGCCTCGACCACCTCGCCGGGCGTCAGGCCCGCCCGCGCCGTCGCGGCCCGATCCACCTCGACGCGGAGCTGCGGCGCGCCGGTGATCTCCTCGGCGCGCAGGTCAGCCAGCCCCGGCACACCCTCCAACCGTTCGCGCAGATCCGCCGCGAGCCGGGCCAGCGTATCGAGATCCTCGCCGAAGATCCGGACGGAGATGTCGGCGGGCGTCCCGCCCAGCCCCTCATCCATCCGCATCCCGAGCGGGGTGGTGATGGTGGAGCCGACCCCCGGCACGCCGCTCAGCCGCTCACGCAGCTCCGCCTCGATCGCGGAGATGGGGCGCTCGCGGTCGTGTGAGAGCAGGACGAGCACATCGGAGATGGTGTGCGGCATCGGATCCTCTGTCCGCTCCGCCCGACCCGTCCGGCGCGAGACCTCGATGACCTCAGGGATCTGGCGCATCGCGTCCTCGGCGCGGTGGTTGAGCCGATCCACCTCCTCCAGTGAGGCCTCGCCGGGGAGGAAGGTCTGCACGAGGAAGGCGCCCTCGTCGAGCTGCGGCATGAAGTCCTGTCCGATCTGCCCCCCGAGCCACAATCCGGGCAGGGTCATCCCCGCCGCGAGCGCCAGCGCCCGGCCCGGCC
>JBEIQZ010000111.1:0-13014 GCA_040376255.1 Alphaproteobacteria bacterium
AGCGTTGATGTCCGCGCCGCCCTCTCCGGAATTCTGATCAAAGAGCACGTCCTCCAGCCGCGCGCTCGCCTGCACGCCGCTCGGCCCCCAGAGCAGCAGCGCGCCCCCGAGGTTCCGGGTGAGCGTGAGGCCGATGACCTGGAAGGTGTCGGTGGCGTCCATGTCGCCGGTCGCCGTCCAGACCACCGGCCAGCGGGTCTGGAAATCGCTGCCGATCAGGTTGCTCCCGTCGATCCGGCTGTTGACGGCGATGATCCCGTAGGTCGTCCCGATGCCATCCAGGGTCAGGTTGGTGAAGCTCAGCGTGCTGTCATCGACCATCGCCAGCACGTCCGCGCTCCCCTCGGTGGCGAAGAAGTAGTCGGAGACAGGGAGGAGGTGCTGGTTGCCGCCAGAGAGGATGATGTCGTTGAGGTGGACGTTGGCCTTCCCCATCAGGTGGACGGCAGAGAGCGTGCCGGGCGGGGTGAGCGGTGTGATCGTGATCAGGGGGCTGCCGGCGTTGTCCCCGCCGAAGATCAGCAGCGTCTGTGGGATGCTGGCGGCGCTGTCAAAACAGACCTCGGCGTCCACGCCCAGATCCTGCGCCGACATCACCCCGAGCGGCAGATCCTCCCCCGGCCCCACCACCACCTCGCAGGCCGCCCACGCCGCCTGCGGCGCCAGCATGCCCGCGAGGCACCCCGCCTGCGCTGATATCCTGAGCAGACGCGCCGCCGATGTGTCGATCATCCCTGCCTCCGGTCGTCCTTTCGCCGCCCCAGGAACATCCCGAAGCCGAGCACCCACGCTCCCGCCGCCCCCCCGGCCGTCCCCCCGCAGCCGCAGAAGGTCCCCCCGATCAGGCCGCTCTGGCGCTCCTCGCCTGAGCAGTCCTGATCGACGCCGTCGTTCGGGGCGTCCAGCGCCATCGGGTGGATCGACGGATCGCCGTCGTCGCAGTCGTCGGCCGCCGGGTACCCGTCCCCGTCCTGATCCGCGCTGCTGCCCCCGCTGTCGCTGCTCCCGCTGTCGCTGCTCCCGCTGTCGCTGCCCCCGCTGTCCCCGCCCTCCGACACCGGGTAGCGCCCCAGATCCGCCGCAGCGCCGTCGTCCAGGTAAAGCGTCGGGTGGCCCCGTTCCTCCGCCGGAGATCCTGCCGCCGGAACAGGCGCGCTCAGGCAGTCGGTCGGGACATAATTGCGGAAGTTCGGGTTCTCTTCAAAGTGGGTGCTGCCATCGTAATGCGCGGAAGCGCCGCGCATGCCGATGGTGTTGTCCCAGAGCATGTTGTAGCTGATGTTGCCGTCTGCGACCTGATCGAGGTTCAGCACCTCGTCCATCTCTCCGGCGATGTTGTTGATGAAGGAGAGGCGCTGGTAGGCGCCGTCGACGAGCCCTGCGGGCGAGCGGTTGGCCCAGAAGGTGTTGTTGTAGAACTGGAGGGAGGCGTCGTTCTCGGCGTAGAGGAGCGACGTGTCCATGAGGAGGTTCTGGAAGTGGGAGTGGTGCAATTCCAGGCTGCCGGTCGCGGCCTGGATGACGTGCTGGAGGCCGTCCCCGGCGGAGAGGTTGCAGAGCGTGAGGCCGGACATCCGGGCGGACTGCGTGTTCTCCAGGTGGAACAGGTGGCCGTCCGCCCCGGAGAGCGGGAGGCCGCCCAGATCCGCGAAGACGTCGGACACGGTCACCTCGTCGACGCTGTGGGCGTAGAGCAGCGGCGGGAGGATGGTGCCGGGCGTATAGAGGATGTCGTGGATGACAGCGATGTCCGGGTCGGTCTGATCGGCGAACACCTTGATCGCCGCCATCGGGTGCCGCTGGCGCAGGATCTCGATCCCGCTCATATCCACGGTGTTCCCGGCGAGGTAGCTGTAGATCGCGCCGTAGCTGTCGGTCGTCCCATTCGCCTGCCGGGTGTCCTCGAACAGCAGGTGCTGGAACACGCCGTCCCCGCCCCACAACACGAGCGGCGCGCCCGGGTAGCCGCTCTCCATCGGGCCGGTGACGATGGTGCTGATAAAATTGGCATAATACACGCTGAGCGAGACCAATTCCGCCTGGACGTCGGCCCCGCCGCTGGCCTGGTTGACCGAGAAGCTCACCTGCGTCGCGCCGAGCGGATCGCCGATCTGCACCGCAGGCGGCGTCCCCGCGCCTGACCCCACGACCCGGATCGCGCCGCCGGTGTTGTCGTGGAAGCTGCTGTTCTGGACGATCAGCGTGTCCGTCGCGGCAGCCCCGGAGGAGAAGGCGGCGAGCAGCGGGCGGAACACAGAGAAGTCCTGCATGATCACGCCGTCGAGGTACAGCGCGCTGTCCAGCGCGACCAGCCCCGCGTCGAGCTGGGCGTTGCTCTCAAAAGAGACGTTCTGCAGGTGGAGGGTGGCGTTGTTGACGAGCAGCGCCGCGCGCGCAGTGCCGACACCGAGGATCCCCTGGAGCACGACGGGGACAGAGTAGGCTGGGGCATAATCAAACGTCAGATTTATCAATGTCAGGTCGGCACCTTCCAGCACAACAAACTGTCCAGGGATCGAAAGATTTGCCCCTGTACTTTGTATGGTCAGCGGGTAACCGCTGTCATCATACATATTCATTGACGGAAATCCCATATTAAAACCGGGTTCTAAACACACCACATCTGCGGCATTATTTCTAAAGACATCTATCGCGACCTCATTCAGACTCTCCCCCTGCCCCACTGTCACCGTACACGCCTCCAGCGCCGCCGCCGGGCTGCTCCCCGTCGCCGCCCCGGCGAGCAGCGCCGCGCAGCGCAGCGCGGCCCGGCCCGGTGTGTTGCGGTCGGCCCCCGACACCCTGCCGCCTGCCCTGCCTCCGACCCTCCCTGCTGCACGCATCTCTGAGCGCTCCCGATCCGGTGTGTGACCCGCAGCCATTCTATCGGCAACCGGACGGCTCTGCATGATACCGGCGCGCATGAAATGCGCAGATATCAGAAAGGCTGTGACACAACCGGCCCCATCGCGGAAGATTCATCCTGAGCGGTGCGCCGACCCGCCCCTGCTGTTAGCTGGGCCAGCCGGTTAACAGCACGGCGGAGGTGGGATGTTCTCGCCCGGCGATGAGATCGACATCTGGAAGGTGGAGCAGGCGCTCGGCTCGGGCGGGATGGGGTCGGTCTACCGCTGCCACAACCGCTCTGCGCGCCGCATCCTCGCCGCGATCAAGGTGCTCGACAAGGGCCTTCAGCGCCACGCCTCCATCCGGGCGCGCTTCATCCGGGAAGCGGAGATCCTGTTCAAGCTCGATCACCCGAACATCGTGAAGGTGCGGAACATCCGCATCGACTCCGACCCGCCCTACCTGGAGATGGAGTTCGTCGAGGGCACCTCCCTCGAAGCGCGGCTGGAGAAGGGAGCGATGCCCATCCAGGAGGCGCTCCACATCGCCGCCCAGCTCGCCGACGCCCTCGCCTACCTCCACCCGCTCGGCATCCGGCACCGGGACATAAAGCCCTCCAACATCCTCGTCCAGCCGGACGGGACGGTGAAGCTCGTCGACTTCGGCATCGCGACCGAGTCCGACGGCTCCACGCTGGCGGAGGGCGGGCAGGTGTTCGGCTCGGTCGCCTTCGTGCCGCCGGAGTGGGTTCAGCCGGGCCGGCTCGATCCGGCGCTGTGGGACATCTACGCGCTCGGCGTCTGCCTGTTCGAGGCCATCACCGGGCGGATCGCCTTCCCGGTCCCCTCCCACGGCTCACCGAGCCAGCGCTTCTTCCAGGTGATCACCGCCAAGCAGAACCACGCGCCGCTCGATCCCGGCCCCGGCTTCTCCCCGTCCCTCCGGCGGCTGATCCAGGGCATGACCCACTCCGACATCAGCCAGCGCACCGCCTCCGCCGCCCATGTCCGCGACCAGCTCCGCGAGCAACTCCAGCACCCGCCAAACCCCACGATCGCCGCCGGGACCGCACCGCCGCTCCCGCCCGCCCCGCCCGCCCCGCCCTTCTGGCGCAGGCCGCTGCTGCCCGCGCTGCTGGGGCTGCCCCTCGCCGGCCTGCTCGCCTGGGCGGGGATACCGCTCCTGCTCCCCGACCGCCCGCCGGAGCCGCGCCAGCTCCAGGTCCACCTCTCCGGCATCGGCGATCTGGCCGTCGCGCTCACCCTCGACGATCTCCCCCCCGTCTCCACCCCGGCCTCTGCGACGGGCGGCTACACCTTCCTGCCGCTGATGCCCGGCGCCCACCGGCTCGCCGCCCGCGTCGGCTCCGGCTGCGAGCAGAAGCCGGCCCTCTGCGGCAGCGTCCAGACCACGGTGGAGATCCCGCCCGGAGCGGGCCCGCACCCCTTCTCCTGGAGCATCCCCGCCCCGCCCCCCCGCACCCTCCAGCTCACCGCCTCGAAGATCGGCGCCGTCCGCGTCTCCATCAGCGGCACGCTCGTCGGCGAGGGCAGCCTCCTCAGCGCCACCGCCCTCCCCGGCTCCTGGCCGGTCCACGCCGAGTCCGCCACCTGCCCGCCCAGCCCCTCCTGCACGCCCGCCTGTCCGCCCGGCTGCACCGTCTATGACGGCTTCATCGACGTCCCGTGGGGCGAGGGCGCCATGGAGATCGATCTCCCGATGGCCCCCGCCCCTGCCGCCGCGACCGCCATCTTCCCCCCTGTGGCCGGCACCCCTGCCGCCCCGCCAACCCCCGCCGGGCCGCCGCCCCTGATCAGCAACCGCCAGCTCTCGCGCTGGCTCTCCAGCCACCCGGAGTGGCTCTCCGGGGGCGCCCGCGCCGCCGGCGCGATCGGCACCCTCCTCAACGGCTGGGACGGCGCGACCCCCCCGCCCGGCAAGGAGTCCCACGCCGCCAACAACGTGAGCTGGGCGCTCGCCAGCGCCTACTGCGCAGGCAGGGGCGGCCTCTCCGACGCGGACGCCCCCCCGCTGCGCTGGCAGGAGTCCGCCACGAACCCCTGGCACGAATTCCGCCAGCAGGGCGGCAAGCCGGCATGGCGCCGCTCAGACGGGACCGTCAGCCTGCAGGTCGTCCCCGAGAAGGCCGCGCAGCTCACCGGGATACGGTGCGCCCGCTGAGCAGGTCGCGCTGAGCGTGTCCCGCTGAGCGTGTCCCGCTGATCAGGTGCCGTCGATGCGGTTGCTGCTGCCCTGGCGCTTCTGGTTCAGGAAGTCCAGCGTCATGATCGGGTAGAGCACCGCCAGCAGGTTGCCGACGCCGGGGAGCAGAAAGACAAAGCAGAGCATGACGCTGAAGCCGCCGAAGGTGACCAGCGGCAGCAGCACGAACTGATAGAGGAAGGACTCGGAATTCATCACCGGCTCCGGGAGGGGGCCACCTTAACGGATCTGCCCCCTCCCTGCCAAGCCCCTGAGCCGATAGAGCGCCTCCATGCCTGAACTCCCCGAAGCTGAATTCTGCCGCCGCGCCCTGGAGCGGTGGGCGCAGGGCCGGATCGTCCGGCGCTTCACCCTCCACGACCCCCGCTCTGTCCGACTGAGCCGCACCAGCCGCCCCTCGGCGGGGCTCCCGGAGGCGGCAGCGCGGCTGAGCGCGATCTTCCGCGCGCCCTGCGGCCCGGTGGAGCGCCACGGCAAGCGGCTGCTCTGGCGCTTCGGAGCGGACGCCCTCCTGCTGCACCTCGGCATGACCGGCAAGTGGACGCGCCGGGCGCCCGCCTCCCCGAAGCTGGAATTGGCGCTCGACGACGGGCCGCTCTGGTTCTCCGATCCGCGCCTGCTCGGCGGGATCGTGCCGTGCACGGCGGAGGACGGACAGCGGATGCTCTCAGCGGGGCTCGGCCCCGACGCCCTCGGCCCCCTGCCCGCCCTCACCGGCCGCGCCCCGATCAAGGTACGGCTCATGGATCAGGCGTTCGTCGCCGGGATCGGCAACCTGCATGCGATGGAGGCGCTCTGGCGCGCCCGCATCCACCCGGCCACCCCCGCCGCAGACATCCAGGGCCCGCGCCGCGACCTGCTCCAGCAGGCCGTCCACGATCAGCTCCGCGACGGCATCGCCGCCCTCTGCGCGGAGGAGGAGATCACCTACGTCGAGGAGGACGCCGCCAGCAACCCCTTCCCCGTCTACCGCCGTGAGCGCCAGCCCTGCCCGCGCTGCGGCACCCCCATCGCCCGCATGATCCAGAGCGGCCGGAGCACGTACTGGTGCCCCGGCTGTCAGGCAGACGAGAGATAACAGAGCGGATCAGTTGCTCTTCTTCCCGTTGCCGCTCTTGCTGCTCTTGCTGCTTTTGCTGCTCTTGCCGCTCTTGTTGTTCTTGTTGTTGTTGTTGTTGCTGCTGTCGCTCTTGAAGTCACCGAACCAGACGGTGAACTCCAGGCCGATGCCCGCGTAGAGCGCGCCGCCTGCGAGGGCGCTGCCCTTGCCATCGACAGGCTCTGCGTCCGCGTTGGAATAGTACTTCTGGCCGCCGGTGATGTGGTAGGTGGCCCACAGATCCAGCTCGTAGGCGCGGTACTTGTCGCGCAGCAGGCCGCCGATCTGGCCACGGATCGGGTAGTAGCTGACATCGAGGAAGTCCTCGCCATCCTTGTCGCGGAACCGCTCATGCCCCACACCCAGCCCGACGCCGCCGACCACCTGGAAGGATCCCTGGTTGCTGAGCACCGGCTCATACTCGAGCGTGAACTCCTGGCGCCCGAAGCCGCCGCCGAAGCCGAGCTGGATGCGGGCGCCGAGCCGCATGCTCTTGACCGGGTAGATGACGCCGCGACCGGCGAGGTTCAGGTCAAAACCGACCTTGTCGACCAGCGGATCACCGGAGGTCTTGCCGCCCTCGCGCGCACCCGCCGGGAAGGAGATGGGATACTCCCCCGGAAAGAGCATGGTGGAGAGGCTGGGACCGGCACCCCACCACTTGAGTTCGATGGCGGAGGCGTCGGGGATCAGGGCGAGCAGCATCATCATCATGGGAACACCTTTTTTCCGGTGAGAGGGTCAGTGAGGGAGATGGCCGAGACCGGGCAGGCCTCTGCGCCCCGCAGCAGCAATTCAGCGGACAACCCTGGCGCGAGCAGCCGCGCCAGCCCGTCCGCCCCGATCCCGAACGCCTCCGGCACCTCCTCCACGCAATTAGAGGTGCCTGCACAGAGACGGGGATCGATCTGGACGAGGAGGGTGTCAGACAACGGCTACCTGCTGGCGGGGAGGATCTCAAACGCCCGGGAGGACGCTCAAGGGGTGGTCAGAGGCTCGGTCGTCTCCCGTACGATCTCACCCGTGGTTTTCTTCAAGCGCGGACTGGTTTCGATGGTGATCGCGATGCCGGGCTCGACGCGGAAGCTGTGCCCGGCGAAGGTATAGGTCCCGCGAGGGAGGAGGCCGCTGAAGGTTCCAGTACGATTGATCTGCTCTATCGCCATCTCGACGGCGATCCGCTGATCGGGATCGAGCGGCATCAGGTCGGCGGCGAGCGCCACGCTCCGGCTGTTGTGGGCGATGAGGGTGACCTGGCCGAAATTGGACTTTATGGAGTCCAGCCAGTCGCTGATCTCGCGCTGCCGGTCGATGGGGGCGTCGAGCTTCACCGCCCGCGCCAGCCGGGTGCGCGCGTCGAGCATCCGGCCCTGCCCGCGCGCCGCGTAGGCGCCGTAGACGAGATCCTCGAAGGTCATCAGCTCGGCCCCCGCCTCCGCCTCCATCTCCAGCAGCTCCTGGAACTTCTTCTCCACCCCGATCCACAGCTGGCGCCCCGCCATCTGCTCGATCTCATCGGATATCCGCGCGTGTTCGGCCTCCTTATAGTCGAGCGCGAGGGCGGGGTTGACGCTCAGGCGGGCGATGAGACAAACCACAACGACAGCGGACAGCACCCATAGAATCTTCCCTGCAGCCTTTCCTGCAGCCCTCTCTGGAGTCCCCCCTCCAGCCGCCGTTGTGGATATCGCCAAGATGGTCCTCACCCCTGTTTCTCTCACGTTCCTGTCGAAGCCCACTGCCTTGCGCCTTGAAGTATCCTGCTGATGTGCTGTTGCAAGTCCCGACCCGCAGAAGCCTGCGGATCTTCCGCGCTGGGATATACCACGCCTGTGATCCTCCCGACATTGCCCGTCCCCTATACCGCCGCCTTCCTCTGCGCGCTCCCGCACGGGCTCGTCGCCGGGCTCCACCTGCCACCCACCCCCGATCCGGTACCGGAGGAGATCCTGCTCCGGCTCCTGCCCGCTGAGCGCGCCTGCGCGCGGGGCCTCCGGGGCTTCCGGCAGGTGCAGTTTGTCGGCGGGCGGCTCGCGATGGCGAGCCTGTTCCACGAGCTCGGCGCCTACCGCCACCCCATCCTCTCCGACCCGCACGGCGCCCCGGCCATGCCGCACGGGCTGATCGGCTCGATCTCGCACAAGCAGGATCTCGTCGTCGCGCTGCTGGCGCGCGGGAACGGCGGGATCGGGATCGATCTGGAGGAGACCGACCGGGAGCGGCCGGGCGTCGCCGCCCGCGTGCTGCGCCCTGAGGAGCTGGAGGCGGTGGCGCAGCTCCCGCCGACCCGCGCGTGGTGCGAGGCGATGATCCGCTTCTCGGTGAAGGAGTCCATCTACAAGGCCATCCACCGCTACCTCCGCCGGTACATCGGCTTCGGGGAGGTCGCCGTCTGGCCGACCCCGGAGGGGGTGGATCGCGTGGACACCTTCTTCGGCCCCGGCGAGGGCCCGTTCCAGATCGACGCGCGCCACACCTGGATCGGCAACCGGGTGCTGTCCACCGTCCGGGCGCTCCCATGCTGAGCCTGCTCACCGGCGGCGCCCGCTCCGGCAAGAGCACCCGCGCGCTCCTCCTCGCCCGGCAGCGCGCCTGCGCCGGACTGCCGGAAGGCGCTCCGCTCCCCGGAGGCAGCATCGCCTTCGTCGCCACCGCGCAGCCCATCGACCCGGACATGGCTGCCCGCATCCGGGCGCACCGGGCGGAGCGCGGCCCGGAATTCTCCACCTTTGAGATCCCGCTCGACCTGCCCGGCGCGCTGCCGGAGCTGCGCCGCGCGCACCGGGCGGTGATCGTCGACTGCCTCACCGTCTGGATCGGCAACCTGTTCTGCGATCCGGGGGCGCAGGATGGGCAGGAGGGGCAGGAGGGGCAGGATGGGCAGGATAGGCAGGATTCCTGGATCGCGGCCCGGATCGACGACCTGTGCGCGGCGCTCCGCCGGGAGGCTGCGGGCGGCGCGGGCTGTCCGGTGATCTTCGTTACAAACGAGGTCGGGATGGGGATCGTCCCGGCTGATCCGCTCTCGCGGCGCTACCGGGACGCGCTGGGGCGCTGCAACCAGCGGATCGCGGCGCTGTCGGACAGCGTGGAGCTGATGGTGTGCGGGCTCCCGCTGCGGGTGCGCTGAGGATGGCGCACCTGTGGCTCGCGCTCTCCTTCCTGACCCGGCTGCCGGTGACGGGGCTGCTGCCTGAGGCGCTGCCGCCGGGGGCGATGGCGCGGGCGACGCGGCTTTTTCCGGTGGCCGGGCTGTTGATCGGGGGGGTGAGCTGGGCGGCGGTGGTGGCGGGGGTGATGCTGTGGGACCCGATGGTGGCGGCGGTGCTGGGGGTGGCGGTCTGGGAGGCGGCGAGCGGCGGGCTGCACCTCGACGGGCTGGCCGACTGCATCGACGGCTGGCTCTGCAGCGGGAGTCCGGAGCGGCGGCGGGCGGTGATGCACGATCCGCGCGCGGGGGCGCTCGCGGCGGGGGCGCTCGCGCTGTTCCTTATGCTGAAGGTGGCGCTGCTGCATGCCTGCATCGGGCAGGGGACGCTGCTGTGGGCGCTCGCGGCGGCGCCGGTGATCGCGCGCGCGCCGGTGGCGGGAGAGCTGTGGCGGGGGCCTGCGGCCACGCCGGGCGCGGGGCTGTTCGGGGCGCTCGCGCCGGAGGTTCGGGGCGCAGACGCGGCGGCGGCGATGGGGGTCGGGGCGCTGCTGCTGTCGCCGGTTGCGGCGCTTTTTCCGGATTCGCGCCTCCCGCTGGCGGCGGCGGCGCTCTGTTGCGCGACGCTGTGGCCGTTATGGAGAGCGCACTGGTCCCGGCTGATCGGAGGGTTGAACGGGGATACGCTCGGAGCGGCAATTGAAATCCGGGAGATACTGGTGCTGGGTTGTATGGCGATGACACCGCTGCTGAGATAGAGAAGGTCGCGGAGGCGTAGATGCCCGACCCTCTCCAGATGAACCCTCAGGATCTCTACAAGCAGTGGCGCAGCGGCGACCCGGCTGCCGGTCAGGCGATGGCCCAGCGGTTCTCCGACTGGTACTACTCGCTCATCTCTGTCCGGCTCGGCGACATCAAGGGGCGCCAGCCGCTCCAGCGCGCCTGCCTTCGCTTCCAGCAGGGCATCTCCACCGTCGCCAGCCCCTCCGAGCTCGTTGACTGGTCGCACCAGATCATCCTCGAAGAGATGAAGGGCGCGGGCGAGCGCATCGACGGCGGCGACTTCCCCAACCAGCTCACCGGCGGGCGATCCCCCGGCGAATTGCTGCGGCAGGTCGCCCGCACCCTGCCGCCGGAGGACATGAGCCTGCTCGCCCACACCTTCGACAGCCGATACCCGCTGGAGGCGCTCACCGAGGAGGCCCGCGCGCGCGGCGGGATGCCGCTCGCGATCCTGCGCGCCCGCTACGCGCTGAAGCATGCGCTGCGCGAGCATGCGGGCATCCCGTTCCAGGAGGTCCCCGCCGAGCCGAACCTCGACTATGTGCCGCTGCCGCTCTACGAGTCGGGCCGGATGGCGGGGACGCGCGAGGAGGCGGGCTTCGAGAAGTGGGTGCTCTCGAACATGACGATCTGCCGGGACGTCGCGGAGTTCGGCGTGTTCGCGCTCGCCCTCCGCACCGGCGCGCTCCGGCAGGGGCTCTCCCCGCGCCCCGCCGAGTCCCGCACCGGCGAATTGCGCCCCGAGCCGCCCCTGCCGCGCCCCGAGCCCGCCATCGCCCCGCCGCGCCACACGCCCTCCCCGGTGCGGAGCGACGCGCCGGTGCTGAAGTCCTCGCCCGGCACCTCCGCCGTCCCGATCGCCCTGATCGCCGGCGGCATCGGCGGCGTCGTGGTGCTGATCATCCTCGCCTACCTGCTCTACAGTATGATGGGCTGATCCGGAGAGGCTATGGAGATGCGCTTCCACCTGCTCGGAACCGGCACGCTGCTGCCGGACGCACAGCGCGGCCCCGCCGGGTTCCTCGCGGAGTGCGGCGGCGCGCGCGTGCTGATCGACGGGGGCAGCGGGACGCTCGGGCAGCTCGCCCGCCACGGGATCGACGCCCGCACCCTCGACGGCGGCGTCTACTCCCACCGCCACATCGACCACTGCGGCGACCTCGCCCCGATCCTGTTCGCCATGCGCGTCGGGATCGACCTCCATCGCCGCACGCCGTACCCGATCTGGGCCGGACAGGGCTTCCGGGCCTTCCTCGACGGGCTGGAGGCGGTCTACGGGAGCTGGATCCGCACGCCGCAATTCCACGCCGAGGTCAATGAATTGCGCCTCGACGGCCCCGATCACGCGATGCTCCCCGGCGGCATGCGCCTCGACACCCTGCCCGCCGTCCACTCCGGCGGCGCGCTCCACCTCCGCATCACCGCCCCGGACGGCCCGTCGGTGGTGTTCAGCGGCGACACCGGCCCCGGTCGGAACCTCATCGAGCTGAGCCGGGGCGTCGACCTGCTGGTCTGCGAGTGCGCCTCGCGCGGCCCCGATCCGTGGAACTCCCACCTCTCCGCCGAGGACGTCGCGCAGGTGCTCGCCGAGGCCCGCCCGAAGCGCGCGATCCTCACGCACTTCTATCCGGCGGTGGATGAGGAGGAGACGCTGCGCCTCTGCCGCGCGACGGGCGTGCCGGTGGAGCGCGGGGCGGACGGGCAGATCATCACGCTCTGATCCGGAGCTTCAGCCCCGATCCACCGGGAAGCGCAGGTCAAACACCGTCCCCTGCTCCGGATCGCCGCGCTGTGACGGGGGCTGCGTGTGCGACTGGACGGCGATCGTCCCCCGGTAGCGCGTAACGATGCGCCAGACGATGTTCAGCCCCAGCCCCGTCCCCTTCCCCGGCGGCTTGGTGGTGTAGAACGGGTCGAACACCATCCGCTGCTTCGCCTCGGGGATGCCCGGGCCGTTGTCGCGCACCCGCAGCCACACGCCGGTGTCGGTGCGGCCCGCCTCGACCCGCACCACCCCGCCCTCGGCAGACTGGAAGCGCTCAGACACCGCCTCGGCGGCGTTCTTGACGAGGTTTACGAAGATCTGCTGGATCTCGTTGGTACGCGCGTGGAGGTACAGGCCGCTCTCCACATCGACCTCGTAGCGCACCGGCCCGGTGACCGCGGTGCGCTCGACGAGCTTCACCGCGTCCTGTATCACCCGCGCCAATTCCACCGTCGTCAGGTACTCCTGCGCCGAGGAGCGCGAGTAGGAGGACAGCTCCACCACGATGTCGCGGATCTTGCGGCAGTAGTCGACGATCTCCTTCGCGTAGGCCTGCGTCAGCCCGATCTCGTCCTCCTCCGCGATGGCCTCAGCCAGCCCCATGATGCCGAACAGCGGCGAGCTGATCTCATGCGCCACCCCGGCGGCGAGCGTGCCGATCCCCGCGAGCTTCTCCGACTGGATCAGCTCCTCCTGGAGCCCCCGGCTCTCAGCCAGCGCGTCCTCCAGCGCGACGTTCTTCTGCTGGAGCTCCCGGATGAGGCGCTGCCGCTCCATCGCAGCATCCTGCTTCTCGGCGGCGCGCTTCAGCTTGCGCGGGATGTCGAAGATGTCGCGGACGGGCTTGGGGATGTAATCAAAGACATCCACCTCGATGGCGTGGATCGCGCTCTCCAGCGACGGGAAGCCGGTGATCAGGATCGCCTCAGCCAGCGGATCGATCCGGTGGAGGTCGCGGATCAGATCGAGGCCGCTGCCGTCGGGAAGGTTCTTGTCCGTCAGCAGGAGCTGGATCGGGGTGTTAGCCAGGATCGTCCGCGCGTCTGTGAGGTTGGCGGCGGTGTACAGCGCATAGGGCTCGCGCTCCAGGACTGATCTCAGCACGTCGAGAATGATCTTCTCGTCGTCCACCAGAAGGAGGTTCTTCCG
>JBEIQZ010000571.1:0-3897 GCA_040376255.1 Alphaproteobacteria bacterium
CCCTCCCCCATCCCCATCCCCCCTGCCACCCAAACCTCCCACCCCCACCCGCTCCCCTCCATCGCCTCCCTCACCACCCCCAGCACATCCCGCGTCATCGCCCCCGCCAACCTCGCCGCCCCCTCCGCCCCCAACGCCGGGATCAACCGCGTCTTCGCGAACCCCGCCACCGGCTCCTTCCCCATCACCACCACCTTCATGCATCCATCCGCATAAACACATATTCCCCCAGAATATCGCCTTTTCGCCCCCTACCCATACCTCCAACAAGCCTGCAATATCCGCCCCCCCGCCCGCACCGCCCCCCGCACCGTCCCGCTGATCTTCGACTCCCCGATCCGCACCCTGCAACGAACCGGCACCTCCACCACCCGCATCCCCCCCCTGGCCGCCTTCATCTGCATCTCGACGTTCCACCCCCACGTCGGATCGCGCATCCCGAGCGCCGCCAGCGCCTCCCAGCGGATCGCCCGGAACGGCCCCATATCCGCGAAGTACCGCCCGGATCTCCACCCGATCAGCCTGGTCGCGAGCGCGTTCCCCCACCGCTGCTGGGGGGTGAGCGCCCCCGGATCGGCCAGCGTCGTCCGGTCACCCAGCACCATATCGGCCTGCCCGTCGCGGATCGGCCGCAGCAAAACATCGAGATCCTGTGGATCGACGGAGGCGTCCCCGTCCCAGATCACGACGATGGCTGGCGGATCGGCCCTCAGCGCCTCCATCCCCTTCAGGATCGCCGATCCGTAGCCGCGCCGGGGCTCATGGACGACCTCCGCGCCTGCCGCTGCGGCGATCTGCGGGGTGCCGTCGGTGGAGCCGTTGTCGCAGACGATGACGCGCGCGCCTGCCGGGAGGCCTGCCAGCACGGTCGGCAGGGAGGCGGCCTCATTGAGCGCGGGGATGAGGATGGCGACGGGCGCGGGGCGCATCACTCAGCGGGGCAGGACGTTTCGCTGCCGGCGGCGCTCAGGCAGAGATCGTAGGCGCGATCCCAGGGCTGGCCGCTGCTGCGGGCGTAGTCGAGCCACTCCCGCGAGAAGTTCCGGGCCATACCCCGGTACTTGTCGGTGATCTCCTGATTTTCGGGGATGTGCTCTTCGATGTAGTCGGCCTCGGCGTCGTTCCAGAGGCGGGCGGCGGTCTCGGCCTTCAGGCGCAGGAGGTTGTAGGTGCGGGACATGTAGAGCGGCCCCTCCCACACCTGCTTGTTCTCCATCGCGACATCGGCCCAGCGGAGCACGTCCTCGGCGTCCTCGATCCCGCCGCGCGAGAGGCGCAGGGCGTACTTGAAGCAGAGATCGGGGTCGGAGCGGTCGATCTCCTCCAGGTGGCGGGCGGCGAGGGTGAGCCACTCCTCGTCGTCGCCGCGCACCTCGGCGTCGATGAGCAGCAGGCGCGAGATCTTGTCGCGGTTGGTCTGCACCGGCTCGGAGCTGAGGCGCACCTCTAAGCACTGCCTGTGCTCGGTGGACATCTGGCCGCTGGCGGAGAGGGCCTGGAGGGAGAGCAGGTCGTCGCAGAGCGAGGGGGGCGGCGCGACCGGGGGCGGCGGCGCCTTCTTGCGGGACTTCTTCTTCTTCTTCTTCTTCGGATCGGCGGCGCGGGCGAGCGCGTCGAGCCGGGCGCGGGCGTCGGCGACCTGGGGGATGACGACCGCCACCTCAGCGCCGTCCACCACCACCGTCGCGGTGTCATAGCGGGCGACGAAGGCGCCAAGGATCGCCTTGACGTCCGCGCCGGGCGCCTCCATCGCCTTGACCGCCACGACCCAGTCGACGTCCGCGACCTGCCGCAGCCGCGTCTGGGCCTTCTCCACGCGCTGCGCGCGCTCCACCTTCGCCAATTCCACAAGGAATTCCGCCGGGAGCGTCGGGTCGAGGCCGGGGGCGCTCGTCAGCACCCAGGCGTTGGGCTTCTCGCGCGCCTCGCGGGAGGGCTTCAGATCCGGCCCCCCGATCTGGCGGTAGACCTTATAGAGGTACTGGTTGGCCTCCTGAAGCGTCACCTTCCCGTCCGCCACCGAGCTCATCGCCCCGTCGGCCCAGCCGCGCAGGCTCCCGACCACGAGCCAGGTGAAGAGGCCGTGGCCCGCCTCATCGTAGTAGGGCGCGGCCTCCGCCCCGACCGCCGCCGCCCAGACCGACACCCGCTCTGAGGCGGGGGTGGCCCAGGCTGCGGGGGGCGCGGGGATCGTGAACGCGACCTCGCCGCCCCGGTCGTAGCCGCCGAAGTTGCAGTCCAGCACCACAACGACCTGCCCGGCCTTTGACGCCCCGACCTCCGAGATCAGCGAGGACAGCCCGACGCTGTCCTTGCCCATGTCGGTCGGATCGGCGCCCTGGCCCATGAGCAGCCGCCCGCCGATCGCGTCGGTGCTGCCGTAGCCGGCGAAGTACACCCAGAGCGTCCCGCGCCCCTTGACCCCGCCCGCCGCCGCCTTGACCGTCTGCGCGATCTCCATCGCTGAGCTGTTCCGCAGGATCGTGAGCCGATCCTCCTCCAGCCCGCGCGTCTTCAGCAGCCACGCGGCCATCGCCTCAGTGTCGGCCTTCACCCCGGGCAGATCGGGCAGGAACGAGTAGTCCTCCATGCTGATCAGGACGGCGGCGTCCTTGCGCGCCCGGTCGCCGGTCTCCAGCGGCCGGTCGATGGAAGGAGGTTTCGCCGCGAGCGCGGCAGGCGTACCGAGGGAGAGGGCGAGGGCTAACGACAGCACGGCTTGCATCACTCCAGAGCGTATCTCTCAGCCCGTGGTTATACCACCCCCTTCCCAGGTCGAGCCTGCCATGTCTGCGAAACACCTGAATACGATGCTGTCTACCTGTCTGTTGCCCGTATTTCTTTCTATGGGCGTCCTCTCTGCCTGTACCGGCACCGCGAAGACGCCCCCGGAGGTCGCCACGCCCGCCCCCGCCCCGCCCTGGCCCGCCACCCGCCGGGACAACGTACAGGACACCCTCTTCGGCACCACCCTCACCGACCCCTACCGCTGGCTGGAGGACGAGTCCGCGCCGGAGGTGCAGGCGTGGGTCGACGCGCAGGACGGCTACGCGCGCGCCTGGCTGAAGGCCGTCCCCGGCCGCGACGCGCTGGCCGCCCGGTTCCAGGAGCTGTACGCCGTCGACGCGGTCTCCACCCCCGCGATGACCCGCAGCCGGATCTTCTACAGCCACCACCCGCCCGACAAGGACAAGGCGCTGCTGGTGTGGAAGCAGGCGGGTCTGGCGAAGCCGGGGGAGGCGAACCCGGAGCGGGTGCTGATCGATCCGAACGGCTGGTCGGCGGACGGATCGGTGACGCTGAGCGGCTGGGTGCCGTCGCTGGACGGGGAGAAGGTGGCGTTCAAGAAGAACCCCAACAACAGCGACGAGTCGACGCTCTACGTCATCGACGTCAAGACCGGCGCGGTCTCGGACATCGACGTGATCCCGGGCGCCCGCTACGCCTGGCCGGTCTGGACGCCGGACGGAAAGGGTTTTTACTACGCCTGGATCCCGCAGATCGGCGCGGTGGTGGACGGGGTCACGGTGACGGAGGAGAACCGCCCCGGCTACACCGAGATCCGCCACCACACCCTCGGCGCTGACCCGGCGGAGGATCCGCTGATCCGCGCGCGCACCGGGAACCCCTCGACCTTCCAGGGCGTCGATCTGTCCTTCGACGGGCGCTGGCTGTTCGTGAGCGTCAGCCACGGATGGAATGCGAACGACTACTATATCAAGGATCTGAAGAAGGATCTGAAGAAGGATCCGAAGAGGGACGACGTTGGAGATGGGTTCCGCCCGCTCATCGTCGGCCAGCCAGCCCGGTACGAGGTGATCGCCTGGAAGGATCGCCTCTACATCTCCACCGACGAGGGCGCTCCGCGCGGCCGGATCTTCACCGCCGATCCGCAGC
>JBEIQZ010000063.1:0-16444 GCA_040376255.1 Alphaproteobacteria bacterium
ATCTGCCCAGAATTGGAGGCTCGGCGCGTCGTCCGCCTTCGCGATCCCGAACAGGAACGTCGCTTCGGTCAGGGTTCCCCATCTCCCCTGCAGCACGCTGTCCGTCCCCTCAGGCGCGCTCGCGGGCAGCCCGGACGCCCCGTCTGCAGCGCCCGCCGGAGCCGGGTCTGCCCCTGCGCCCGCCCCTGCGCCCGCCGCTTCTGGAAGCGGATCGTCCGCGCCGAGGACGATCGCGTCGGGGGCTGCGCCCTGGAGCGGTCCGGTCAGCGCTGCCTGGAGGCCGTCCGGCTCTCCGGTCTCACAACGGAGGAGGAATTTCGCATGCGCCGCGTTGAATTGTACCGTGCCGCGCACGACGTCCTTGAGCTTGAGGCGGGCCTTCGCCATGGCGAGCGCGCCGGGGGCATCTGCCCAGAACTGGAGGCTCGGCGCGTCGTCCGCCTTCGCGATCCCGAACAGGAATGTCGCCTCTGCACCGCTCCCGCGTATGGTCTCCAGAACCGGATCCATGACTCCTCCTCCTGCACATTGTCCCTGCTTCTATCCGTTCCTGCGGAACCTGCCCGCAATCCCCTCCGGATCGGTTAGACATGTCCGATGCAGGATGACGGGCAGGAAGACAGGCAGGATGACGGAATGCCGACCGCGTTGAAGCTCCCCTCCGGACGCACGGTCGAGATCCATCGGACAACCGAGAGCATCGCTGTTCGCGGCAGCGACGGGATCGTGGAATTCACAATCGAGCTCACCCCGAAGGGTCCCCTGCTCCGGGTGCGCGCCGCCGCCCTCGTGCTGGAGGGAACCGAGTCGATCTCGATGAGCGCCCCGCGCCTCGATATCCAGGCGACTGAACAGCTCCGGATCAGCAGCGATCAGCGCATGGAGATCGCCGCCGCCGCCGATATGACAATCGCCTCCCCGTTCGTGAACGTCACCTCCGACGGTGAGATCCAGATGCTCGCCCCGATGATCCAGCTAAACTGACGCCGCTCAACAGAGGACATCATGCCGGAAGCCGCCCGCGTCGGAGACCTCGTCAAACAGGACGCTCCCCACTGTCACGCGCCGATCCACCCTCCGGCGCCCGTCCCCACCCCGACCCCTCACCCCGCCCTGCCCCTCGCCATCGTCGGACCCGGCGCGGCGACGGTGATGATCGGCAAGAAGCCCGCCGCGATCATGGGCGACAAGACCGCGCCCTGCGCGCTGCCGAGCTGTGTCCCCGGCGGCCCCGGTGATCTGCTGAAGGGTTCTGCGACGGTGATGATCTGCAAGAAGCCCGCGATCCGCGTCGATGACATCACCACCCACTCCACCTGCGTCGCGCCGATCCCCTCCCCGGTCGGCAAGGTGCTGAAGCCCGGCTGCCCGACCGTCAAGATCGGAGGGTAGGTGCAGCCGTCCGTGCTGGACGCTCTCCGTCCCCGCTGCCTGTTCTGCCGCGCCCCGGTCGCCCTCCGCTCCGCCTGGCGCACGGATCAGGGCCACGTCATGGAGGGCGTGATCTGCTGCCCCGCCTGCAGCGCGACCTGGCCGATCTTCGACGGGCTCCCCGTCCTGATCCCCGATGTCCGCGCGTGGACCCAGCAGTACGCCGGGATGCTCCTCCGGCGCGGCGATCTCACCCCGCAGTCAGAGGCGTGGATCGGGGACGCGCTCGGCCCCGGCTCCGCCTTCGACATCGAGCGGCAATACCTGTCCAACTACGCCTCTGATCACTGGTCAGACCTCTTGAACCCGGGTTCATCGCCGCAGATCCTCGATATCCTCGCGATGGTCAGGGGCGATCTGGACGGGCCTGCCCTCGATCTCGGCTGCTCAGCCGGGCGCACCGCCTTCGCGCTCGCGGATCGTACCGGCCCGGTCGTCGGGATGGATCTCCACCCCGGCATGATCCGGCTCCCCGCCCGGATCCTCCACACCGGCCGCGCCGCCTGGCCGCTCCGGCGCACCGGCACCGCCTACGACCCGGTCGATCTCCCCTGGCCCGGCCCGCGCCCCGCGCACCTCGACTTCTGGATCGGCGACGCCACCCAGCCGCCGTTCGGGGACGCCGCCTTCGGCACCGTCCTCTCCTTCAACCTCCTCGACTGCCTGCCCTCGCCCGCCGATCATATCCGGGAGCTCGCCCGGCTCTGCCGCCCCGGCGGGCGGGTCGTCGTGCTGACCCCCTACGACTGGTCGACGCCCGCCACCGCCCAGGAGAACTGGATCGGCGGGAGCGGGAGCGTCCGCGAAGATCCGGCGGAGCGCGTGCGGGAGCTGCTCGCTGAGTCGTTCGTCGTGGAGCAGGACGAGCGCTCAGTGCCGTGGGCCGTCCGGCTCCATGACCGGTGCCGGGTTCAGTACCAGGCGCACCTGCTCGTCGGGCGCCGTCAGGGCTGAGGTGCAGATGCATGCGCCGGATAGACCCGCGCGCCTTTGATCTGCCACCCGCCGGATCGCTGCATCTCAGCGAGGCATGCACCGCACACATCGATCTGCACCCGCGCAGGCGCAGACCACACGGCTGTCACCGGCCCGCCATCTGCCCGATTGGAACAGGACGCTGTCCTGATGGAACAGGCTCCCCAGAAGACCACGCCGCTCGGTTCAATGATCATTGAATCTGCTCCCTGTCTCTCTTCATAGATAGCCACCTCGGTGAGGTGATCGCGCGAGTGTTCGATCATATCTTCCCGGTCTTTCTGACTTATCACAGTGAAAAAACTTGCGTGTATGCTGGTTTCTGCCTCATCCAGATGGAGATCCGGCAACGTGAACGGACGCTGAAACCCTCGTTGATGCCGATCTGCGTGTGCGATCTCATGGGCGAGGCAGGCCAGCATGGACATCCTCTCGACAGCCGAGATGCCTCGCCCTGGGAGGACATTGGCTCCCAGGTAGACAGCGCATTTGTGCTCACTGTATGCAGTCTGACTATGATGCTCGGTCGCACGCTCAGTGTGGAGCGGCACGCTGATCCCCACCGTTTCACACAGGATCTCCCATGCCATGATGCAGTGAGCGATCTGACGATCCGTCAGGCCATCAATATTCCGCTCACACATGCCCATACAACACCTCTTCAGTTGAGGAGATAGCGCATGATCCTGATATCGGCCTAGCTCACCCCGCGCGGCTCATCGCTCTCTTCCAGCTGAATCGTGCAGAGCCCATCCGCCGCCATCGTCACATCGACGACCTTCAGCTTCGTCCCCGGCGCGAGCAGGTACTCATCCTCGCCGGTGAACGCCGAGAAGGCCCGGATGCCGACGGACTTTCCGGTGCGGATCTCGAACAGCGTGCGCTTTCCGCTGGTGCCGAGGAAGCTGTAGGCCACAGAGAGACGCCCGGTGCAGGAGGAGATGCCCCACCAGGTGATCGTGCCGCCCTTGGGGTACCTGCTCCGCATGTCGGCGCCGACGCCGCGCCAGAGCTCGCCGGTGTAGGCCGGGATCTGTTCGAGGGAGGAGAGCAGGAGCTTCAGGTAGGGCAGCCAGAGATCGAGGTGCTTGCGCTCGGGGTCGCGGAGGGCGGTGTTGACGATCTGGTAGACCGGCGACTCGCAGGTGTAAAGGTAGATGGCGGCGATCTGATCGAGGGTGAGTCCCCCTGAGAGGCTGTTCGCCACCTTGCGCTGCGCGTGATCGAGCGCCTTCTTCGCGAACGCCTCCACCGACTGCACCAGCGGGAGGATGCCGCTGAGGCTGTCGAGCAGCGGCAGCAGCGGGGTGGCGGCGACGCCGGTGATCGGCGGCAGCTCGACCTGGGCCTCGGCGACGACCTCCTGCAGACGCTTCAGGTACATGGCGTGCATGTCCATCGTCTGCGTGATGAAGCTCCCCATGCGGGCTGCGTCCGCGCTGACGGCCTCGCCCTCGGCGGTCTTGTCCCAGCCGGTGTTGGGGAGCCAGTCGATCGGATCCATCTTCAGCGCGGTCAGCGCCTTGTTTACGTCGTTGAAGTGATCCCCGTCGCAGAACATGTCCCCCTGCGCCGCCGGGTTGCAGTGATCGACGTGGCGGACCTGCACGCTGGGGTACTTCTTCTGGAGTTGCTCCACGGTCTTCCGGAGCGCCTTCGCGCTCGTCCCCCACCACGCGAACACGACGCCCTTCTGGGCGGCGTCGTCAACGTGCTTCGCCCGCAGGATCTCCTCGACGATCTTCTCGACGACCGGCTTCCAGAACGTCGTGTGGCGCGCGAGGTCGGTGGCGTCGGCGCGCGATCCGGTCGAGGCGGTCAGCGAGGCGTTGAGCAGCAGCACGCCCTGGGTCAGCATCGCCTGGAACCACGCGGGGGGCTGGACGGTGTTGTTCTTCGCCAACAACGCGCGGATGTCGGCGATGCTGGTCGCCTTCGGGACGCCGTGCTTGGCCATCGCCGCCGCCTTGATGATGCAGCGGATGCTTGTCACGCGGCCAAACAGGCTGTCCTTCCAGTCATTGAAAGAATTGTCGAACATGGCGATACCGGTGGCCGACTCGACGCGGGGATACGGGTTCTGCCCGAACACGACGACCTTCCACTGCTCCGGCGGGTTGGGCTTCAACGCCTGGAACGTCATCTCGCGCAGCGGGACGATGCCGCTGTCCCGCCCTGTCCCGATGAAGTCCGCCGCGTCGCGCTGCGCCTCGATGACCGGCTTCAGCAGCGGCAACCACGGCTCCCCGCCGCCCTGGAACAGATCGTCGAGCGCCAGCTTGTCGGCGCCCCCCGTGGGGCGCGTCGCCGCCTCAGGGGCCAGCCGCCGGATCTCCCCGGTCGCCCGGTAGAATGTACCGTTGGGCGCCGGCTCCAGCCCGTCCACCGCGTAGCTCACGCCCTCTTCGCGGACGTCGCGCGGGAACAGCACCGGGATGCTGCTGTCGTAGCCCTCCGACACCACCTTGATCTTCAGCTTCCCGCCGACCTTCTCGCAGCGGAGCTCGACCTTGCCCTCGGCGGACTTCACCTGCTTCAGGCTCTTCGCCGATCCGCCGCCCGATCCGCGCGCGTTCAGATCGCTCCGGCTTCGGGTGCGTCCCTGCCACGCCTGATCGCGCAGCAGCTTGCGGGTCGTCCACTCGTAGCTGTGGCTGCTCCGCTCGTCCCCGATGTTGTCGGCGAACCATTCGAGCTGCGCCACCTCCTCAGCGAAGTCGAAGTCCGCGTCCATCCGCGACACCTTCAGATCCGCCGCCATCTTCTGCAGCGTCGCCGCCGCGCCCTTCCGGTCGCCGGCGTCGGCCTTCTGCACGGCCTCCTCCTTGGAGCGCGCCACCTGGATGCGGCTCAGCTCGCGCAGCATGTCGAAGTCGGCCTTCGCCCCGATCTCCTCCACCGGCCCTGCCGGGAGATCGAGCTGAAGATCGGCCTCCTGCGGCGTCGCGC
The DNA here is from genome assembly GCA_040376255.1 of Alphaproteobacteria bacterium. Lineage (GTDB taxonomy): Bacteria > Myxococcota_A > UBA796 > UBA796 > SXON01 > JBEIQZ01. Next base: position 5,356 of record JBEIQZ010000063.1, read on the forward strand.
CCTTGCCGTCCGCGTGGGTGAGCCAGCTGTAGCGCAGCCCAAGCATCGGCTTTCCGGCGCTGTCCAGCGGCACCTCCAGCCGGATCGCCACCTGCTTCTCCTCCCCGCCGTAGACGTCGCCCGCCCGCACCGTCCAGCCCGCCTCCCCCGGCTCGGTCGGGAGCCGGTTCAGGATGTCGAGGATGGCCGTCCCGCCCTGTGGCTGGAGGTGCAGCGTCAGCCCGTGCGCGGAGAGCGAGGTCAGACTCTCGCCCTCGATAAGGAAGACCTGCGCCGCGTCTGCGGGCGTCTCGATGTAATAGAAATTCCCGCCTGACGCCTCGGCCATCCCGATGAGAAGATCCTCATTGAAGCCCGTCCCGAAGCCGAGCGTGGTCGTTACCACTCCCTTGGCTGCCCACGCCTTCGCCTGCGCCTGCAGCCGCTTCGGGTCGGTCTCGCCGGAGTTCGCCTGACCGTCGGTCAGCAGCAGCACGCGCTTCTGGATGCGGTCGCCGGTGTGCGCCGCCGCGTGGTTGCAGCCCTGAACCCAGCCCGCATGCAGCGCCGTGCTGCCGCTGGCGCGGATCTTCCGGATCTCGCGGGCGATGTCGCCGTGCTTGACGACCTGGGTCGGCGGGACGACCGTGTCGACGCTGTGATCGTAGGCGACGACGGAGAGCGTGTCCAGCGCGCCGAGCTGCCGCACCAGCAATTCCGCCGCCTGCGTCGCGTTCTTGATCGGCGCGCCGCTCATCGAGCCGGACTTGTCGATGACGATGCTCATGCTCAGCCCCTGGCGATCCCGGGAGGGCGGCGGCTTCATCCGGAAAGTCAGGAGGAGGTCGATGATCGCGGCGCCGGGGCGCGAGGGGCCGATGTAGCGGAGTCCGGTGCTGAGGTTCATGCTTCGTCCAGGCAGGTGCCGGGATGTATCTCCCCGCACTTACGGACGCACCGGATCTCAGGTAGCCCCTGCCAATTTCTGACCGGGCATGCTGAGTAAAAACCCGGCAGCCTTCCTTTACGTCCAGGAGGCTGCCGGGCCAAAATGTGTCTGCCCGTCAGAGAATCACGGACAGACGACGGCGCATAAGCAGGCGGAGCGCGGACGGACAGGTCGCTGCAATCGGCTGCAATGTCCGCACGCCGGCTCCGGGCGGCCTCACGGATCGCTGCGGAGCCCCGGCGCCTCGTGGCCGGTCGCCTGGACATAGCTGTCGTAGCTGCCCTCATAGAGCCTCGGCCCGGCGGCGGTGAGCTCGAGGACGCGGGTGGCGAGGGCGCGGAGGAAGGCGCGGTCGTGGGAGACGAAGACGATCGTGCCTTCGTAGGCGGCGAGGGCGCTCATGAGGGCGCGGCGGGTGAGGATGTCGAGGTGGTTTGTCGGCTCGTCGAGGACGAGCAGGTTCGGGGCGTCATAGAGCATCTTTGCCAGCGCGAGCCGGGATTTTTCGCCGCCGGACAACACAGAGACGCTCTTGTCGACGTCGTCGCCGGAGAAGCCGAACGCGCCCGCGAGGTTGCGGAGGGCGCCCTGACCGGCGGTCGGGGCGTGGTTCTCCAATTCTTCGAGGATCGTGTTGTCGCTGCTCAGCTGATCCATCTGGTGCTGGGCGAAGTAGCCAAGGCTGACGTTGGCGCCGCGCACGACCTCGCCGCTGTCGGCGCGGAGGTCGTCGGCCATCATCTTCAGCAGGGTGGTCTTGCCCGCGCCGTTCTCGCCCATGATCGCCCAGCGCTCATTGCGGCGCACCATCAGGCTGAGGTTTTTGTGGATCGCGCGCCCGCCGTAGGATTTGCTGAGGTTTTTTACAGCGAGGACGTCGTTCCCGCTGCGGTCGGGCTTGCGGAAGGCGTACTGCCGCTCGACGATGCGGCGGGGCGGCTCGACGCGCTCGATCTTCTCAAGCTTCTTTGCGCGGCTCTGCACCTGGCTGGCCTTGCTGGGCTGCTTTTTGAAACGCTCGATGAAGCGCAATTCCTTGGCGAGCATCGCCTGCTGCTTGTCGTACTCGGCCTCGCGCTGCTGGGCGTCGAGGGTGCGGGCGCGCTCATAGCTGTCGTAGTCGCCGCTGTAGCTGCGGATCGTGCCGCCGTCGATCTCGATGATCCGGCGTACGACGCGGTTCATCACGTCGCGGTCGTGGCAGGTCATCAGCACCGCGCAGGCCGTCTCGCGCAGCCAGTTCTCCAGCCACAGGATGCTCTCGATGTCGAGGTAGTTGGTCGGCTCGTCCAGCAGCAGCAGGTCGGGCTTCATCAGCAGCATCCTGGCGAGCTGCACCCGCATCCGCCAGCCGCCCGAGAGCGCCCCCACCCGCCCGTCCATCTGCCCCTGCGAGAACCCGAGGCCGTGCAGGATCGTCCGCGCCCGCGCGTCCAGATCGTAGCCGCCGCCCTCCTGGTAGCGCGCCTGCACCTCGCCGTAGCGCTCGATCACCGCGTCGTAGTCGGGCGCGTCGATGTCCTCCAGCCGCGACTCCAACAACAGGAGCTCCTCGCCCAGCGCGGCCACCTCGCCCGCGCCCGCCTTCGTCTCGTCGAGCACCGCGCGGTCGCCGTACTCGGCAAAATCCTGGCGGAAGTAGCCGATGCTCAGGCGGCGCGGGCGCTCGATGCTCCCCTCGTCGGGCCGCTCCTCGCCGGTGATCAGGCGGAAGACGGTCGTCTTCCCCGCGCCGTTCGCCCCGACCAGCCCCGCCTTCTCGCCGGGGTGCAGCGTGAAAGAGGCGTTCAGGTACAGCACCTGCTTCCCGTGCTGCATCGTGACGTTGGAGAATTCGATCAAGGCGGCTCCTGGAGGGGAGGCGCGGCTAACCTGGATTGGAAGAGCGGGGAACAGGCAGAGGGATATGGAAGAGAATTTTTATTATGTTATTCGATGTTCTTAATTTTTGAAATATTAATGCAAATTGGATTTTTATTTACAATTATTTCAGTTTCAATATTATTTTTATCAGTTAAGATATATGAATTATTACTAATATTAAAACAACAATCATTGTTATTTGAACTGATATATGATACTTTATTTCCAATAATTTCTCTACACTTATTTTCATAATAAGCATCCATTTCTTTTTTTCTATCTAAAAAATCTTGTTTCATTTTATTAAAGTTTCTTTCAGCAAAAAATATTGACATTACAATAATCAATATTGTACATCCAAATAAAGCATATATTTTTTTGTTAAAAAATTTCATCAGCATGATATTTTATATTCTTTAATTAAAGATTCTATTTCATCTGCTAATTCTGTCCAAGTAGAGCTGTCGAGCGACCATTGCCACTTGACGATAACTTCGCCGCTTGCAGTGAGATTCTGGATGCGGAGACCAAGCATCAACTCTGCAAGGTTGAGGCCCCAATGCTTCTTGAGTGTGAGAACTATTTGTGTTGTACAGTTCGCATTGATGCTAAATAGAACCTCTTTACACAGGTTGATGGCGGATTGCATCGGACACTCTCCCTGATCGTGAGGGGCACCTTGTTCGGTCTTATCCGCTCACCATATACAGTCAAGAATTTCCCTTCGCCTCTCTCTTCTGCTCCGACTGGCCATCCCTTTCCCGACCGTGTACAGGAGACAGATGGGCATCTCCACCGGCGCTGCGGACGGCTATGACATCATCGGGGACATCCACGGCTACGCGGGAAAGCTGGAGGAATTGCTGCGCCGCCTCGGCTACGCAGAGCGATCCGGCGTGTGGCAGCACCCGTCGCGGCAGGCGCTCTTTGTCGGCGACCTGATCGACCGTGGGCCGGAGCAATTGAGGACGGTGCGGATCGTGCGCCGGATGGTGGAGGCGGGCGCGGCGCAGGCGGTGATGGGGAACCACGAGTTCAACGCGCTCGCCTTCTGGCTGCCCGACCCGCACAACCCCGGCGAGAGCCTGCGCCCGCGCACCGGGCCGAGGGGGGAGAAGAACCGCAGGCAGCACGCCGCTTTCCTCGCGGCGGTCGAGCCCGATCCAGGGCTGTACCGGGAGATCATGGACTGGTTCTTCACGCTGCCGCTGTGGCTGGATCTTCCCGAGGTGCGCGTGGTTCACGCCTGCTGGCACCCGGCGTACATGGAGGAGATCCGCCCGCTCCTGCTGCCCGGCCACCGGCTCGACGCGGCGCTGCTCACGGAGGCGAGCCGCGACGGCAGGATGGAGTACCGCACCGTCGAGACCATCGCCAAGGGCATCGAGGCCGACCTCCCCGGCGGCGCCGCCTTCCACGACAAGGAGGGCCACCGCCGCCGCCGCACCCGCCTGCGGTGGTGGGATCGGCAGGCCGACACCTTCGGGCGCGCGGCGCTGCTGCCGGGCGCGGCGACGCTCCCGCCGGATGCCGGCGCGCTGCCCGTCCCGGCGGAGCACCTGCTCGGCTACGATCACGACAAGCCGGTGTTCTTCGGCCACTACTGGATGACCGGGACGCCCACCGTCCTCTCCCCGCGCGCCGCCTGCGTCGACTACAGCGCCGGGCTTGGCGGGCCGCTGGTCGCCTACCGGTTCGACGGGGAGGAGCGGCTTGCGGATGAGAAGTTTGTAAGGGTCGGTTGAACGGTGGAGACGATCATCCACGGGCCGATCCCCGTCCGCCCCCTTCAGGTCGTCGGCGCGGCGGGGCTGATGTTTGTGGCGTGGGTGTCGGTAGAGATGGGCCTGGATCGCGCCGATCTGATCTGCCGGACGGACACAGACCGGTGCGACTTGACGACCGGCGGCCCGTCGCTCCGGCGGCGCACGGCGTTCCCGCGCTCCGCGCTGACCGGGGTGCGGGTGGTCGCGGAGACGACGTCCAACAAGGGCGTGGTCACGCGCTGGGGCGTCCCCCACCTGGATCTCGCGTCGGGGCCGCCGCTCCGGTCGATGCGGGTGCCGCCGGAGGAGGCTGAGGCGTTCGCGGCAGAGGTGCAGGCGGGGATCGCCGACAAGCGGTGGTTCAGCGCGTCGCTCCGCGCGCCGATATGGGGGGTCTTCTTCGGGCCGGTCATCGCGCTGATCGCGGCTGCGGTGGCGTACAGCGGGCTGCGCGACATGGGGAGCGTGGTGCTGCAGGTGGATCGGGCGGCAGGACAGCTCAGGGTCGCGCGCCGCGTCCTGTGGCTGCGGATGCCGTGGCGGACGTTCACGCTGCCGCGCGGGGCGGACGTGATCGTGGAGTCGGAACGCCGGAAGGGGTCGCTCGACAGCCGCGCCACGCCTCCAGAGCCGTACGGGCGGCTGGTGCTGGTGGGGCCGGGCGCCGAGCGGCAGCCGCTGAGCGGTTTTTTGCGCGGTCACCGTGTCCACCTCGCGGCGGCGGCGTCGGTGCGGGCCGCGCTCGGGCAGCCGCCGGGGACGCTGGAGGCGGAGCTCGCGGCGGCGTCGAAGCCGGTTCCGCACCCGATTGCAGGTAACCTCCCGGGAAAATTCTCCGTCGCGTGGGCGGGAGCCTGCATCGGCGCGCTCGTCGGCATGGCGGTGCTCTGGGGCGGCGCGGTGGCGGTCGGGCTGACGAGCGGCACCTCCAGCGAGGAGTTCTGGCCGATCAGCGGGGCGATGCTCGGCGTGATGGCCGGGATCGGGCTGGCGCTGTGGTGGACGCGGGCGCAGCCGCCGGAGTGAGGCCGGGGCGGCGTTCAGGCGCAGAACCATCCACCGGGCTATGTTCTGCGCCACACGGGAGGCGGGATGCGGGCGGCGTTGTATGCGCGGGTGAGCACGACGGGGCAGGGGCAGGACGTCGGGCTCCAACTTGAGGAATTGCGGCAGGTCGCGGCGCAGCGCGGCTGGCGGGTCGTGTCGGAGTACGTCGATGAGGGCGTCTCGGGGTCGAAGACGACGCGGCCCGGCCTGGATCGGATGCTGGCGGACGCGCAGGCGGGGAAGCTGGAGCTTGTGGCGGTGTGGAAGCTGGATCGGCTGGGGCGGAGCCTGCAGCACATCCTGGGCGTGCTGGATCAGTTCACCGCGCAGGGGATCGCCTTCGTGTCGCTGCGGGACGCCGGGCTGGACACGACGACCCCGGCGGGGCGGCTGTTCACCTCGATCATCGGGGCGTTCGCGGAGTTCGAGCGCGGGCTGATCCAGGAGCGCGTCGTCGCTGGCGTGCGGCGGGCGCAGGCGGCGGGGACGCACTGCGGGCGGCCGCGCAAGCAGGTGGAGGACAAGACGCTGAAGGCGGCGCGGGCGCTGATCGAGCAGGGCTGGGGACTGAAGTCGGTGTCGAAGGCCGTCGGCATCCAGCGGGACACGCTGCGGCGGCGGCTGCGCGAGGCGGGCATCCCGCTCAACAACGGCAAGGCGGCGGAGCAGGAGGACGGCCCGGATATTTGATCGGCGTGGAGTTTATCCAGATCAGTTGATTGCGCGGACCGGGGGCGCCGGGATAGCCTGACCGGTAGCGGCAGGGCTGTCCTGTCGCCGAACCTACAGGCACCCGATACGACCAAAAGAAGAAACCCCGTGAGCCAGTTTTCGCCGACGACTCACGGGGTTCTTAGGAATCCAAAGATGACTGCCACCGCAACCAGCTCTGATGAGAGCAGGTTATCGCACGCCCCTGTCTTCGTCAATCCTCTCTCTGCGACATCTCCCAAAAACGCGCCGGATGATCGGTTCAACGCCCGCTCTCCTCTCCATCCGGCAGCAGCGGCAGGGGGTGGGCAATGAGCGCGGGGTACCTCCACATCGACAACAACATCCTCCATTCCCGCGAGATCGTCACCCGGCGCAAGCGGGGGCAGAGCAGCGAGCTGCTGGCGCTGACTCCGGCGCAGCGGCTGATCTGGATCACCTTCAACGACGTCCTTCACAAGAAGAAGGGCGAGGGCAACCCGCGCGAAGGCTTCATCTCCTTCGCCGATGTGGCGGAGAAGGCCGGGGTCTGCCGTGACACCGTGGTCGTGGCCGTCCGGGTGTTGGAGGCGGCGGGGCTGCTGATGCGCCGCCGTCTCATCGATCCGCGTGGAAGATCCGGTACCTTTTTCGCACCGAACCTCTATCGCCTCCTGACCCCGCCCAGCCTCAGGACGCCGGAGGAGGAGCAGCGCATCGCCGCGTGGCGCGAGCAGTGGCGAGAGGCCGAACGCCTGAAAGTCCCCTGGCACCGCCACCACCACGAGCCGCCCGTCCTCGCTGCGCCCGCGCCGCCCGCACTGCCCGCACCGCCCGCACCCCCGCTCAGCCCCGCTCCGATCAGCCCCGCCCCGGTCGCGCCCGACAGACGCGATCCCGGCACAGCCGCCGGGAGACAGCTCGCGCAGACCTTCCTCACCGCCTGCCACGGCGAGGGCGCGCGGCGTCCGACCTCCCGCGAGGTGGCTTTTGCGGACAGCCTCATCAGCGAGTACGGCGGGCAGGCTGCCCGGATCGTCGCCTGGATAGCTGACTGCGTCGGCGCGAACGCCCGGTCGTTCATGATCGTGAAGCACCGGCTCCCGGAGGCGCTGCGCCAGCTCACGCACGGCGGGAGCGACCGCCCGGCCCGGCCCGCCGATCCTCCGGCTGATCCGGCCTGGGAGGAGGAGCAGGAGCAGCGCAGGCAGCGCCTCCGCGACCAGGAGCAGCGCGACCAGGCCGCCCGGCGCGACCAGGAGCAGCGTGAGCGGGAGTACCAGGCGCGGGTCCAGTCCCGGGCGGCAGCCACGACGGAGGCGCTGCGCGAGGTCGTCGACCGGGTGAGGGAGTGCGCCAGCATCATCGCCGATCTGGAGCAGTTCGGGCGCGACGACACAGCCACCGGACAGGATCGGGCAGAGATCGGGGCGGGACTCGCGGAGGCCCGCGCGCTGCTGGGCTACTCGCTGGAGGCGCTGACTGCCTTCGACGACGCTCCCGACAAGATCGCCGGGCTGCGCTGCTTCGGCCCGCTGATGCAGCAGTACCGGGTCGATGAGGCGCTGCAGCGCCTGAAGCGCCTCGATCAGCGACGACGGAGCGCGCCCGACCTGTTCTAAGGGGTAAGGTATGCGGCACCGGGGAGGCGTGTGCCTTCCCGGTGCGCCCGTGCGTCTGTATCAGACGTATACCAGCGAAATAACGGCGTTTGATGGCTCCATTGCCCTGAGATACAGACAGGCGGGTTCTCCCCCATCGCTCCGTGGATTCCTGCGCCTCTGCCGCCCGCCATGCCGCCGGGCCGGCTCTGCCGGGTTCGCTGAATCCGCTCTCCAGCGTGCGCCAGAAGCGCGCTGTGCAAGCGGTGGATACCGGCGCAGGTGGTCAGAGAAAGCGACCGGGCCAGAAATCATTTCTGGCCCGGGGGGTCGGGAAAACCCGGCGCTACCAATACCACAGAAGCCCCCTTAAGGGGGCTTCTGTGAGAGCGGCGCTTTACGCGCGCTCACAGAGAGGAGAGGTCCGCAGTCGGGGCAGGATGATATCAGCGCGCATGAAATGCGTGCTGATTCAGCAAGAGACAAGATATCGGATGGAGTGGAATCGAGGCTTCGGTGGCTGGGATGGGGCGCCAGCCCCTCCAAGCCATCAAGCCTCGATTCTACTCCATCCGATATGAAGGGTGCAGGTGGGCGGCAGCTCCGGCGCCTGCAAGGGGCGCTGCCCCTGACCCCGCTGGGTGGTGGCCCACCCAGACCCGCCTTAAAGGGAGAACCACAGCTTAGAGGGGGACCCGCAGGACCTACCGGAGCTGCCCGCTCAGCCGGAGCTTCGCCAGATCCGGCCCCTTCTCCCCGCCGCTGCCGAGCTGCCATGCGGCGGGATCGGCGGCGACCATCACCGGGGTCTGATCGGTGATGCCGAGGCTGCTCAGGCCCTGGCGGACGTAGGCGTCGGCCTCGGCGGCGGTGACGGTCCCGTCGCGCTGCCCGTCGACGGCGCCGTCGGCCCAGCCGCGCAGGGAGCCGAGGACGAACCAGGTGAATGCGCCGTGGCGGGCGCCGGTGATGGGGCCGGAGAGCTGATCCGGCCCGGCGGCGCTCCATTCGAGGATCTGCGCCTCAGGCGGTTCGAGCGCCCAGGCGGGGACGGCGATGCGGCGACCGGCGAGCAGGGTCTCACCGTTGCGCCCGGCGCCGCTGTAGCAGGTGTCGAGCAGGAAGACGGCGCGGACACCGGCGTCCTCGGCCATCTTCCGCAGCGCATCGACCCGGACGGATCGGCTCTCGAAGCCGGACATCTCTGAGCGCGCGTCGTCCCCGAGCAGCAGGCGGCTGCCGTCGGTGGGCGAGGCGGCGCCGTGGCCGGAGAAGTAGACCCAGAGCGTCCCGCCGCGCCCCACCTTTTTGACGGCGCCTGCGGCGGCCTGCTCGATCATCTCGCGGCTGGCCCGACCGTCGAGCAGCGCGGCGGAGGCGGTCGGCACGCCCCGGCTGTAGACGAGCCACTGGTAGAAGGCGACGGCGTCGGCGCGGGCGTAGGGGACATCGGGCAGGAAGGCGTAGTCCTCGTTCCCGATCACCAGCGCAGCGTCCGCCGGGGCCTGCGCGCCGGTGCGGATCGCGGTGTCGACGTCCGGCCAGACCGACGGGAGCGTCGACGGGAGCGACAGCGTCAGCACCGGCGAGGACGCGACCACCGGCGCGGCAGGCGCCCCGGCGCAGAGCTGCTGCTGCTCAGCGGTGAGCATGGCCCCGCCGCAGAGCCGCTGGCGGGCGATCCCGGCGTTGGCGCCGCTGGGCCGGAGGCGGAGGTAGGTGGTGTATGCGTCGGGCGTGCCGTCCTGCTCGGCGCGGGCGAACAGCGCCTGATCCAGCAGCGCCTTCAGCGCCTGGAGCTCGGTGTAGCTGAGCTTCCCGCGCATCGCCTCCTGGATCAGCGCGATGGCATCGTCGTACCTCTGCTGCCCGATCAGCGCCTCGGCCCGCGCCGCGTCGCCCGCCCGCGCCTCCGGGGCGACCGCCAGCAACGCACCCACCAGCAACCACAGCCGCATCCGCCGCATCGGATCTCCTATTTGACGAGATCCGATGTAACCCACCCCTGCTGCCCGTCGGGGAGCTGGATCTGCACCATCCCCTTGCTCTCGCTGATCCGGCGGACCTCGGTGTCGCCGGGGACCATCAGGATCACGTCCGAGGCGGGATCGCTGTCGCGGAACACCGGGATGCGCTTGTTGCGCGTCCCCTTGATCTCGGCGGGGACGCCGGCCACCGGGATGTCGGCGGCGCGGCGGGCGCGCTCCAGCACGGCCTCCACGCCGGAGAACTCCGCGCGCTTCGGCTTGATCCCGTAGGCGCGCTCCAGCGTCACCAGCTCGGCGGCGCGGGCGCGGGCGCGGACGACGGCCTGCTGGTACAGCACATCGTCCTTCATGCGCGCGGCGAATTTGTACAGGATCGCCGCCTCTTCTGAGCGTCCGTTCATCTCCAGCGCGAAGCCGATCAGGTAGATCGCAGGCGCGTTGAAGGCGTCGTCCACCAGGAGGTTCTGGGCCATCTCCACCGCCGTCGCCCAGTCCCCGGACTTGTCAGCGACCTCCACCGCGTCGCTGACCGCCTTGTCCTTGGCGAAGGCGACCTTGATCAGCGACCAGTACGGGCTGAACTTGATCACCAGCGTCTTCGATCCGCCCTCCAGCACATTGGCGATCATCTCGTCGGCGGTGAGGATCTTCAGCGGATCGTCCCCCTCCTCGTCGCAGTCGCGGGAGCTGAGCGTGCCGCTGCCCGAGGTGTGCATCACCTCCGATCCGTCGCTCCCCAGGTAGAGCGCCGCCGTCCAGCCCGCCTCGGCGTCGCGGCGGGCGCAGGAGACGGTGTACTTGCGCTCCTTCTTCTCGCCGTTCTCGTAGGTGACGGCGGTGCGATCCTCAGTGTAGGTCTCGTAGGCTGTCTCTTTGCCGGTGGCGGTCACGCTCAGGACGGCCTGCGCGGCGCTCCCGGCGGCGAGCTTCCGCACCTCCTCGCCGCCCGGCGTCGCCGACCCCTTCACCAACGCAAAGTCGACGATCCCGGTCTTCAGCCCGGCGTCCGCCTCAGGCACGCCGTCCGCGCGGCCGATCTGGGAGCGCAGATCGCGCGAGATCGCGTCGCGGAAGTAGTGGTTCCAGCCGTCGCCGCTCTCGATGATCGCCACCTTCCGCAGCCCGTCGATCACATGCTCAGGCGCGACGACGCGCTGATATTTTTCCTTGGCGAGCGCCGGGGAGGCCCACAGGAGGGGCAGGGTG
>JBEIQZ010000963.1:0-1058 GCA_040376255.1 Alphaproteobacteria bacterium
CCGTGCGCGGATCGAGTTCGGTGTCCTCCGGCCTGGCCGTGGGGGTGGCCCCGGCCGCATTCGCGGCCAGGTGGGCATCGATCAGGATCGCTCCAAGCTGCTCCTCCCCCCGTCCCGGGTAGAGATCGGCCAGGGTGCCGAAGCGTTGGCGGTAGACCTTCAGCTGGGCATCGCTCTGCAGCAGCTCAGCGCCGGCTTTGCTGCGGTCGCTGTGGGGCAGCGGCAACACCGCGGGCAGATCGAAACGGGAGAAGTGGGAGGGGAGCAGAGGGTTGAGCCGCGTCTGAGGCTGCAGCGGGATCCATTCGCCACCGCCGTTCGCATCAAAGCGCGCCACCTCCAGCCGGCCCCGCTCCAGCAGGCGCGAGTTGGCCGGATCGCGGGGATCACGCACGATCGCGGCACTCACAAAGCGATAGAGATGGCCGCCATGGCGGTCGCAGCCGGAATACACCACCAGCGGCTCACCGGCGCGGGCGCGCACCGCCACGGCTTCATGGCGGAAGCGTCCCAGGGCTGTGTGTTTCACAGGCGGGCGCTCCGGCCGGCGGGGATCGATCTCCACCATCCAGCCGTACTTGTTGCCCGCCAGGCCATAGGGGTTGCCGAGGCCCTCGAGCCGTTCAGCGTCGAAGCGGAAGGGTCGCTCCGCCGGCGAGGGCGAACTGCCATCGGCGTACACCGCCTCCACCACATGGGTCTGGATGTTCTCCTCGGCAGAGAGCACCGTGCCCCAGGGGGTCTGGCCGCCGGCGCAATTGGCAAAGCTGCCGATCACCCGATCGCCGAGTCCGTCGTCGTAGCCAAGCCGCTGGCGCCTGCGGAACACCGCCGCCGCCGGACCGCTGACATGCAGCCTGGCTTCTGGGCTCTCCAGCCCGGTGAGGCCGCTGATGCGCCGGTCGTAGCGCGGTTGGAAGCGGCCGCTGCGGCGACGCCAGCGCCGATCGGCACTGCGCTCGATCTCCACCACCCCGAGGCCCACATCCTGCATCGCGGCAGTGGCCACCTCCAACAGGGGGCGGCGGAGCGGATCGTCCGCTGCGAGGCTGAGGACA
>JBEIQZ010000586.1:0-3731 GCA_040376255.1 Alphaproteobacteria bacterium
CGAGATCCACATGGGCGGCAAGGACTATATCCGGGACATCTCCATCGCGGACTTCGACGGCGACGGCGACCCGGACATGCTGCTCAGCACGACCAGCCCGTTCGGGGACGGGGAGTCGCTGCAGTCGCACATGATCCTGAACAGCGGCGGGCGGAGCTTCGCCGCGTCCGTCCCGGTGGATGCGCCGGAGAGCTTCTGGGGCAAGGTGTTCGATACGACGACGCTGGACATGGACGGGGACAACGCGCCGGATGTGTACCTCTGCAACGATCGGGGCGCTGAGTACGCGCCGGACGGGCTGCTGATGAACGACGGGGCGGGGACGCTCTCCCCGGCGGCCGACGCGCGCGGGCTGGATGTTCAGGCGAGCTGTATGGGCCAGGCCTGGGGCGACATCGACCGGGACGGGCGGCTGGACGCGGTGCTGGGGGATGCGAAGCGGCTGTGGGTGCTGGCGCAGGACGACGCGGGGTTCTACGACGCCTCGGCGGAGATCCCGGTGAGCGTGGCGCCGGAGACGCAGATGCTGTGGGGCGTGGCGCCGGTGGACATGGACAACCACGGCTACACGGATCTGGTGCTGCCGTCGAGCTGGTTCTGGATGGCGGAGGCGGAGCCCTGGCCCGCCTGGCTGTACCTGCAGGGCGGGGACGGCTGGGCGGAGGCGGGGACGGGGCTGGGGCTGCCGCAGTCGGCGGGGACGCGGTCGGTGCTGACGCCGGATCTGAACGGGGACGGGACGCCGGATATTTTATTAGGGGACGGGTGGCGCTCGCCGCACATTTTACTGTCGGAGGGCTGCACGGAGGGCGCATGGGTCGAGATCAGCGCCCCCTCCGGCTCTACGGCCATCGTCGAGGCGGGCGGCCTCCGCCGCGCAGCCCTCATCACGGCGGACGGCAGCTTCGCCTCCGCGCAGCCCGCCGTCGCTCACATCGGCCTCGGCGACGCGGCGACCATCGACCGGATCATCGTGCGCGTCCCCTGGCGCGGCGCGCTGGTGCTGGCGGGGCCGATCCCGGTGAGGAGCCGGGTGCGGGTGCCGTTGTGACGGGCTAAAGTCGCGGGATGCCTCTCCAGCAGCTCTCTTTTGATCTCCCGGCCAACGTGGCCGCTGTCTACGCTGAGAACATCGACGGGGACACCCGCAAGGAGCTGATCTTTGAGAGCCGCATCCCGGCGGGGGACGCGCCGGACAAGGTGCGGCTGACCATCGTGCATGTCTCGGCGGCGGGGCAGCTTGAAGGGACGGCGACCATCGATCTCGGCAACCGGGCGGTGCTGTGGGACGCGGACGGGGCGATCTACGCGCAGGACAAGGACGGGGTGGTGCGGTACGACGGGACGTCGCCGGTGCGGGTGGTGTCGATGGCGACGCCGCTGGCGGCGATGGGGGCGACGACGCCGGTGAAGGCGGAGCTGCTGTACGACATCGCCGGGGACGGGGGGGCCAACGGGATGGAGATCCTGATCTACAGCGCCGGGAAGCTCCACCTGTTCCGGGGGGACGGGACGGCGATGGGGTCGGTGGCGGCGGCGGCGGAGGGATCGCTCTCGACCTCCTGGCGGAGCGGCGCGCAGAGCCAGGTGCTGAGCGTGCGGCCTCCGGCGGTGACGGTGGCGGACGTGGACGGGGACGGGGTGCGGGATCTGCTGCTGCCCTCGCATGCGAAGGTGCAGGTGTTCTTCGGCGGGCCGATGCTGGGGTCGCGGACGGCGCTGCTGACGCTGCCGCTGGATCTGGAGCCGAGGCCGCAGCCACCGAAGCCGGGGGAGGTGCGGCGGGAGCTGAACGGGGTGTGGTTCGAGGACGTGGACGGGGACGGGAAGGTGGATCTGGCGGTGAACCGGCTGGTGATGGGCGGGAGCTTCTTCGGGTCGACCTCGGAGATGCTCTTTTATCGTGGCACCGGGACGGGCTTCACGGCGGCCACGACGCTCACGCTGGCGTCGGCGTCGTTCGGGCTGGAATTGGTGGACTGGGACGGCGACGGGGATCAGGACTGGCTGGTGCCGGAGGTGGACGTGGGGATGGGGAACCTCGCGCGGGCGATGGTGTCGAAGGCGGTGCGGGTGGATCTGCGGCTCTACGCCTTCGACCGGGCCGCGAGCGGCGGGGGCAGCTTCAAGACGCCGCCTGCGAGCCTGCGCGCCATCAGCTTCCCGCTGGAGCCGGAGGGGCGGCTGCAGGCGAGCTACACCGCCGATCTGGACGGGGACAAGCGGCTGGATCTGGTGACGAACGACGGCGCGGACAGCGTCCGGATCTACCGGGGGACGGCGGGCGGCATGGAGAGCAGCCCGGCGTGGACACAGGACATCCGGGTGCCGCTCGGGGAGGAGACGCTGTTCGTCGCGGATCTCACCGGGGACGGGCGGGCGGAGATCCTGGTGTGGGGCGTGGGGGAGAGCAGGGGGACGCTCCTGAGGGTGCCGTAACGCGGGGATTGTCCATGTCTTTATCGTCGATTTTATCATCGGTGCCGTCCCTTGCCGTGCTGGCGCTGCCCTCGCTGATCAGCGCGCTGGTGATGCTGCCGTGGCTGCTGACCGCGCAGCGGGCAGCGCCGAAGGAATTGCCGGAGCCGCTGCCGGACAAGCTGGCGCCGTACACCGTGTTCCTGGAGGCGGACGGGGGGCAGGACGGCAGCATCGACAGCCCGCTCTACGCCGACATGATCCTGAGCCGGTGGCCCCCCTCCCCCTCCGGGCCGATCCTGCTCGACCGCTGGCACAGCTTCGGCCCTGCGCCGGGCGAGGAGCCGGAATTGGACGCGCCGGAGCTGACCCGCGCGCTCTCCCCGCTCCGGCGCGCGGATCGGGAGGTGATCCCGGTGCGCGCGCCGCTGACCCCGTGGCGGCTGCGGGGCGCGTCGCTGCTGGTGATCAACCTGCCGATGGGCGACCGTCGCGGCTTCACGCTGGCGGAGAGCCTCGCCGTCGCGGCGTTCGTGCGCGCGGGCGGCGGCCTGCTGCTGATCGGGGACAGCGCGGATCGGTTCTTCCATATCGAGATGATCGCCGATCTGCAGCAGGCGCTCGGCTTCCGGCTGCGCCCGGTCACCGCCGCCTCCGACGATCCCGCCGATCTGCTGGCCCCCGACGCCTTCGCGGCGCTCCGGCTCGACGTCCCGGAGGCCCACCCGATCGGGCGCGGCGTGGGCCGGGTCGCGTTTCGGGCGGTGGGGACGGTCGAGGGGATGGGTGCCGTCCTCCAGAGCCCGGCCTCCGGCTGGCTGGACGGCTGGGACGGCTCCCGCGCCTTCACCGGCGATCTGCGGCGCGATCCAGGCGAGGAGCAGGGCGCGGCCACGGTGATCGGGGCGCTGGAGGTCGGGGCAGGGCGGGTGGTCTACCTGGGGGATCGCGCGGCCTGGGGGGAGGACATGATCGGCCTCGAAGGCAACGAGCGGCTGTTTTATAATGCGCTCTCCTGGCTGCTCCGGGCGGGAGAGCCGGGGGCGGGGCGCCCGGGGCTGCCCGCGCCGCTCCCGCCTGATCTGTATGTGCTGGAAACGCCGGGGACACCCGGCTGCGCGACCCGGACGCCGGAGGGGTCGTCCGCGCTCTGGACGCTGCTCCAGCGGCAGAAAGAGCGGCCCGCCTGTGTGACGCGCCTCCCTGAGCAGGGATCGACCGGGGGCAGGGTGGACGGGGTCCCGATCCTGCTGCTCCACGGACAGGAATTTCTGCCGGGCGGGCAGGCGGGTGAGCGGACACAGCTCCGCGTC
>JBEIQZ010000620.1:0-3338 GCA_040376255.1 Alphaproteobacteria bacterium
GATCCCGGATCAGCGAGTCGGTGATCCCGAAGGTCTCAAATGCATGCACGGGGACGCTCCTTTCCAGGGCAGGGGACAGGCTAACCTGATCCGGCGTACCTGTCCGGCGCGCCCGCAGATCTGCGGGACCGGGCTGCGCCGGTGTGTATCTCAATGTACATATGGACAGTCGGGCTTTTCGGGGTTATCTGTGACCCCCTGGAGTCTTATCATGCGCAGCTTTCTTCTTGTCTTTCCGCTCCTTGCTGCCTGCGGCAACCTGGAGGGAGTGTGGTTCCTGGAGTTCCCGTACACTGAGGACGGCACAGAGTGTACAGACGACGTGAAGCACAACTTCAAGGACGCTGACGTCATCGAAGACGACGCCCCGGTCGACACCGGCAACAGCCCCCTCGACACCTACAGCACCTTCGAGGGCGACAGCACCCTCGCCCCGGCGGTCATCGAGATCACCGGCGATCACGGGACGCTGATCTTCGGCGGCGGCGTCTATCCGGGCGCCAAGGACGGCGGCGCCTGGTCGTTCTCCTGGGACGAGAAGACGGCCAGCACCGACGGGCGCAGCTTCAATCAGGACTATGCGTTCGACACCCAGTCGGACAGCGTGAGCAAGACCACCATCACCGTCTCCCTCGCCGGGGGCGATCTGGACGGGACGGTCAAGGGCGAGGGCTCCTCCACCGTCAAGTACACCGAGACCGACGAGTGGCGCGGCGAGGCGATGGACGCGGTCGGCGCCAACGGCAGCATCCCGGCGGGCAACTACCTGGAGACGCAGGACGGCGAGCGCGTCCGCAACGCCGCCGCCGACGCGGACTGCGAGCAGGAGACCTGCTCGATCACCGTCTCCTCCACCTGCTCCGGCACCGGCAATTTCACCGGCTTCCGCACCTCCTACTCGGTGGAGGAGGCCACGGAGCTGGCGATGAAGGCGCAGGCGGGCGGCGGCAGCAGCGGCGGCGGCGGCGGGATCGAGTGATCAGCCGGTCATCCGGTCCCGGCCGGGTGACCGCGCCCGGCGGGTAGCGGGCAGCGCGCGGGCGGGCTAGCAGGACAGATGCGCCTCCTCCAGCTCTCCGCGTTGTCTGCCCTCTCCCTCCTCCCGATGCTCGGCTGCGACGGCGCCGGCCCGGACAGCTCCAAGCCGGACGTCGGGGACTCCGCTGACGACTCCGGCCCCTCCGGCCCGGACGCGGACGGGGACGGCGTGCCGGACGACGCCGACTGCGCCCCTGACGATCCCTACGCCTACCCCGGCGCCCGCGAGGTGCCCTACGACGGCATCGATCAGGACTGCGACGGGGCGGACGTCAGCGACGTCGACGGCGACGGCTTCACCGGCGCCGCCGGGGGCGGGGACGACTGCAACGACAGCAACCCGACGATCCACCCCGGCGCGGAGGAGGTCTGCTACAACGGGCTCGACGACGACTGCTCCGGGGTCGAGGAGCTGCCTGACGACTGCGACGGCGACGGCGCCACCCGGCTGGAGGACTGCGACGATCAGGACCCCGCCATCTACCCCGGCGCCGAGGACATCTGGTACGACGGCGTCGATCAGGACTGCGACACCGCCGACGACTACGATCAGGACGTCGACGGCGAGCAGTGGTCGGGCAGCGGCGGCGTCGACTGCGACGACGAGGACCCCGCCGTCAACACCGACGCCACCGAGATCTGGGACGGGCGCGACAACGACTGCGACGGCACCGTCGATCACATCGTCTCCTACTACGCCACCAGCCGGTGGCAGGGCTCGGCTCTCGACCTGGATGTCGGCTGTGGAAGCGGCTGGGCGCCGCTCGGCGACGCGGACGGGGATGGCGTTCAGGAGGTCGCGATCAGCGCGCCCACCTCTGACGGGGAGGTCGGGCAGGTGTGGGTGTTCCCGATCCAGGAAGGCGCGGTGCTCCAGACGAGCGCCACCGCCCGGATCAAGGGCGACATCGACAACAGCTACCTCGGCTACAGCATCATCCGCCTCGATGACCGGCTCCTCCTCGGCAGCGCCGGCGCCGGCGCCGTCTACCGCATCTCCGCGCTCAGCGGCGCGGGCCTCATCGGCACCGCCGACGCCGACGCCCTCTTTGAGAGCAGCAGCGGCGCCGCCGTCCTCACCGCCCTCTCCGACGAGACCGGCGACGGCGTCGCTGACTTCACCGCCTTCACTCCGGGCGGCACCCAAATCAGCCTGCTCGACGGCGGCAGCTTCGATGAGCGCTGGGTCGGCTCAGACGAGGACCCCCTCGACACCTGCGGCGCCGCCGACGACCTCGACGGGGACGGGATGTCCGAGCTGTTCGTCCAGACCACCACGCTGGCCTCCCGCCTCTCCATCGTGGACTCCGCCACCCTCGCCGCAGGCGGCGCCACCGCGCTCAGCGATCTCCCCCGCCTCAGCGTCAGCGGCGGGATCTCCGCCATCAGCAGCCTGCCCGATCTCGCCGGGGACGGCTACGGTGACATGCTGATCTCCGTCTCCGGGAACGCCGACGGCGCCGGACAGATCTTCCTCATCAGCGGCCTCCCCCCTGAGGGCGCCGCCGCAGACGCCGCCTGGGCCACCGTCACCGGCAGCACCGTCGACAGCCGCGCCCGCGCCGCCTCCATGTCCGGCCCCGACAGCATCGACACCGATCTCGACGGCCTGCCGGATCTCATCGTCTGCGAGCCCGGCGCCGGAGACTCCGGCTTCACCGCCCGCTGCCTCCGCGTCGCCGGGGCCGACCTCCTCGCCGGCGGCAGCTACACCGCCGCCACCGGCTCCCCGATGTTCGAGGACTACCTGAGCGACAACCTCTTCGGCTCCGCCGCAGTGGCGCAGGACGCAGACGGCGACGGCGACGGCGATCTGTGGGTAAACAGCCTCGGCACCACCGGCAGCCTCTTCCTGTTCCGCCAGGATCGCTGACCCATGCAGCGCCCCCTGCGCCGCCCCGCCCTCCTGCTGGCCGCGACGCTCCTCCCCGCCGCCCTCGCCGCCTGGTGGTTCAGCCACCCCGTCCCCCTCAGCGCGAAGCTCTCCCGCTCCGCCCGCTACCGCGCGCCCGCCGCCGCCGCCTGGGCCGCGATCTCCGATGTCGCCGCCTGGCCCGCCTGGCGCACCGACCTCGCCGCCGTCGAACCGCAGGAGCCCCTGCGCGGCCACCCCGTCTGGCGCGAGATCTCCCGCGACGGCACCGCCGTCACCGCCGAGACCGTCGAGGTCATCGACAACCGCCGCACCGTCCGCTGCGTCACCGATCAGGGCGGCCCCTTCGGCGGCTGCTGGACCGTCGAGATCGCTCCCCGGAACCAGGGCGACGCCGAAGAGTGCGCCGTCGTCCTCACCGAAGCCC
>JBEIQZ010000896.1:0-1361 GCA_040376255.1 Alphaproteobacteria bacterium
CGCGATCCTGGATGTTGAGCTGATCGAAGGCACGGCTCAGCATCATGCAGCCCTCCCCGACGTCCTCCAGCCGCCGCAGCCGCTCCCCCAGCGACCCCGAGGCGTCCACCGCGCAGGCGTACTCCAGCACGCCCATCAGCAGCGGCGAGGGGTTCTCGCCCTCCTCCAGCATGCGCGCCGCCGCGACGCTGTGGCAGGCGTTCACGTCCCGCTCCCCGCAGGCGAGCGCCCGATCCGAGAGCCGCACGTCCTCCAGCGCCACCGCCTCCAGGCATGCGCGGTAGCTGCCCCCCTCGCAGGCCACCCCGAACACCCGGAGCGCCTCCGCCTGCCCGCCGGGGCGGTCGAGGAGCTGAGAGACGATCTGGCGGCCCGCCACGAGGCAGGTCTCAGGCACCTCCGGCGAGCAGAACGGCAGCGCGGGCGTCCCCTGCGGCCAGTTTACCGCGAGGATGCGGAGCCCGTCCGCCTGCGGGATCGCGAGGTGATCCCCGGCGCGGCCCTGGAAGCTGCGGAGCCGCGCCGCCCCGCTGAGCGCCCCCATCGCCCAGGCCCGATCCCCGGTCAGCACCGCGTCGGGGGCCGTCACCGCCCAGCCCGCCGCCGCCAGCGACCACCAGACCTCCGGGACATTGTAGCTGTCTCCGGCGCTGTCTTTAGCGCTGCCCCCGCCCGGCGCCGCGATCCGCTGCTGCGCCCCTGTCGCCTCCTCCAGCGACCAGCGCCCCCCCTCCGCGTCCAGCAGCAGCGGCGCCCCGTCGCCCCCCGCCCGCCACGCCGCGCCCTCCGCCTTGAACCCCTCCGGCCACGGCAGCAGCCCGATCTCCTCGACCACCACCAGCGGCACGCGCGGCACCACCACCACCACCTCGCCCTCCGGCGCCAGGAACGAGAGCCGCACTGGCCGCGCCTGCCCCGACGCCACGAGCTGCTGCGCCGCCAGCGGCCCCGCCTCCGCAAGCTTCAGCCCGTCCACCGTCGCCAGCTGCCACCCCGGCTTCACCCCGGCCGCCGCGAACGCCGGAGGCAATTCCGCCGGGAGTATCCACCCCCCCTCAGCGTTCACCTCGAACGGCAGCGGGACGCCGGGCAGCGTCGCGCCGGGAGCAGACATCGCCGGAGCGGAGATCAGGAGCAGCAGAGAAGAGATCATCTCCTCAGTGTAGCCTGAAAGACGGACACACGGAATCGGTCTCTCCCTGTCATGCCGATCCTCAAAATAGAGGGCGTAAAAATATCTTTTCAATGAGCGACACCCTACGCGCCATAGAGGGTGAGACCACCCAAAGAAGGAATCTCTTTCGAGGGTGGTCAGGAGACCCCGATGGACGCCCTTCCCAAGCCCGCCCCGGCCCCTGCAC
>JBEIQZ010000454.1:0-5219 GCA_040376255.1 Alphaproteobacteria bacterium
GCCCCCACTCCCCCCACTGATCCCCGCCGAACCCCCGGCAGTCCGTCACCACCTCGCCCTCCGGGCCCAGCACCCGCAGCACCGCAGACAGCCCCGGCTCGGCGCAATTAAAGAAGGTCGTGCTGTCCGGGATCACGAACGCGCGATCCGCCACCACGCCCAGCACCAGCTCCAATTGATCCGAGGTGCCGTCCGGCGCCGAGACCACCGAATCGATGTCGTGGTACTCGATGTAGCGCCCGTCCGTCGACCAGATCAGCCGCCCGTTGCCCGTCCATGCGTCCGTGTCAACGCCGAAGCGCCAGATCGCGTCCTGCGGGTCACAGGCGACCTCCGCAGCCGTGATGTGCGGCGGCTCCAGCGTCAGGCCATCCGCTGCCGGAGCCGGATCGGGCGCACAGGCCAAGATGAAAAGCATATCTCCTCCAACGCATCACAGGAGCATGTCCTGTCCGGCCCCTTAACGCAGAGCGCCGCTGTCCACAGAGACAGCGGCGCCCGCGCGAACCGCCCGGCCCGGGGCCGGACAGCCTCAGCAGCTCTCAGTTGTCGACGTTGGTGCAGTCGGCAGAGAAGTAGCCGGGCTCGTCGCCGAAGACCAGACAGTCGGAGAAGTCCCCGTTGGTGTCGTAGATCTCGATGAGGACGGTCAGCTCGCCCAGCTCGGTGTCGAACAGGGTGGACTGGTTGTCGGTCTGGTTCCGGAAGTCAGTCTCAACATTGAGGCTGATGGCCTTGCGCTCGCCGCAGGCGCCGACCGAGCCGTCCACCGAGAAGGCGTCGTGGGTCTCCTGCCACTCGCCGCACTCGTTGACGTCGCCCTTGGGGCCGCAGGAGCCGGCGGGGTCGCCGGTCTGGGCGGCGGTCATGACCACGTTGCCCATCGGGGCGTCGGCCTCAACCCACCACTCACAGGAGCCTCCGTTGCATTCGATGTTGTAGTTGGTGATTGCGGGCGCGCCGCCGCAGCCGCCGCTCCCTGAGTCGCTGTCCTTGCTGCCGCTCGGGCAGGCGAGGAACGCCATAATGAAAAGCATGTCTCCTCCAGAGTGCCAAAGTAGGCACACACCTATGATAGCCGATCCTGCCGCGACTGTACAGATCCCTGCTCAGTCCACATTGGAACAGACATTGGAGAAGTAGCCGGGGTCATGTCCGGTGACGCGACAGTCCGCGTAGTTGCCGTCCTGATCGTAGATCTCGATGAGCGCGGTCACCCCGCCCAGCTCCCGGTCGAACAGGGTGGAGCGGTTGTCGACCTGATCCCGATAGTCATACACGATCTCCAGCGTGATGAGCTGCCGCTCGCCGCAGGCGCCGACCGCGCCGTCCAGGGAGAAGCCGGTGTGGGTCTCCTGCCACACGCCGCACTCGTTGACGTCGCCCTTGCCGCCCTTCGCCGGGCCGCAAGTGCTGGTCGGATCGGCAGTCTCGGTGACGGTCATCTCCACCCGGCCTATCGGGGCGTCGGCCTCGACCCACCACTCGCAGGATCGGTCGTAGCACTCGATGTTGTAGTCGGCGATCTGCGGCGCGCCGCTGCAGCTGCCGCCGGATGAGTCGCTGTCCTTGCTGCCGCCGGGACAGGCCAGAAATGCCAGAATGAACACCATCGGTTCTCCAGTTTGATTCCGTTTCTATAATTCCGTTTCTATGACCCTGATCAGAGGCCGAACACCGCCCGCACCCCTGCCCGCTCCCCCGCTGCGCCCGTCTGCTCCGCGAGCCACGCCTGGATCCCCGGCGCGAGCAGCCGGAGCGGATCGCGCCCGTAGCCCTGGATCTGCTGCTCCACCCAGCCCCGGATCGCCTCCGGCGCATCGCCCGACGCCACCCGGGCCAGCACCTCTGGAAGCAGCACCTCCGCCGCATGCTGCTTCTGCTCGACGGCGACCAGATCGCTGACCTGCACCGCCCACGCCGGGAGCGCGATCCCGACGCCCGCCAGCATCTGCTGCACGAACGCGGTCGCCAGCGCCCGCGCCTCCGCCGCCACCCGCGCCTGCTCGGCGGCCAGATCCGCGCCCACCATCTCGGCGACCGGTCGGCCGCACACCTCGACGTACACCTTGTTCTTCGGCTCCGTCCCCGACGGGCGCAGCAGGATGCGCCGATCCGGCCCGAGCTGGAACACCAGCATGTCCCGGCTCGCCGCGTCCGTCCCGCTGCGGATCGGCCCCAGCGGCCCCGCCGGATCGGATCGATCGTGGAAGGCCGTCACCGCACAGCCGCCGATCTCCGTCGGCGGATCGGCGCGGAATTGCTGCTGGATGCGCTCGATCCGCCCGCGCCCCGCCGCCCCGCGCATCACCGTGCTGATCAGCTCGTTGTGCAGATACCCCTCCCGCTCCCACAGCCCGTGCAGCGCGTCTACGAGCGTCCGCCCCTCTCTCTTCAACCGACCCGCATGCTCCGCCAGCCCGAGCGCCGCGCCCGCCGCGTCCTTGTCGCGCATCGACGGCGTCACCAGCACCCCGTGCGACTCCTCGATCCCCACGCAGAAGTCCGCCAGCGTCCCCTCCACCCCGGCGAACCGCCCGTCCGCCTCCAGCCGCTTCAGCGCCTCCCCGATGTACTTGAACCCCACCATCAGCTCCCCGATCACCCGCGCCCCGTGCCGCAGCCCCACGCGCCGGATCAGATCCGAGGTCACCTCCGTCTTCAGCACGATGGGCCGCACGCCCGCCGGGCCGTATGTGAGCCGGTACTCAGTGATCAGCGCCCCGATCTCGTTGCCGGTGAAGAAGCGGAACGCGGGCTCCCCCGCCCGCACCCGCGCGCACAGCCCGATCCGATCCGCGTCCGGGTCGCAGGCCATCACCAGATCCGCCCCGACCTCCTGCGCCAGCGCAACCGCCCGATCCATGCTCGCCCGCACCTCCGGGTTCGGCGTGCGGAACGGCACGTTCGGGAACGCCCCGTCGTGCGACGCCTGCGTCGGCTCGATGTCCACCCGGAACCCCGCCGCCGCCAGCACCTCCGCCACCGTCGTGTCCCCCGTCCCGTGCAGCCCGGTGAACACCACGTGCGTGTCCCGCACCTCCGGCGACAGCGATGTCGCCAGGTTCGCCGCGATGTAGGCCGCGTGGATGTCCGGGCTGTAGTCCACCACCATCCCCGACGCCCGCGCCGCTGCGAACGGGATCTGCTCCACCCGCTCCACCTGCTCCACCAATTGCGCCATCCGCTCGTCGTCCGGCGGCACCTCCTGCCCGCCCAGCGCGTTGTAGAACTTGCCCCCGTTGTCGTCCGGCGGGTTGTGCGAGGCCGAGATGTTCAGCCCCCCCGACGCCCCGCAGTGCCGGATCGCGAACGACAATTCTGGCGTCGACACGAACGTCTCGCTCTCCGGCGGCAGCATCACCACCCGCACCCCGTTCGCCGCGTACACCCCCGCCGCGATCTCCGCAAAATCCCGCGAGGACAGCCCCATGCACGGGTTCGGCAACGTCCGCTCGTACAGCCCCGCCGCGTCCAGGTAGCGCCGCACGTCCCACGCCAGCACCACCGACAATTGTTTCCCCGCTCCCTCCTGCCCCGGGTACAGCAGCCGCAGCCACGCCACATGCCCCTGCACCGACGCCGCCAGCGTCTGCGGGTTGTACCGGTTCGGCCCCACCCCCACCGGCCCCCGCCGCCCCCCCGTCCCGAACGGCAGCACCTGATAAAAACAGTCCAGCAGCAGATCCCAGCGCTCCTTCTCGATCATCGCCCGGATCTGTGGGTGGTAAGGGGCATAGGCGTCGCCCAGCCACTGCTCAAGGTTCGCCAGGGCGGCGATCTTCAGTTCTTCGCGGACGGGGAGGGCGGCGAAACCGGCTTGTACACGGTGCATGGTGGCTCCTGAGCGGGATCTATCACTCTGAGGGGGAGGGGGAGGGGGAAAACGCAGCGTCCCCGCTCTCCCTCACCCCAGCTCCACCGTCACCAGCCGCGAGATCCCCGCCTCCGGCATCGTCACCCCGTACAACAGATCCGCCCCCTCCATCGTCTTCTTATTGTGCGTCACCACAATAAACTGCGCGACCCGGCTCATCTCCCGCAGCATCTCATTGAAACGGCCCCCGTTGGCGTCATCGAGCGGGGCGTCGACCTCGTCGAGGATGCAGAACGGCGACGGGCGCACCTGGAACAGCGCGAAGATGAGCGCGAGCGCCGCCATCGCCTTCTCACCGCCTGAGAGCAGCGCGAGCCGCTGGATCTTCTTGCCCGGCGGCTGCACCTCGATCTCGATCCCGGCCTCCAGCACCTCGCCCTCCTCCTGGATGAGCCGGGCGACCCCGCCCGCGACGAGGCGGCGGTACAGGTCGCCGAAGCGGCGGTTGACGTCCTGGAACGCCTCGGTGAAGCGATCCCGGCAGGTCTTGTTGATGGCGGCGAGGGCCTTGTTGATGCTGTCCATCGCCGCTTCGAGGTCGGCGCGCTGCTGCTCGACCTCTCCGGCGCGGGCGGCGGCCTCGCGGTACTCGTCCTCGGCGCCCATGTTGACCCCGCCGACCTTGCCGAGCGCCTCCATGACCGTAGCGAGCTCGGCGCGGAGGCCCTCGCGCAGGGAGCCGTGCAGATCGGCGGCGGTGATCTTGCGGACCGGCACCGGATCGGCGGCGGGGCCGCCGGGGATGGCGGCGGGCTCGAAGCCCTGGATGAGCACCTGCCCGTCGCGCTCCAGCCGGTCGGCCATCGCCTGCAGGCTGACGCCCTGGCGGATCTGGATCTCTTCGGTGAGGCGCTCCGCCTCCTGCTGATCGCGGTCGATGGCGGACTCCAGCTCGACGCTGCGCTGGTGGGCGCGGTCGCGGCGGTGCTGGGCGGCGCGGAGGGTCTGATCGCTCTGGCGGAGGGCCTCGCGTAGGGCGGCGACCTCCTCCTGACCGGCGGCGGTCTGCGCGCGGAGGTGCGCTTCTTCTTCCTGCTGATCTGTCCTGCGCTGGCGGGCCTGCGCCAACTCGGCGGCGAGCAGGACGAGGCGCTGCCCGATCTCCTCGCGCTCCTGCGCCTGCGCCTGCAGGCGGGCCTCGGCGCGGCGGAGGCGATCCCGGGCGTTGCGCTCGGCGCCCTGCCAGCCGGTCAGCTCCTTCTGGGTGTGGGTGATCTCGGCGCGGAGGCGGGTGGAGGCGGACTGGGCGGCGGCGGAGGCGGGTTCGAGGGCGTCGAGGGCGGCGCGGGCGATCCCGGCGGCCTCCTCCTGCTGCGCCTGGCGCTCGCGGGCGGCGGCGGCC
>JBEIQZ010000064.1:0-16350 GCA_040376255.1 Alphaproteobacteria bacterium
CGGCGGCGGCATGCGGGCGGTGATCGCAGGTCACCGCCGACGGCACCATGCTCCGGCCCAGCGGGCTCTCCGGATCGTCCCGCATGCCCCGGATCACGCCGTCCTCCACCGTGGCTACAACGGCTGTCCCGCACCCGGCCCGACACCAGCTCCGCACCTCCACCCGCGCCTCCGCCATCCACACCTCCCGGGGCGCTATAACTCATACCGAATTTCCGTATCAGCCCCGCCGCCCCGGGCTGTATCCCAGCCCCGGTATCGCCGCCTCCAGCGCGCGGTTCGCCGGGAGGCGCCGGGTCAGCGCCTCCACGTCCGGCCCCCACTGCTCAGCCAGCCAGGGCAGCAGCGGGACATCCGGCCAGCGCTCGATGAAGCGGGCGATGGCCGGGAGCGCCGCGCTCAGGTTCCCGCCCGGCAGATCGGCGCAGAGCAGCGCGGCCAGCGGGGCCGGGTGGCCGAGCGCGAGCGCCGCGTCGCGCAGCCCGGCGTGGTGGCCCGACTGCGCGTGGGCGAGGCAGACGCTCAGGAAGGCCGGGTGGCCCGCTGTGGCGGACAGGTGGATCGCCCCCGCCGCCTCCCCCTCGATCTTCCGCGACAGCCCGATCAGCCACGGCGCCTCCGGGTGCCGGCGCGCGGCGGCCAGCAGCACGTCCCGATCCGCCTCGCCCGCGATGTCCGCGAGCCGGCAGAGCGCGCCGCGCGGGGTCAGCAGCCGCTCCAGCGGGGCGATCTGCGAGAGCGCCGCCCGGCAGAGCGCGGGGCCGCCCGGACTCCGGGGGCCGCAGCACAGATCAGCCAGCAGCGCCGGATCGCGCGCCGCGATCCAGGCCAGCAGCGGCTCCAGCGGGGAGGCCGGGCTGCGCGCCTCGTGGATCAGCAGGTCGATGTTCTGGCGCAGATCGAGCTGCGCCAGCTCGCGCACCAGCGGGTGGTCAGGATCAGTCGGGGGCGCGGTCGCCAGCGGGTCGTTCATGCGCTCACGGTGCTGACGGCGGGATACCACAGGCGCGGCTCAGCCGTCCACGGGGCATCGCGCTCCTGTCTCCGAGCGCATAGAAGTCCCCGACCTGCGGGACCTGCGCCACCACCGGCCCCTCCGGCAGCCCGGGCGGCGAGATCAGCGGGTGACCGTCCGACAGGATCGGGCGGAGCTGTCCCTGCTCAGCGGCGAACACCTGCTGGATCCCGCAGCCTGAGAGCAGCGTCCCCCCCTCCACCGGCAGCGCGAACAGCACGCACAGATCCCGATCCCGGTGCCAGCGCGCCTCCATCCCGTACAGACAGAGCCACGCCTGCGTCAGCACCTCCTCCGGCGTCCCCTCCGGCGCCGTCCCCTCCGGCAAAAGCGACTCCAGCGCCGCGCGCGCCGCCAGCGCCGCCGTCCACGCCAGCTCCGTCGTCGCCAGCGGCCACAGCCGGCCGGCCCAGCTCAGCCGATCGCCCGGCAGGGCGCCCCGCGCCCGATCCGCGCCCGCAGCAGGCGACCGGAAGTGACCGGCAAAAGGGCGGGGGCCGGGGGTGCCGAACAGGTAGACGGACATCGCGCGAGTATACAGCAGCCGTGGCAGGGAGGGAAAAAAACGCGCGGCCGGAGTCTCCTCCAGCCGCGCTCCGGGTCACCCCGCGCAGATCACCGCAGCGCGATCAGGGGGGCGATCAGCAGGCTCACCACGCTCATCACCTTGATGAGGATCGCCACGCCGGGGCCGGAGGTGTCCTTGAACGGATCGCCAACGGTGTCGCCGACGACCGCCGCCTTGTGCGTGTCAGACTTCTTCAGGTGGCCGGGGATGCCGCCCTTCTCGATGTACTTCTTCGCGTTGTCCCACGCGCCGCCCGCGTTCGCCATGAACAGCGACAGCGAGGCCCCGACCGCCAGCGCCCCGGCCAGCGCGCCGGTCAGCGCCTCAGGCCCGAGGACGAACCCGATCAGCGGCGGCCCGAAGACCGCGACGAGGCCCGGCAGGATCATCTGGGAGAGCGCCGCCTCAGTGGCGATCTTGACGATCGCGGCGGGCTGCGGATCGGCAGTGCCCTCGCGCAGCCCGGGGATCGTGTCGAACTGCCGACGGATCTCCTCGACGATACTTCCCGCCGCCTTGCCGACCGCCAGCATCGTCGATGCGCCCACGACGAACGGCAGCACCGCGCCGATCAGGATGCCGATCAGGATGTCCGGCTGGTCGATGGACAGGTTCATCGCCTTCATCCCCGCCGCCACCCGCACATGGTTCACCTCCAGCGAGAACGCCGAGAACAGCGCCACCACCGTCAGCGTCGCCGAGCCGATGGCGAAGCCCTTGCCGATCGCCGCCGTCGTGTTGCCGACCGCGTCCAGCTCGTCCGTGATCTCCCGCACCTTCGGATCGAGGCCCGACATCTCCGCGATGCCGCCCGCGTTGTCCGCCACCGGCCCGTAGGCGTCGACCGTCATCACGATCGCCGTCCCCGCCAGCATCCCGACCGCCGCCAGCCCGATGCCGTACAGCCCCAGCGAACCCATCGCCACGTTCGCCACATAGGCCACGCCCGCCACCAGCAGCAGGCACACCACCACCGACTCCATCCCGACCGCCATCCCCTGGATCACGTTCGTCCCGGCGCCGGTCTTCGCCGACTCCGCGACGCTCTTGACCGGGCGGAAGGTGCCCGTGTAGTACTCAGTCAGCAGCCCGATGGCCGCCCCGCCGAGCGCCCCGCCCGCGAGCGCCACCGTCACCGACTGGCTGATCCCCAGCATCGGCAGCAGGATCGTCGTCAGCCCCACCAGGATCACCGGCGGCATCACCATCGCCGCGCGCAGCACCGTCGAGGGGTTCATGTTCTTCAGCGAGCGGGTCAGGAAGATCCCCAGGATCGACACCACCAGCCCGATGCCCGCCAGCACCAGCGGCAGCGACACCGCCATCGACCGCACCTGCACATCGGTCAGCCCGCTGGCCGTCATCATCGTCCGCAGATCGCCGACGTTCGCCGTCAGCCCGATCGCCATCGTCGCCACGATCGCCGCCACCAGCGACTCGTAGATGTCCGCGCCCATGCCCGCCACGTCGCCCACGTTGTCGCCGACGTTGTCAGCCACCACGCCCGGGTTCCGGGGGTCGTCCTCAGGGATGTTCTCCAGCACCTTCCCGGCGATGTCCGCGCCGACGTCCGCCGCCTTCGTGTAGATGCCGCCGCCGATGCGCGCGAACAGCGCGATCGAGGAGGCGCCCACCGCGAAGGAGTGCAGCATCGTCCCCAGCTCATTCCCGTCCTTGTAGATCTCGTACACCGCGAACAGCCCCAGCAGCGACAAAGCCGCCACGCAGAGCCCCATCACCGCCCCGCCGTCCAGCGCCGTCAGCAGCGCGTTCGCCTTCGAGCCGCCCGCCGCCGCCTGCGCCGTCCGCACGTTGGCGTAGGTCGCAGCCTTCATCCCGATGAACCCCGCCAGCAATGACAGGAACGCCCCTGCCAAAAACCACAGGCCCGATACCGGCCCGAGGGTCACCGCCAGCAGCCCGAAGACCACCGCAGAGTAGACCGCCAGCACCTTGTACTCGCTCATGAGAAAGGCCATCGACCCTTCCCGGATGTACCCGGCGATGCGCTTCATCGTCTCGTTGCCTTCATCCAGAGCCTTGACCCGGAAGAAGAAGAAGGCCGCCGCTACCAGCGCGACTACACTGGCGCCAGGCGGGACATAGATGAGGTGTTCAAGGGTCATGTCGCGTTCACTCTCGTTCGTTTGTTCGCTGCGTGCGCTGAAGGGAGCATCCTCCGTCAGGTTCAACCCCGCCGGACAGGACGCGCAAGGGCGGCGCGATTAGCCCGTTTGCCACATCATGGCAAGATCCTGCGGAGATCTGTGCCATCGTCGCCTGCCCGGTGTGTGGCGGAGGATCGGCAGGTCGGTTAGAGCGGTGCTCAGATCGGGGCATAGCTCAGTCTGGTAGAGCGTCTGCCTTGGGCGCAGAAGGTCGTCGGTTCGAATCCGGCTGCCCCGATGGAGAGAGGGGGGAGGCGCAAGCTTCCCCCCTCTCTCCATCGGCACAGCCGGATTCGACGTTCTGCAGGGGCGTTCCGCCCCCGCACCCCGGGAAATAAGGATGGGCGGCCCACACCGCCTCGGTCGGTGTTCTGCAGGGCGTTCCGCCCCCGCACCCCGGGAAATGGGGGTCACGGTGATCCTGATCCAGGTCCTGTCAGAAGCTGGGGCAACCGGCGCAGCCCTGTGCCGGGGAGCTGAGATCAGCGATCAGGCGCGTCCGCGTCATCGTCCGCGTCATCGTCCGCGTCATCGTCCGCGTCATCGTGCGCCTCCGCTCCATCGTGCGCGTCCGCGTCATCATGCGCGTCCGCTTCCTGAGCCGCCCGCTCCTCACCTGAGGCGCGCACGATGTCACAGATGATGCGGAAAATGCGTTGAAATGCACGTTTAGCCGCAAGATCATCTCCGCGCGCCTCGCGCAGCGCCGCGCGGAGCGCCTGACGATCTGCGGCGGGGTAGGCATTCATGAAGCGCTGGAGGATGTCGTCCCCGCCGTTGAGCAGGCGCGTCCGCCACTCTTCTGCCGCCCGCGCAGCGATCGCGGAGGGCGTCTCCCCTGCCAGGAACGCCCGGAGCGGGGCGAGGTCGCTCTCGCCGAGCAGCAGCTTCACCCGCATCAGCAGGCGGCGCCGGTCGGGCCGCTTCCCTGAGGCCACCAGCCGCTCAAGCTCGGACAACACCTCCTCATCGAGCGGGAGCCCCCGGCGCTGGCCTGAGGGGAGCTCTGCGAGGTGGTTTGCGAGATCCTTCAGCTCGTCCATGGCGGCGCGGTGGTCACTGCGGATAACGCGACCAGTATCTTCGGCACCCCATAGATCGTGGATGGTCGGCTTGCGTGGCATGGCGCCAGAGTATCGCGGTCGGCTGCTCAAGGCCCGATCCGGCAAGAGATTGGCCCCCGAAAAGACGGTGGCAGCTGGAGGATCGGTTATCCAAAGTCTACAACTGGAGACTCCCATGCGCCTCGCCCTCCTCGCCCTGCTCCACGGGGGACTCTACGGCGGCTGCGCTGCCCGGCGTATCGACGCCCTTGAGCGCGAGAACCTGCAGCTCCGCATAGAGCTCCAGCAGGCGCAGGCGCAGCTATCGGAGGCGCAGCCTGCCACCCCGTCCTCCGCCCGCCCGACCCCTCCCGATGAGGAGGCCGCTGCCGCCGCGCTCGCTGAGGCCAGGCGCCTGGACGACGCCCTGCGCTTCGAAGAGGCCCGCGCCGCCTACACGCTTGTCCGTGACACATGGCCTGAAAGCCGTTCCGCCGCCACCGCTGTCCGCCGCCTGAAGGAGATGGAGGTGATGGGGCAGCCCGCGCCGCCGCTGGTGGTGGATCGCTGGCTTCAGGGCGAGGCACCTGTGTCCACGCCGGTGCAGGTGCTGTTGTTCTGGGAGGAGTGGTGCCCGCACTGCCGCAACGGGTTGCCGGAGATGTCCGCGCGCGCGGCGGTCTGGGCCGCGAAGGGTGTCCAGGTCATCGGCCTCACCCGTCTTAGCAAGCAGAGCACTGAGGAGCGCGTCGCCTCCTTCTACGCCGAGCACCGGATCGCCTTCCCCACCGCCCTCATCAGCAACGACGTGAGCGCCGCCTACGCCGTCACCGCCATCCCCGCCGCCGCCGTGGTGCGGGACGGCGTCGTGATCTGGCGCGGCCACCCGGCGCGGCTCACGGAGGGGCTGCTGGAGCGGCTGGTGGAGAAGAGATAATCGCACCCGTCCGTCGCGCAGGCGGGGTGGTCAGCCTATTCCTCAGGTCGGTATGACGTCGGTCATCACAAGGGTGACGCTTGTCACTCCATCTCTTGGAGATGGAGAATGGTGAGATCTCTCTGAAAAATATGGTTAGATGCAGGGTTTTTGAGAGAATCATAAGCATTTTCAAGGCATGGCACGCCCCTTGCTTTATGGGGAGTACGGCGAGTGACAGAGAGAGTCGCCTGCTGCCAAGACCGATACAACCGCCCTGCCAAGGAGCCACATCATGCGTACCCTCCTCCCCCTCCTCATCTCCGTCTCCATCCTCCCCGGTTGCTTTGAGGAAGACAAGGGCATCGACAGCGGCACGAGCGCTGACGACAGCGGCACCGGCAACACCGACGACAGCGGCAACACCGACGACAGCGGCACCACCGACGACAGCGGCACCACCGACGACAGCGGCACTGAGGTGCCGATGGCGGAGATCCGGTTCGTCAGCGTCACCTCGACGATGAACCCGGCGCTGTTCGACGCCCTCAACGTCGACGACAGCAGCCGCCTCCAGCACTCCCTCTACGAGACGCAGGGCACCGCCTACACCGCCGTCCCCGCCAGCGGCGAGACGCAGTTCACCGTCACCGACAGCGTCACCGAGGATGTCCTCGCGGTGGAGACCGGCGTCTACCTGGAGGAGGGGGGCCGCTACTCCATCGCGCTCATGCCCGGGGGGCGGCTCTCCGTCCTCCACGACGACTACGACAATATCGCAGCGAACTACGCCCGCATCAACCTACAGAACGCCGACACCTCTCTCGCGACCGAGGCGTGGCTGGGCTACTGGGTCGGCGACGGCTACTCGGTGGACTACACCTTCGACCTCGGCCCTGCGGACGAATGGCGCAGCGACATCCCGGTGGCGTCGGGGGCGATGCAGCTGGAGCTGCTCTACCCCTCCTCGTCCAACCTGCTGGTGGACTGGAACTTCTCCGCCTTCACCCAGGTCGGCGCCAATTCGCTGGTCAACGTCTACTCCTACAACAACGGCGACTGCAGCTACCTGAGCGCCACCTGCCAGCCGATGTTGCTCGGCCAGTTCGCCGACGGCTCCACCGCGACGGTCGAGGGAGGCACCCCGGGCTGGGCGGTCGAGCAGGCTGAGGTGCGCTTCATCAGCGTGGCCTCGAACGGCAACGCAGTCCTGTTCGACGCCCTCAACGTCCCCACCCTGAGCCGCAGCCAGTCCAGCCTCTATGAGACGCAGGCGAGCGGCTACAGCCAGGTCGTCTCCAGCGGCGAGACGCAGTTCACCGTCACCGACGACATCACCGGCGACGTCCTCGCGGTGGAGACCGGCGTCTACCTCAACCCCGGCGAGCAGTACACCGTGGCCTACATGCCGGGCGGGCGGCTGTCCATCGTCCAGGACGACCGCACCAACATCGCCGTCGACCAGACCCGCTTCCGCCTCGTCAACGCAGCGGAGCACGACCTGACCGGCCACCTCGCGGACTGGAACGGCACCTCCTACACGCAGACCCACAGCTACAGCATCGCCGCCGGTGACGGATGGTCCGCCGATCTGCCGATGGCGACCGGCCTGGTGCAGCTGGAGGTGTACTGGCAGGGGATGGACGGCCTGCTCGTCGACTGGAACGGGGCGGCGTTCTCCCAGGTCATGCCGGGGTCGCTGATGAACGCCTACGCCTACTACAACGGCGACTGCTCCTTCCTCAGCTCGTCCTGCTCCCCGATGATCATCGGCCTCGCCGACGACAACAGCACCTTCACCGTCGAATACACCCCGGATGGCTCGTTCGGTTGGGCGAACTGATCTCCTGGATCTCTGTGGAGAACGGCGCAGAGTCTCTGTAGACCGTTCCGCATGCGTTGTGTAGGATCAGCCGATTCTAATCTCCCGTGAGGTGCCCATGCTTAGCCCTGCTCTCCCCGTCAGCCCTGAGGTGTTCGACCCTGCCCTCAGCGAGAACGCCCGGATGTTCTTGATCGGGGTCGACCGCTACGACAACTTCCCGGCTCAGCCGGTGGTCGGGGCAAACAACAGCATCGTCTCCTGGATGATCCAGGGCCTCCGCATGGGTATCAGCCCGCACGGCAACACCGTCGCCTTGGACGCCACCCGCGAGGAGGTGGCGCAGATCGCCAGCGAGGTGCTGAAGTCGGCGGACATCTCGGAGGCTGTCCGCAATTACGCCGAGACTCAGCTCGCCGGGTGGGGCGCGGCGGCGAAGACGCGGGAGGCGCGGTGGGACGACTGGGAGCTCGGCCAGCCGAGGCTGACAGGCACCCTCGACGCGCTGCTCAGCGTGGGGAACCACATGCAGAACTGGAAGCGGGACACGCGGCTGCTGTTCGTGTTCTGCGGGCACGGCGCGATCTCGCAGGGGCGGCTGGCGCTGTGCATGCAGGACGCGATCGCGGCAGACAGCGCGGCGGCTAAGACGCCGGAGGCGCGGATCGACGCGCTGCGGCAGTCCAACGGCGCGCCCCGGTTCGTCGGCCCGATCGATCTGGCCGAGCTGGACGTGGCGATCCGGCTGGCGCGGACGAAGGGGGCGCTGAACGAGCTGCTCGATCTGATGGAGACACCGGGGCGGTACCTGCCGCTGCGGGACATCATCGCCAACCTGCGGCGGCTCACATCGAAGCCGGTGAGCAAGCCGGCGTTCGGGGGCGCGATCACCCCGATCCACCTCATGCTGGCGCTCGGCGGGGTGGACGAGCGGGTGACCTGCGTGCTCGACGCCTGCTCCTCGGGCGGCCTCGGCGGGGAATTGCAGGGCGCGACGGTGGCGCACGACTGGCTCCGGCTCGGGCTGCGGTGCCGCATCCTGTCTTCGGGGCAGCGCGACCAGCGCTCAGCAGAGGCGGCCTTCGGGGATCGCCGCTACACCGCCGCCACCTGGGCGCTCACCACCGTCCTCAGCCGCTGGACGTCCGTCCCGGACGGCCCGGCCTACGCGGTCGGCATCACCAACGGCAACCTCGTCCTGCGGGCGAACCTGCTGTTGGAGGCGCTGTCTTTCAACCAGCAGCTCGGCCTGAGCGCCCCCGATCCTGCCTCGCCCGACGCCCGCCACGCCGCCGATCTGCCCTTCTTCGGCCTGAGCGACAAGACCCGCACCTGGGTCGACCCGAGCCGCGCCGCAGGGGGCATCCAGATCTCCTCGGACGGGGCGAACGTCTCGCTGTGGGAGGTGCGGAAGGCGGGGGGGCTGAAGGCGGCGCTGCTGGCGGTGCAGGCGGGGGCGGGCAGCTTCACCATCAACGGCAAGACCTACCAGGCCGGGCGGCTGTATGTCATCGGCCCCACCTCCTGCGCCAACGATCTCAAGGAAGGGGGCTTCGATCTGGTGATGCGGCTCTGGACGCCCTCTGCGGAGGCTCCCAACCCGCCGCAGGGCATGGTGGACGCGCTCAACGCCCTCAGCAACGCGATCCTCGCCAATGTGAGCGCCTGGGGCGACGAGACGACCTACAACGGCCCGGCCAGCCCGCCCAACTTCACCTCCTGCATGAACACCCAGAACACCCGCAAGATCTGGATCAAGTGGAGCACCAACCCCTCCCCGACGCTCATCTTCGTGATCAAGCCGTCCGGGACGCCGCCTACCCTCACGTCCTATGTCTCCCCTGAATTCAAGGCCACCACGCAAGGTGGGGCGGCGCAGCTCAACTCCTTCCAGGTCGACAGCAACACCGGCTTCAGCGCGAGCTGCCTGACCCACGCCATCAGCCTGGGCTGAGCGCGGGCAGATCGGGCAGGGAGCGCACCAGCCGCACCCCGGTCGTGACGAACCGGACGGCGGGGCGATCCCCGAAGCGGGTGGCGGATCGGGAGGACGCAGCGTTGCTCGACCAGGCGCCGCCCCGGACGGAGATGAAGTCGGCGTCGGGGGCGGCGGGCCGGCGGATCAGGCGCTCGCCGTCGGCTGCGGGACCCGCCTCGATCCAGCGGTTGTCGCACCAGTCGCGGACGTTCCCGGCGAGGCCGCGCACCCCGTAGGGGCTCTCGTCGAGCGGGAAGGCGGCGATGGGCTGGAGGGCGGGCAGGGCGAGGCTGCTGGCGGTGTTGGCGAAGGCGGGATCGGAGGCGTCGCCCCACGGGTAGATCCGGCCATCCACCCCACGGGCGGCCTTCTCGCGCTCGGCCTCGTCGGGGAGCCGCCAGCGCCCGCCCGGCTCAGCCGCCGCGATGGCGCGGGCGGAGGCGAGATCGAGCCGACAGGCCGGCAGATCGTGCCACTCCGGGGCGGCGTCGCCGGGGGGGAGGAAGCCGCCATCGGGGTCGCGCCTCAGGGAGGGCAGGCCGTCGAGGGGGTGGGCGGGGTGCTGCGTCTGGCGGGGCTGGAAGCGCTCGGCCTCCCCGATCCGCCCGGCGGCGACCAGCGCGTTGAGGAAGCGCAGCAGGGCGCGGTTGGTGAGCGGGGCGGCGCGCATCACGAAGCCGTCTACCCACACCGCGCGGCGGGTGAGCGCGTCGAGGGCGAGCGGATCGCCGCCGAGCAGGCACCAGCCGCCAGGGACGTAACGATCCTCCGGCCCCAGCTCGTCGGGGCGTGGCAGGTAGACCGGCGCGGGCGCGCCGCCGGGGGGAGCACCGTCCCAGGTGCCGGCGCGGGGCAGGTGGATCGGGCAGGTGACCTCGGCGCGATCAGGGGCGACGATGCGGCAGCGGTAACTGCCCGGGGGGAGGGGCAGGTCGAGGATCGGTGCCAGGCCCAGGGAGCGCTCAGGGCCGGGGAGGAGCCGGCGCCCCCGCGTCTCCAGCGGCGCGAGCAGCACCTCAGCGCCGGGCGGGTCGGTGAGCAGGGTGAGGCGGGCGGTGCCACGCAAGAAGGCGCGGTAGTGGCCGCGATCATGCTGGCCCAGCAGCCACACCGCGCGCTCGGCAGCGGCGCTGTCCCGGCGGCGCTCGGCGGCCTCGACCTCGGCGCGGTACCAGTCGGCGAGGCGGCGGTGGGCCTCGTGCAGATCGGGGGCGAGGTTGAGCGCGCCGCGCAGGATCTGCTCCCACGCCACCCGCTCCAGCGCCGCCTGCTGGTCGAGGCGGGCCGACTCATCCTCCAGCGCCCAGCCCGTCAGCTTCTCCTCGACCGGGGCGCGGGGGTGGACGCCGCTCAGCCGGGTGGCGGCTTCCGCGCGCAGGGCCTCGGCCCGCGCCTGGAGCGCCTGGAGCTGCGGCAGGATCGCGTCGGCCCGCGCCACCTGCTCGATGGCCCGCGTCCGCCGGTCGCGCCCGTCGAGGTAGGCGCGCACCGCCTCCGCCAGCGCCGCCACGTCGGGGAACCGGTCGGCGGGGCGGGGGGAGAGGGCGCGCATGCAGATGTCGGCGATCTCGTCGGGGATGTCGCGGTCGGGGTCACGCAGGCGCACGTCCTCGGGCGATCCGCGCAGGGTGGCGGCGATCTTCTCCTGGGGGTAGGCGTCCACGCCGGAGAGCAGGGCGTAGAGCAGGGCGCCGAGGCTCCACTGGTCGGCGAGCGGGTGGGGCGGGCCGCCGCGCAGGCGCTCAGGGGCGATGTAGCCGGGGGTGCCGCTGGCAGGGCCGGAGCCGGTGAGCGCGGCGAGGCCCCAGTCCATGACCAGCACCTCACCGAAGGCGCCGATCATCACGTTGTCGGGCTTCAGATCCTGGTGGACGACCCCCCGGTGGTGGGCGAAGGCCACCGCCTCGCACACCGCCACGAATGCCTCGATCAGGCGCCGGGGGCTGAGATCTGAGGGGGCGGGATGATCGGCCTGGATCGCCTGAGAGAGCGGGCGGCCGGCGATCCGCTTCATCACCAGGTAGGGCTGGCCGCCGGGGGTGATGCCGGCGTCGTAGACCGGCACCACGCCGGGGTGCTCAAGCTGGCCGGTGACGCGGGCCTCGGTGAGGAAGCGGGCGTGGCGATCTTGATCCTCGGCGGGGCTGGCGGGGCCGGAGGTGTGGAGCACCTTGATGGCGACCTCGCGCCCGATCTCGGGATCGAAGGCTGAGAGCACGCGCCCCATGCCGCCCCGGCCGATCTCGCCCGTCAGGCGGTAGCGCCCGAGGGAGGGAGGATCGGCGCGGGCGGGATCGTCGGGCGGATCAGCCGTCGGCATATTCATCAAGGAAGCGGAGCTTCAGCCGGAACACCGAGCGACGGGTGACAGAGAGCAGCCGGGCCACCTCGCCGGTGTTGCCGTTGGCGCGCTCGTAGGCATGGAGGAATTCGTCGCGCCCGACGGTCATCCGGCGCGTCGGGGCCTCGGGGGTGGCGGTGAGCCGGATCTCCTTGATCACGCCGGAGTCTGCCGCGAGCAGGGCGGCCCGGTCGAGGGCGTTCTCCAACTCGCGGACGTTGCCGGGCCAGGACCAGGCGCAGAGCTGATCGAGGGCGGCCTGGGAGATGCGGGGGAGGGGGAGCTGGTAGCGCTCGCAGGTGCGGGCGAGGATGTGGCGGGCGAGGAGCGGGATGTCCTCTGCGCGCTCGCCGAGCGGCGGGAGGTGGATCTCGATCTTGGCGAGCCGGAAGTAGAGATCCTCGCGGAGCCGGCCCTCGGTGATCGCCTGGCGGGGGCGGGCGTTGGTGGCGGCGATGATCCGGCAGTCGATGTCGATGGGGCGGTTGGAGCCGAGGCGGGAGATCTTGCGCTCCTGGAGCGCCACCAGCAGCTTGACCTGGCCGCTGATCGGCATGGTGTCGATCTCGTCGAGGAACAGCGTCCCCCCGGCCGCCGCCTCGAACTTGCCCTCGCGCCGCCGCTGCGCCCCGGTGTAGGCCCCGGCCTCGGCGCCGAACAGTTCGCCCTCCAGCAGCGTGTCGGGGAGGGCGCTGCAATTGATGTGGACGAAGGGGCCGCGCGCCCGGTGGCTGCGGGCGTGGAGCGCCCCCGCCAGCAGGCTCTTGCCGGTGCCGGTGGGGCCGGTGATCAGCACCGGGACGTCGAAGCGGGCCAGCCGCGCGAGCTGCGACAGCTCCGCCCGCAGCGATTCAGAGCGGGTGACGAAGCTGGGGAAGGGGGAGGTGTCGTCGCGCTGGAGCGCCTGCCCGAGGTGCTCGGCGACGATGGGCGACCAGCGCTCGATCAGCTCCAGCGTGTCGGCGTCGAACAATTCGGCCATGGTCGGATCGTCGAGGTAGACGAACCCGAGCGGCTGGTTGGCGCGCAGGATCGGCACGCAGGCCACGCTCCTCAGCCCGAGCCGCTGCACAGAGGCCTGGCCGCGCCACTGATCCTGGCTGGCGTCGGCGCTGAGGACGGGCCGCCGGCGGGCGAGCGCGTCAGAGATGATGCCGGTGGAGACCTGGCCCTCGGGGGCGGCCAGATCCTCCTCGGCCATCGAGCGGGCGACGACCATGCGCCACTTCGCGCCCTCCACTATCCCGACGAAGCCCCGCTGCGCCCCGGCAAGCCCGATCAGGACATCAAGGATCTCGCTGGCGATGAGATCGACGCCGCTGGCGGCGCTCAGGCGCAGGCCGTTCTCTAAGAGGCGCTGGTGGCGCTCGACGCTGCGGGCCAGCCGCTGCACCTCCTGCGACTGCGCCTGGATCGACTTGCGCAGTCCCAGAAAGGCGCGCCGCAGCGAGGGCTCGATCGCCAGCACCTCGCGCTCTATCGACCCCAGGGCTTCCAACAGATCCTGGCTGTGTTCGGGCATCTGCGGATCTTACCCTAAGCCGGACGGGCGGGTGTGATAGGATGCCGCCCCTCTGCCTCACTCTCACCCTCAGGGACGCGCCGATGACCCCCAAGATCGTCTACACCCAGACCGACGAAGCCCCCGCCCTCGCCACCTTCTCCTTCCTCCCCATCGTCCAGGCGTTCACGAAGGCGGCGGGGATCACGGTGGAGACGCGGGACATCTCGCTCTCGGGCCGCATCCTCTCCGCCTTCGACCTGCTGCCCGACCACCTCGCCGAGCTTGGCGCGTGGACGCTCCAGCCGGACGCGAACATCATCAAGCTCCCGAACATCTCCGCCTCCATCCCCCAGCTCCACGCCGCGATCAAGGAGCTGCAGGCGCAGGGCGTCGCGGTGCCTGACTACCCGGAGGAGGTGAAGACCGAGGCCGACAAGGACGCGCGGGCGCGGTACGCGAAGGTGCTCGGCTCGGCGGTCAACCCGGTGCTGCGCGAGGGCAACTCGGATCGGCGGGCGCCGAACGCGGTGAAGGCGTACGCGCGGAAGAACCCGCACTCGATGGGGAAGTGGTCGGCGGCCTCTAAGACCAACGTGGCGACGATGGGCGGCGACGACTTCTTCCACAACGAGCAGTCGACGGTGGTCGCGGCGGCGACGGATGTGCGGATCGAGTTCGTGGCTGAGGACGGAGCGGTGAAGATCCTGAAGGACAAGACCCCGCTGAAGGCGGGCGAGATCCTGGACGGGACGGTGATGCGGAAGGCGGCGCTGCTCTCCTTCCTGGAGGCGCAGGTGGCGCGGGCGAAGCAGGAGGGCGTGCTGTTCTCGCTGCACCTGAAGGCGACGATGATGAAGGTGTCCGACCCCATCATCTTCGGCCACGCGGTGCGGGTGTTCTTCAAGGATCTCATCGCGAAGCACGGGGACACGTTCGCCGCGCTCGGGGTGGACTTCAACAACGGCTTCGGCGATCTGGCGGCGAAGCTGGATCGGCTCCCCGCAGAGAAGCAGGCGGAGATCGAGGCGGACATCCAGGCGGTGTACGCGGATCGACCGGCGGTGGCGATGGTCAACTCCGACAAGGGCATCACCAACCTGCATGTGCCGAGCGATGTCATCGTGGACGCCTCCATGCCCGCCATGATCCGCTCCTCCGGGCAGATGTGGAACACCGCAGGCAAGCTGCAGGACGCGCTGGCGGTGATCCCGGACAGCTCCTACGCGGGCGTCTACCAGACGGTGCTGGACTTCTGCCGCAAGAACGGCGCCTTCGATCCGCGCACGATGGGTTCGGTGCCGAACGTCGGGCTGATGGCGCAGGCCGCCGAGGAGTACGGCTCCCACAACAAGACCTTCCAGGCGCCCGGCGACGGGACGATCCGGGCGGTGGACGCGGCGGGCAAGGTCCTGCTGGCGCACGAGGTCGCGGCGGGCGACATCTGGCGCGCCTGCCAGACCAAGGACGCGCCGGTGCGCGACTGGGTGAAGCTCGCGGTGAGCCGGGGCCGGGCGACGGGCGCGCCGGTGGTGTTCTGGTTGGACGAGGCGCGGGCGCACGACGCGCAGATCATCAAGAAGGTTCGGACGTACCTCGCTGACCACGACACCGCCGGGCTGGAGATCCGCATCCTCCCGCCCGCCGCCGCCTGCCTGTTCAGCCTGGAGCGCATCAAGGACGGCAAGGACACCATCTCGGTCACCGGCAACGTGCTGCGCGACTACCTCACCGACCTGTTCCCGATCCTGGAGCTCGGCACCTCGGCCAAGATGCTCTCGGTGGTGCCGCTGATGAACGGCGGCGGGCTGTTCGAGACCGGCGCGGGCGGCTCGGCCCCCAAGCACGTCGAGCAGTTCCTGGAGGAGAACTACCTGCGCTGGGACTCGCTCGGCGAGTTCCTCGCCCTCGCCGTGTCGTTCGAGCACCTCGCCGGGGTGTTCAACAACGCCCGCGCGAAGACGCTGGCCGTCACCCTCGACGCCGCCACCGGGAAGTTCCTCGACAACGACAAGTCGCCCTCCCGCAAGGTCGGCGGCATCGACAACCGGGGCAGCCACTTCTACCTCGCGCTCTACTGGGCGCAGGCGCTCGCAGAGCAGGACGGGGACGCCGAGATGAAGGCGCTGTTCGCCCCCGTCGCGGCGGCGCTCACGGAGAACGAGCAGAAGATCGTCGCCGAGCTGATCGCCGTCCAGGGCAGGCCCATCGACATCGGCGGCTACTACCGCCCCGATCCGGTCAAGGCCGACGCCGCGCTCCGCCCGAGCGCCACGCTCAACGCGATCCTCGCGCAGATCGGGTGAGCCTGCCGGAGCGTCGCCGCCTGTCACGCGGGGGCGACGATCTCAGGCAGATCCATACGAATCTGCCGCCCGCTCAGCCAGTCTGAGCGGGCATGACACACCTCATCCTCTCCCTGGCCGCCCTCTCCGCCTGCACCGCCCCTTCAAACAAGGCGGAGGTCAACACCTCTGACGGGTCCGCCGTCCAGAACGCGCGGATCTCGGAGGCGGTGGACGCGCTCATCATCAAAAAGATGGAGCAGGCGCGCGTCCCCGGCCTCGCGGCGGCGATCATCGAGGAGGGCGGCGTCGTCTGGTCGCAGGGCTACGGCCTCGCTGACGTGGAGGCGGGCCTGCCGGTGCGGGCGGACACGCCGTTCATGCTGGCGAGCGTCAGCAAGACGCTGGCGGTGACGGCGGTGATGCGCGGGGTGGAGGCGGGGGCGCTGTCGCTCGACGACGGCGTCGCGGCGCTGACCGGGGAGGCGGTGGAGAACCCGGACTACCCGGCGGACATCACCCTGCGGCAGACGCTCTCGCACACCAGCTCCATCATCGACGCCCGGGCCGCCTGGAGCGAATACACCGACGGCGACAGCCCCATCCCCCTCGACGGCTTCCTCTCCAGCCTGCTCGTCGAGGGCGGCAGCCGCTACAGCGGGCGGAGCTACGGGGGCTGGGCGCCGGGCCGCCGGGCGGAGTACAGCAACATC
>JBEIQZ010000265.1:0-8181 GCA_040376255.1 Alphaproteobacteria bacterium
AAAGAGCCCCCGACATCACAGATACGACCGTCCCCCACATTCACCCCCGGCACGGGCCAGCCGTCGCGCGCCAGTGCGCGCGGGGGGAGGCACCAGCGTAGCGCAGTGCCGGTGCGGGGGGTTACCCCCGCAAAAACCAAGTGCCGATGCGGGGGGTTACCCCCGCAAAACAACAGCGGGTTACCCCCGCAAAAACCAGGAGCCTGTGATGTGGGAGCGCGAGCGTGAGGAGATCGAGGCGGTGCTGTACCGGAGCTGTGAGGGTGCGAGGCCGGAGGGGTTCAGGGAGATCGTGCGGTATCCGTTGAGGACGGGGGGGGGAAGCGGTTCAGGCCGTTGTTGTGCATGGCGGCGTTTGAGGGGGTGGGGGGAGAGGGGGAGAGCCGGGGGGGAGCGCGGCGGGGGCTGGCGCTGGCGGCGGCGGCGGCGCTGGAGCTGGTGCATACGTTCTCGCTGGTGCATGACGATCTGCCGTGCATGGACGACGACGATGTGCGGCGGGGGCTGCCGACGGTGCATGCGCTGCACGGGGAGGCGGTGGGGCTGCTGGCGGGGGACGGGCTGCTGGCGGAGGCGTTCACGGTGCTGGCGGAGGCGGGGGCGGGGCCGGGGCTGGTCGGAGAGCTGGCGCGGGCGACGGGGGCGGCGGGGATGGTGGCGGGGCAGTACCTCGACATCACGGCGAAGGCGGACTGGGGGGTGGAGCGCGTGACAGAGCTGCACCGGCTGAAGACGGGGGCGCTGATCCGGGCGGCGGCGCGGATGGGCGGGATGTGCGCGGGGGCGACGCCGGCGCAGATGGAGGCGCTGACGGTCTACGGGGAGGCGGTGGGGCTGGCGTTCCAGCTCCAGGACGACGTGCTGGACGCGGAGGAGGACGCCTCGCCGGAGGGGCCGCCGAGCTTCGTGAAGCTGCTCGGGCTGGAGGGGACAAAGGCGCGGGCGCAGGAGGAGCTGGAGCGGGCGCTCCGGGCGGCGGAGGGGCTGCCGGACGGCGGCGGGCTGGCGCGGCTGGCGCGGTATACGGTCGAGCGCGCGGGATGAAGCGGGGCGGGGGGGAGCGGATCGATCAGGTGCTGGTGATCCGGGGGCTGGCGGCGTCGCGGGAGCAGGCGCAGGCGCTGGTGATGGCGGGGGTGGTGCTGGTGGAGGAGGTTCCGGCGCAGAAGTCCTCAGAGAAGGTGCGGGCGGATCAGGCGGTGCGCCTGCGGGAGAACCCGCTGCGGTATGTGTCGCGGGGCGGACTGAAGCTGGAGGCGGCGCTGGATCGGTTCGGGGTGAACCCGGCGGGGCGGGTCTGCGCGGATCTCGGCGCCTCGACAGGGGGTTTCACCGACTGCCTGCTGCAGCGGGGGGCGGCGCGGGTGTACGCGGTGGACGTGGGCTACGGGCAGCTCGCGTGGAAGCTGCGGCAGGACGCGCGCGTGGTGGTGATGGAGCGGACGAACGCGCGGGCGCTGACGGGGTTCCCGGAGATCGGGGGAGAACACGCGCCGGTCACGCTGCCGGTGACGTTGATCGTCGGGGATCTGTCGTTCATCTCGTTGACGCTGATCCTGCCGGCGGTGCGGCGGCTGCTGGCGCCCGGAGGAGAGGCGGTGGTGCTGGTGAAGCCGCAATTCGAGGTGGCGCGGGGCGATGTCGGGCCGGGCGGGCGCGTGGAGGCGGGGCTGCGGCCGGTGGCGCTGGCGCGGGTGGCGACGGAGGCGGCGGCCCAGGGGTTCAGCGTGCTGGGGAGCATGGACAGCCCCGTCGCGGGGGTGAAGGCGGGGAACGTGGAGCTGCTGCTGCACCTCGGGGCGTGATCCCGCTCCGTGTCAGGCGGCAGGTCAGGCGGCAGGTCAGGCGGCAGGTCAGATTACAGAGCAGGCGACGGGCGGGAATTCCGGTTATCCTCCGGGCAGCGCGTGGCCGGGCGGGCTGTGCAGGAGTTGTTGGATGCGTGGACTGTTGCTGATGCTGGTGGGCGGTTGTACCTGGGTGACGCAGGCGGACAAGGACGCCCTCTTGCCGTATCTGGACAACGACGGTGACGGATTCGTGAACGACGCGGACTGCGATCCCGATGACGGGGCGATCCACCCCCGCGCCGACGAGATCTGGTACGACGGGATCGATCAGAACTGCGACGGGCTCAACGACTTCGACCAGGACGAAGACGGCTATGTGGCCACCGAATTCGAGGCACAGCAATTGGAGTCGGTGGCGGCCGAGGCGCAGCTCCCCGGCGGCGACTGCTGCGATCTCAACGACAACATCAGCCCGATCCAGCCAGATCCGGCCTATGACGGCGTGGATCAGAACTGCGACAGCGCCGATGACTTCGACGCCGACGCCGACGGCCACAGCACCGACGTCGACCGCACCGAGGCCACCCGCGTCCCCGATGAGATCTGCCCCGACGCGCAGCAAGCCTGGGTGTCCGGGGACGACTGCTATGACAGCGAGCAGGACATCACCGAGGGCTTCCAGAACCCTGCGCGGATCGACGCCGCTGAGGTGAACGGCGGCGCCGACGAGACCTGGTATGACGGCACCAACCAGGACTGTGACGACTGCGACGACTACGATCAGGACTGCGACGGCTACCGGGCTGATGGCCAGCCGCAGGGCGACGACTGCGATGACACGGCGGAGACCGTCCACCCCGAACAGG
Source organism: Alphaproteobacteria bacterium (assembly GCA_040376255.1). GTDB lineage: Bacteria > Myxococcota_A > UBA796 > UBA796 > SXON01 > JBEIQZ01. The sequence continues at coordinate 2,657 of JBEIQZ010000265.1, forward strand.
CGGAGACCTGGTACGACGGGATCGATCAGAACTGCGACGGGCTCGACGACTACGATCAGGACGGGGACGGCTTCGTCGGCGGGATCGACGGCGAGGACTGCGACGACGAAGACCCCGCGATCACCCCCTACGCCACCGAGATCATCGGCGATCAGGTCGACAGCGACTGCGACGGGAACGTCAACTCCTTCCGCGTCAACGGCCTGACCACCATCGGCTGGAGCTTCGCTGACGTCCAGAGCGTCATCTACGGCGAGGCGGACGGCTACCTCTACCTGAGCGTCAACGGCAACCAGATCGCCGCCGTGTTCGAGACGGGCGCTGATCAGACCTTCTACGACGGCACCGCCGCGATCCGCTGGATCGCTGACAACGCCGTGCTCGACGCCATCGACGGCATCCAGCAGTGGGGGGCCAGCACCGGCAACTCCAACCTTACCGTCCTCGACGCGCACGATCTTCAGGTCGTGGACGGGGTCATCTACGACGCTGCCGCCTCCAACATCGTCATCTCCGGCAGCGACTACCCCAAGATCCTCGTCTACTCCAACGCCATCGGCGTCGCAGAGCCGGTGCAGATCGGCAGCCCCCGCCGCCTCCATGAGGACATCGGCCTCGCCATCGACAGCAGCGGGGTCTCCCACACGTTCTCCTGCAACGGGACGGACGGGACGCTGATCTACTACCAGCTCGACGACGCCGGGAACGACTTCTATGACGAGCTCGCCGGGTACGCCTCGCCGGTCTGCGCTGCCGAGGCCTACGGGACGCCCCACGTCCTGCTGATGTCCGGGGCGAACCTGACAGAGTACGACTTCACCGTGACCACCGATCTGGTGCTGTCCGAGAGCGGTCGCTGGTGGGCGCTCGACCCCCTCGACATCGACGCCCCCAACGGCCTCCAGAGCCCGGCGGTGGTCGTCGCCGATCAGTACAGCCACAGCGTGCGGGTGATCGACAGCGACGGCGACGTGCTGCCGGTCAGCAACCTGACCGACTACCCGGTGGCGGTGTCGCTGCGTGAAGATCCGGCGGGCAACCATGTCATCGGCTATGTCACTGAGGCGGGCGCAGCGCACATCCTCTACCAGAGCGGGCTGGTCTACCGCCCCTATGACATCACCCTGCCCGACGGCTTCCTCGGCACCGACATCTCGGTGTGGGCCAACGCCAGCGGCGTCCACGTCGCGGTCGCGGGGATGTACGGGGACGGCAGCTACGACGTGGCGCTCGCGCGGGTCGACTTCTGAGCGTACAGGGACAGCGGGGTCAGGGGGTCCCGAGGACGTAGAGGGTGCGGACGGTCCGCAGGCCGTCGGCGTCCTCGGCGAGCAGGGTGTAGCGGTTGGGACCGGCCTGGACCGGCAGGGTGAGCGCCTGCGTCTGCCGGTGGGCGCGGCCGGTCGTCCGGCTGAGGCTGGCGGGGGACAGCCAGGCGATCTTGTCGCCGGTATAGTCGTAGCCGGCCTCGAAGCGGCTGCGATCGATGGTCTCGACCCCGGCGAGCACGAGGAGGTGATCCATCGCCCCGTCATCGCTGATCTGCAGATCCAGCGGCAGCGTCCCGACCGGCGCGACCAGCGGCAGCGGCGACCAGGACAGCACCGGCGGCATGGCCGACAGCGGGCTGCCGTCCGCCGGAACCCGGAGCGTCATGACCTGGCGTATGCCGCGCTGCTCGCTGCTGAGGATCAGCTCCAGCGGGAGATCGGCGCCGGCCCAGGCGGCGGCGGTGCGCAGGCCGAGGCGGAGGGTGACGGTCTTCCGGCCGATGAGCGTCGGGGGGGTGGCCTCGTCGAGCAATTCGATCCCGGGGTCGTCGGGGAAGCTGAGCCGCGCGACGAGGTCGGGGATCTCTGTGCGGTCGGGGCTCTGGAGGGAGATGAGGAGCTCCGGGCGGTCGCCGATCAGGTAGCGCACATCGACCGCGAGGATCGGGGCGACGCTGCCGGCGATCACCAGATCAGCGGTCTGGAGCAGCAGGGGCGCCTGCCCCGGCACCTCCATCCAGAATTCGACCCGATCCAGCCGATCCGGCCCGGCGGGGAGCTTCAGCCGGAGCGCCCCGGTGTGATCGGCGCCCTGCGGGATGTGGCCGAGCGGCACCACCCGATCCTCCCACAGCGAGCGCACGGATCTCAGCCGGATCGCGGCCCGGTACAGCGAGCCGCCCCGGTTCTGGAGGTGCAGCCCGATGTCGGCCTCGGCGCCGGCGGTCAGCGCGCCGAGCGGCATCTCTCCGCTCCGCAATTCCAGGCCGAGCGCGTCGGCGCGGAGCATCGCGGAGGCGCCCGCCTGCCAGTCGATCCCGCGCGCCTTGAACGCGCTCAGCATCGCGGCCTCCGCCTCGCGCTGCAGCGCCGGCAGCATCTGGAGCGCCGCCGCCAGCCCCGCCGCGCGGCCGCCTCCGCTGAGGGCGGCGGCCCGCAGGATGCGCGCCGCGATCCGGGCTGTCCCGTCCTTCTGGAGCGCCGCCGCTCGCGCCGCTGCCTGATCGGTCCCCGGCTGATCGGCCCCGCCGATCTCGACCCCGTCGACCCCGACCCCGTCGACCCCGACCCCGTCGACCCCGACCACCACCGGCAGCATCGGCGTGTCCACCGGCATCCGGCGCCGCGCCACCTCCTCGGCGGGGAACCAGATCTCCTGCTGGCGATCCTCCCCGAAGAAGTGGATCGGCCACACCGCGACGTCCGGGGCCAGCCCGACGTCGTGGACGCGCCGATCCCCGGCCAGCAGGTACTGGGCGACGGTCATCTTCAGCTTGATATTCCCGCTCAGCGGGAAGGTCTTCTGTACCGTCCCCTTCCCGAACGACACCTCCCCGATGAGGATCGCCCGATCCAGCAGCGCGAGCGCCCCCGCCAGGATCTCCGAGCCCGACGCGGTCGCGTGATCCATCAGCACCGCCAGCGGCATCGCGTAGCCCGGGCTGTCGGGACGCGCGCTGAGCTGCGCCACCAGCCCCGCCACCGGCCCGCCGCCCCGCCCCGCTGTCCGCACCAGCAGCCCCTGGCCGAGGAAGGTGTCCGCTGCCCGCGCCGATTGCAGCAGCGAGCCGCCGGTGTTCTGGCGCAGATCGATCAGCAGCCCCCCGGCGAGCAGCCCCTGACCGCCGAGATCCTCCAGGCCGATATTCAGGAAGTGCGAGGTCTGCTCGGAGAAGTGATCGATGCTCAGGACGCCCACCCCCTCCGGCCCGGCGGCGGTGGTGACGTTGGACAGCAGGATCTCCTTGCGGACGAGCGCCAGATCCAGCACGGTCGCCGCCGATCCCTCCCCGCGCTGCACGCTCAGCACCACGCGGGTGTCCGCCTCGCCCCGGATGCGCTTGATCGCCTCGGCGGAGGTCATCCCGACCGTAGAGACTCCGTCGATCCGCACCAGCCGATCCCCCACCTTCAAGCCACCTGACTCAGCGGGGCCGTCTTTGATCAGCGCCTTCACGATGAGGCTCCCGGACGGCTCAGGGCCGATTGTCGCGCCGATGCCGGTCAGCGTCCCGCTGATGCGCTCGTCGAACCGCTCCAGGCTCTCGCCCGCCAGCACCGCGCTGTGCCGATCCAGCACGCGCACCGCCCCGCGCAGCAGCTCCGTCGGCAGCGTCAGCCCGGGCTCCGACGGGCTTGACAGGGGGAGCCCCGCCCGCGCCACCTCCTGCTCCAGCCGCGCGAGCGCCAGCGGGAGGCCCGCCTCGTCCGGCATCACCACCTCGGCCTGCCAGCGCCCCGCCCCGTCCCGCAGCAGCAGCCGATCCGGCGACGGGCTCTCCACCAGCAGCCACTCGATCCGCTCCTCCAATTGCTGCCCGGCCCGCTGGAACATCTGGCGCCAGTCCAGCCGCTCCTCCCACAGGTAGTGCGCGCGGAGCAGGGAGGCGGTCTTCTCGTAGATCTCAGCGTCCAGCAGGCCGGACGACTCAGCGGCGGGTTCAGCGGCGGGTTCAGCGGCGGCGGCAGAGCCGGAGACGGCGCCCATGACAGCATCGAGGAGGGGGGCGACCAGCGACAGGCAGAGCGGCATACCGGATATGTATCTGATCCGGGGCGGGCGGGCGGAGCGGGTTAAGGGCGCTCCCCCTCGCGGCGGGACGGAGCGAGCAGCAGATGTCCGACTTTGTGAACCTCGATCTGGATCGGCCCCGGCGCACCGGGACGCCGGAGGTCGTCTACGGCGCGGGCAAGACCGCCGCGCAGATCGCCACGATCCTGTACCGCATCCACCGGAGCGGCCAGATCGCCCTCGCCACCCGCGTCGACGCTTTGAAGGCGGAGGCGGTGCTGGCGGAATTGGCGGCGCAGGCTCCCGGCGTGGCCGTGCGCCACCACGCCGACGCCGCCATGCTGGAGATCCGCCCGGAGGCGGAGGCGCGGGCGGAGCCGGTCGGGTCGGTGCTGGTGATCAGCGCCGGGACCAGCGATCTGCCTGTGGCGGCGGAGGCGGTGGCGGTGGCGGAGGCGCTCGGGAACCGGGTGTCGCTGATCCAGGACGTCGGGATCGCCGGGCTGCACCGCATCCTCAGCCACCTCGACCGGCTGCGCGCCGCGCGGGTGATCATCGTCGCCGCCGGGATGGACGGGGCGCTGCCGGCCGTCGTCGCGGGGCTGGTCGCCGCCCCGGTCATCGGCCTCCCCACCAGCGTCGGCTACGGGGCGGCGCTTAACGGGATCGCGCCGCTGCTCACCATGCTCAACGCCTGCGCCCCGGGCGTGGCCGTCGTCAACATCGACAACGGCTTCGGGGCGGCGATGCTGGCCGACCGCATCAACCGGGGGTTGCCGTGAGGGTTCTCTATGTCGACTGCTTCGCCGGGATCTCCGGGGATATGTTCCTCGCCGCGCTGCTCGACGCGGGATTGCCGCTCGCGGCGCTGGAGCAGGAATTGCGGAAGCTCCCGCTGACGGAGGGGCAGGCGGGCTGGGAGCTGCGCCAGAGCCGCGCGGCGCGCGGGGCGTTCTCGGCCTGCCGCTTCGAGGTGCGGATCGGCGGGGCGGCGCCGGAGCAGCCGGGGTGGGTGCATGCGCGGGCGCATGAGCACGGGCATGATCATGGGCATGACGGGCATGACGGGCATGACCACGGGCATGACCACGGGCATGACCACGGGCATGACCACGGGCATGACGGCCACGACCGTCGCTGGTCGCAGATCCGGGCGATGATCCAGGCGGCCCCGCTGGCGCCGCGCGTGCGGACGCGGGCGCTGGAGGCGTTCGGGCGGCTGGCCGAGGCGGAGGGGCGCGTCCACGGCATCCCGGCGGAGCAGGTGGCGTTCCATGAGGTCGGGGCGGTGGACTCGATCCTCGACATGGTGGGGGTGTGCGTCGGGCTGGAGTGGCTGGGGATCGACCGGGTGATCTGCGGGCCGATCCCGGCCTCATCGGGGACGGCGCGGACGGCGCACGGGCTGATCCCGCTGCCGGCGCCGGCGACGCTGGAATTGCTGAAGGGGTTTGTGCTGCAGCCGGTGCCGTGGCCAGGGGAGCATGTGACGCCGACCGGCGCGGCGCTGCTGGCGGCGTTCG
>JBEIQZ010000867.1:0-1523 GCA_040376255.1 Alphaproteobacteria bacterium
CTGGGCGTAGAGGGCTGCGACCTCGGCTTCATTGAAGTTGCGGAGGGTGACCGAGGCGCTCTTGACGTTGAAGGGTGATCCTGGGTTTACCTGTACGCCGTCTTTGGATTCTGTCAGATAGTCCCGCAGGTCGCGCATGCCGATGAGGCCGACCGACACCGGGAACTTTCCCACGCTTCGATCCATGAACCCCGCCCGCAATTGCCGCAGCAGCGAGATCAGCGCCGCCCCGCTAACTGTGTCCGCCTCGTCGAGCAGGAGGACGATGGAGGTGCCTGGCACCTTTGCCGCCCACGCCTCCAGGTAGCGGGCGAGCCGCGTCCCCGGCTCTGACGCGATGAACGGCACTGGATCGGGGGGCTTTTGAGCGGCGGTCAGCACCCAGCCTGCCCGCGTGAGCGCCCGGAGCCAGATGGGTTCAGCGCGCTCGATGTCGGTGATGCCCTGCCCTTCCTCCAGGGTTGCCCAGACGGCGGCGTAGCCGAGGCCGCGCAGGCGGGCGGCGAAGGCCATCATGGCGGTGGTCTTGCCGGTCTGCCGCGCGGCGTGGGCGACGAAGTAGAGCTCCTGCTTCACAAACGGCAGCAGCGCGGGCATCCGCTGCTCAGGCGGCAGCATGTAGTGGCGGGAAGCCTCGCACGGCCCGGTCGTGTTGAAGAAGCGCGGCATGCGTTCTCCTAACCGGGCCGGTCGGCCTGTGACGATCCGGGGACGGTGGCGCGCATCGTCCCCCGCGCGCCGCCCGATCCATTAAGCCGTCCCCGGAGGTGCGCGATGGGCTGGAGTCGACGCGGGTTCCTGCGGGGCGCGGTGCTGAGCGCGGCGGCGCTCCGGTGGGGCGGGGCGCGGGCGGATGGGCCGGGATCGGAACCCTCAGCGGGGCTGCCGCCGGGCCGTCCGGCGGACGTGACGGTGGGGCCGGGGCGCCAGTGGCGGCGGGTGGCGGCGGTGGGGGATCGGATCTCGGCGGCGGGGGATCGGCTCGGGTTCGACGCGGACTACACCTGCTGCATGCCGGTCGGGGAGGATCGGCTGCTGCTCTGGGTGAACCACGAGTTCCCGCCGGGGCCGCTGGGGGACGCGCGGCTGGATCGGGTGGTGGGCGGGTGGACGGGGAAGGGGGCCACCCCGGAGGATCTGCTGGCGGGGATGGGCGGGTCGGTGCTGGAATTGGCGCGCGATCCGGCGGGCGGCTGGCGGCTCGATCCGGACTCCCGGCGGGCGTGGCGGATCTCCGGCCTCGGCCCGGAGACAGAGGTGACCGGCGCGGGCGCGGCGATCCTCGGCGCGTCGGTGCGGGGCAGCATCAGCAATTGCGGCGGCGGCCTGACGCCGTGGGGGACCGTCCTCACCTGCGAGGAGAACCACCGCTACCACGTCCACGAGGGGCTCGGGAGCCGCGCCGGGCGCATCGGCGCGCGGCCCAGCGCGGTCGCCTCCGGCGGCTTCAGCATCCCCGGCCTCGTCTCTGAGCAGTACGGCTGGGTCGTCGAGATCGACCCGCGCGATCCGGGCTGGCAGCC
>JBEIQZ010000076.1:0-15421 GCA_040376255.1 Alphaproteobacteria bacterium
CGACGACACCGGCCCCCCCGACACCGGAGCGCCGGATCGGGCGCCCGAGGCGGGCTGCACCGTCCAGAAGATGAGCCGCTACGCGAACACCCCCGGCACGACGACCGAGTGGGTGCGCTATGACGACAAGGCGCGCGTGATCGGGCGCTCCTACGCCACCTGGGAGGGCGGCGTCTACCAGCAGGAGTACAACCGCTACGACGACCACGACAGCCTCGTGCTCAATGAGACGCGCAGCCTCTTCAACGGCCAGACCTTCGCCCAGCGCACCGCCTGGCCCCACCGCTACGAGGGCGACCGGACGGTCTGGGAGGCGATGGACTATAACGAAGACGCCGTCTACGAGCAGGAGATCACCTGGAACTGGGACGCGGACGGGCGGTTCCGCGACGGCCTGCAGGTCGCCGGGCAGCAGAGAGCCCTCCTCACCGAGACCTTCGACGTCCTGGGCCACAGGACGCAGGCCACCACCGACTACGGCAACGACGGCAGCGTCGAGCAGGCGACGGCGTGGCAGTACGACGGGGAGCTGCTCACCGGGATCGACGTCACCTCCGGCCAGATCACCGCGAGGACGCTGTACACCTATGACGCGGACGGGCTGCTCACCGGCCAGACCGAAGACTACGACGGCGACGGGCGGCCGGAGAGTGAGATCACCCATCAGAACGGCATCGACGGCCGCCCGGTCCGCACCACCACCCGCTTCAACGGCCGGATCAGCTCAGTCGTCCTGATGCGCTATGATGAGGGCGGCAGGCTGTTCCGCGAGGCGTGGATCTCCCCGGGGATGGGGGACGCGCCGTATTACCGGATCAGCTACGGGTGGACGTGCCCGGATCGCTGAAAAATCGGAAGCGCAGTGATCGGTTTTCATGAGTACCTGCACTGGACTTGTGACAACCAGAGACAACCATGCTGCTGTTTTCAACGCTCATTTCAATGAACATCGCCTGTGATTTGACCGCGACCATCAAGATCGACGATGGAGACACCGGGACGACCGGCGGGACGACCGGCGGGACGACCGGCGGGACGACCGGCGGGACGACCACCGACACGACCACCGACACCGACCCGGAGCCGGTCGAGGAGCCCGCGCCGGAGGCGGGCTGTACGGAGCATGTCCGCACCACGACCCCGCAGTCGCCCTGGATCACCGCCTACATCAACGTCTACGACGGCGAAGCCCGGGTGGTGGATCAGCGCGTCGGTATGGGGCGCGCCGGTCGCGTCCGGTACAACTCCTCCACGCAGTATGCCTACGACGCCTACGGGCGCCTGGACTCGATGGTCTATGAGAGCCGCTACCGCGACCAGGTCTACACCTACGAGGTCGACTCGCTCTCGGCCTACGACGCGGACGGGCGGGTGATCCTGGAGGGGACGGACTCCGGGGCGGACGGCTCCATCGAGCAGCAGACCTCCTGGTTCTGGTCCGCAGACGGCTACTCCCGCGACGGGACGCTGATCTATTTCTATCCGGGCTATGCCGGGTACACCTACAACGTGGAGGAGTGGTACGACGAGGACGGCAACCTCATCTATCAGGCCTATGACTGGGGCATGGGCTCGACTCAGGAGTCGACGTGGATGTACATCGCCGGCAAGCTGCGCCGCTACGAGGTGGGGACCTACTACGCCGATCAGTACGGCCAGACCTACGCCTACACCACCACCACTGAGTACGAGTACGACGCGCAGGGGCGGCTCGCCCTGGAGATGACCGGCGACGCCAGCGGCACCTACGCCTACGGCACCGAGTACACCTACGACGCCGACGACAACCCGATCCGCGTCGAGCAGGTGTACGAATACTCCGACATCTACTACCCCGGCTACTACTATGAGGCCTGGATGACCCAGACCTTCGACAGCGAGGGGCGCGTGCTGGTGCAGGACGCCTACTACGACACCGAGACCGATCACACCTGGGCGACCACCCCGTACACCACCAACACCCACACCTGGAACTGTCCGTAATCCCGGACATCCGGTCGATCCGCCCCGTGCGTCCGGATCCGGGGCGGCAGAACAGGTTACCCTGAGCGGATGATGCTGACGGCGTTGATCTGGATCGGGGGCGTGTGGGCAGGCGAGCGGGCAGGGAAGTGGGACGGGGAGGATCCGGACATCCGCAATGAGCGGGTGATCGCCTCCGCTCCGGCCCGCATCGCTGCGGTGCTCTCGGATCTGGAGCAGGTCCGGGCGCTCTGGCCGGAGGACTGCACAGGGGTATGGACGCCGGGGCGGACGTCGAAGGGCAAGGGGGCGACGGCCTCGGTGCGCTACGACATCGCGGCGATGCACCGCACGCTGGAGCTGGAGATCACCGCCATCGCGGTCAACTACATCGACCACGATCACGCCGGGAAGAAGGGGTTCACCACCCGCTACATCTTCACCGCGCTGGGCGGTGCGGAGGGCGGAGACACGACAAAGGTGGAGATGCGGACGCCGCTGTACGCGCCGAAGTGGCCGCTGACCGGCTACTACTTCCGGGTGGTGAAGCCGGAGTGGGAGCGGTGCCAGACGGCGGTGCTGGAGGCGCTGGCGCTGGCGGTGGAGTGACCGGGCTGCTGCTCTGGGTGATCGGGGCCGCCGGGGCGGGCGATCAGGAGGCTGATCCCCGGGAGGCTGAGCGCCGGGAGGCTGAGCGCCGGGAGGAGGCGGGAGACTGGCCCGGGGCGCTCGCGGCGTGGCAGCGCTGCGCGCAGGGCGGGCAGGCGGGGGCCGATCAGCGCCATTGTCGGCGGCAGGCGGAGCGGCTGGCGCCGCAGGCGGCGGACGGGTTCGCGGGCTGGGCGGAGCTGGAGGCGGTGCGGCGCAGCTACGCGCAGCTCGGGTCGGACGAGGCGCTGGCGCGGATCCGGGCGGCGCTGGAGGCGCACCCGGAGAGTCCGGCGCGCGGGGGGATGGAGCGCTGGCTGGCGAACGAGTACGCGCGCCGTGGAGAGCGCGGCGCGTTGCGGGAGATCGCGGCGGCGCGGCCGGAGGACGCCTTCGTCGGGATGCTGCTCGCGGATCAGGCCGCTCAGGAGCGCGAGCGGGGGCTGCAGGCGCTCGCGGCGGGGCTGCTGCTGCTGTGCGCGGCGGTCGCGGCGGCGCGGCCGGGATCGCTGGCGTGGGGATCGGCGGCGGCGGCGGGGCTGGTGCTGGGACTTGCGCCGCTGGGGCTGGCGTGGATCTATGAGCCGGTGTGGTGGAGGGGGTTCGCGGCGGTCGGGGCGGTGATCCCGGCGCTGGTGTGGGCGGGGCGGCGCGTCCCGGCGTGGCTGACGGTCCCGGCGCTGTGGGCGGTGATCGCGGCGGCGGGCGTTACAGAGGGGTGGTGGTGAGGCGGGCGCTCAGCGATCCCGCCGCGCGGGTGCAGATCGGGCAGCCGGCGAACTGCTCCTCGCTCGGGAGCGTGCTGAACGTGCTGGTGTGGACGCAGGCGGCGGTCGGGGCGCTCTGGCTGGTGATGGAGCACCGGCGGCGGGCGGGCGGGCCGGACGGGCCGGGCGGATCGGGCGGGCCGGACGGGGCATCAGGGGACGCCCCCGTGGCGGTGCGGACGCCGGAGACGGAGGCGGCGGCGGCGGAGGCGCACCTGAAGATCACCGACGCCTGCGGGCTGCCCTGCGCGAATTGCCATGTCGATCCTTCAGCGGGGGGGAGCCATGTGCCGCTGGCGGATGTGCTGGCGCGGCTGGAGGCGCTGGCGGCGCGGGGGGTGCGGCGGGTGGCGCTCGGGGGCGGGGAGCCGCTGCTGCACCCGGAATTGCCGCAGATCATCGCGGGGGCGGCGGCGCGCGGGGTGTCGCTGGGCCTCACGACCTCCGGGGTGGGGCTGCGGGCTGAGCTGCTCCCGGCGCTGCGGGGGCTGGCGCTGCTCTCCTTCTCGCTCGACGGGCTGGGCGAAACGTTCCGCGAGAGCCGGGGCTGGGACGGGGCGGCGCGCGTGCTGGAGGCGGTGCGGCGGGCGGAGGGCGTGCGGACGGGGATCAACCTCGTGCTGACGCGGCGGGCGCTCGCGGGGATGGAGGAGACGGTGGCGGCGGCGGCGGCGGCGGGGGCGCGGGAGAGCCAATTGCTGCGGCTGAAGCCGGGGGGGCGGGCGGCGGCGGGCTACGACGACGCGCGGCTGACGGCGGAGGAGGGCGCGGGGCTGTGGCCCCGGATCGCGGCGATGATCGCGCGCTGGCCGGGGGTGCTGTTCCGGGCGGACTGCGCGATGGTGCCGTTCCTCTCAGTCCACGGGCTGCCGCTCGCGCGGCTGGAGCGGTTTCTGATACGGGGCTGCCAGGGCGGGGAGGCGCTGCGGTCGGTCGGATCGGACGGGGCCGAGCACCCGTGCAGCTTCATGCCGGGGCCGGTGACGCCGCAGTGGCGGGCGGGGTCGCTGGCGGAGCCCTGCGGGAGCTGCGCGTGGCAGCGGGTGTGCCGGGGAGGGTGCCACGCGGTCGCGGCGCACCGGGGGGACGCGTTCGCGCCGGATCCGGAGTGTCCACGGGTTCTGCAGTATCAGAACGATCGGTAGCTGGCGACGGCGGTGCCGATGGCGGCGACGGCGGCGGCCAGCAGCAGGGCGATCAGCGAGGCGCGGTGCGCGATCCGCGCGAGGGCAGGGCGCTGCTCCGGCGGGCAGCGCGGCTGGCCCAGGTGCGCGAGGGCGCCGATCCAGGTGAGGCTGATCGCCCCGACCGCGAGGTGCTCCTTCCGCTCGAACCACCAGCCGACCGCCGGAGCGTCCTGGAAGATCAGCGGCTTCACCAGCACCCGGTAGTCCGGGTAGATCCAGGCGCCGAGGGCCCCGGCGGCGGTCACGGCGAGCGCGGTGAGGAGGATCGCGAGGGGGGCGCGGCGCTTCGGGTTCCGCAGGAGGAGCGCCGGGTGGATCAGCGCGACCACCGCGAGCCAGCCGAGGTGCCCGTGGACGCGCTCCAGCAGCCTGAGGAGAAATTCAGCGGTCATATCGAACCGGGAAATAGACTGCCGATGGGCGCCCTCCGTATCACGGGAGCAGCAGCCCCTGGAGCGCGATCACCGCCCCCGCCGCGTACACCCCCCGCTCCGCCCACCGCACCGCGCGCCCGGCGTCCTCCCGGATCACCCGGAACATCAGCGGCGCGCAGGCCACCCCCACATACACAGAGAGGTTCACCCTCCAGAACATCGCGATGTGCGCCGACGGCCCCACCGAAAGCGGCGCGGCCTCCCCCGTGATCAGCGCCGAATATGCCCGCAACACCGCGTACACCACCGGCACCGCCGACAGCGCCGCGATCCCGGTTATCAGCCAAACGTGGATCGCTGTCTCCCCCTGCTCTCGCGGGCGATCCTCCACCTACACCGTCCCCCACTTCCCGATCCCCACGCTGGGGATGCGCTTCAGCAGCGTCGACTTCACGATCTCTGAGAGCACCGTCGCCCCGCCGAGCATCTCCATGAGCTCCTCGCGCCCCTCGGACTTGGAGAACTTGCGCCGGATGAGGTCGGGCCGCAGGTAGAAGTTCAGGTAGGCCTTCGTCCGGTAGATGCGGAGCTGCTCGGCGGTGAACGTCTCCGTCTCAAGCTGGGGGATCGGGCCGCCGCCGTTGATCGTGTACCGGCGCCAGAAGTCGCCGTCGACGTAGCCGCGCTCCTGGGCGATCCGGTACAGGTCGGTCGCCGGGAGGGCGGTGGCGACTGAGAAGCTGGCCCAGTCGAGGCCGATGGAGGAGGCGAACCGGATGGTGTCCTCGACGTCGGAGGGGCTGGCATCGTAGTAGCCGATCATGAAGTAGCCGCGCGTCTCGATGCCGACCTCGCGGGCGATGCGGAACGCCTCCTCGGTCTGCTCGCGGGTGATCTGCTTGTTCATGATCTTCAGCACGCGGTTGTTGCCCGCCTCGACGCCCATGTGGATGGAGCGGAGGCCGGCCTTCTTCAGCCAGGTCAGCACCTCACGGTCGACGGTGTCGACGCGGGCGCGGATGTTGAACCGGACCTTCAGGCCGCGCCGCAGGATCTCCTCGGAGAGCTTGTACATGCGCTTCTTGCCGATGGTGAAGGTCTCATCGAAGAAGACGATCTCGCGGACGCCGTAGGTCTTTTCCAGGTGCTCCATCTCGTCAACGACAAGCTCCGGCGAGCGGAAGCGGAGCTTGTCGGAGTAGACCTGGGAGCAGTAGCCGCAGTGCCAGGGGCAGCCGCGCGTGGTGACCATCGTGGCAAAGGGCTTCAGCAGCGTGAGGCAGTTGTAGCGGTTGACGTCGAGGAGATCCCAGGCCGGCATCGGGTAGCGGTCGACGTCGCGGGGGACGGGGCGGGCGGCGTGCTGCTCCAGGTCGCCGCTGCGGGTGCGGGTGACGGTGCCGGGGGTTCCGGCCAGCTCAGAGCCGCTCTCGATGCGCTCGCAGAGCTCAAGAAAAGTCTCCTCTCCGTCGCCGGTCACGCCGACGTCGAAGCAGTCCCAGGTCATCGACTCCTTCGGGTAGATGGTGATCTGGGGGCCGCCGACGATGACAGTGGCGCGGGGCGCGGCCTGCCGGGCCATCTGGGCGATCTCGATGACGGCGGGCCAGCCGAGGGTCTTGGAGGTGAGGGCGATGATGTGCGGGTCGTACTCGCGGACCCGGTCGGCGGCGTCGACGGGCTGGATGTTCTCGGCGTGGAGATCGATGATCTTGACCGGGAAGCCGTGGGATCGGATCCAGGCGGCGAGCTGGGCGAGGGCGAGGGAGGGGAAGATCCCGAGCTTTTCAGCCGCCTTCTGAGAGAGCGGCTGCTGATCAGCGGCTTCATGGTACTTGATGAACAACACGCGGGTTTTGCGGGTTCCGGTCGTTACCATCGTGAGACGCTCCTCGATACCGGATCGTAGCACCTCATGGCCGCGCCGGGGCCGCCTCCGGGGCGGACTGGGATACAGAAGCCGGAGAACGCGCGCTCTGTGACGGACGGCGGGCGATCCGGCGTCTGTTGTGGTAGGCTGCTCCCTGAAGTCAAGGAGAACGGATGTTGCTGGTTTTGCTGGCGTGTGAAGGGACAGTCAATACGAAGGATGACTCAACGACCGGGGCAGACAGCGGTACGATCCCCGACGGGGTCGAGGTGCCGGATCTGGTGGTCAACGAGTTCCTGGCCGCCAACACCAGCGGCGGCACCGACGCGGCGGGCGAGTTCGACGACTGGGTGGAGATCTACAACAACGGGGACACGCTCGTACAGCTCGAAGGGCTGTACCTCACCGACGACGTGGCGGAGAAGACGCGGTGGGCGTTCCCGTCGGGCGTGGGGCTGTCGCCGGGGGAGCACCTGATCGTCTGGTGCGACACCCAGGTCGCTCAGATGACCAACGACGAGCTCCACACGAACTTCGCGCTGGAGAAGAACGGCGAGCAGCTCGCCCTGTTCCTCGCGGTCGATGGGCGCGAGCCGGTGCGGGTGGACGGCGTGGAGTGGGCGGCGGAGGCGGACGACATCGCCTCGGCGCGGGTGCCGGACGGATCATCGAACTGGGTGCATCAGGCCCCGACGCCGGGCGACAGCAACGGCAGGTAGCGCGGGGGCCGCCTGCGCGCTGATATCACTCGATCAGCTTGCCGGTGGTCTCAGTGCGGTACTCACATCCGGGTTCGAGGGTGTCGTCCTCGGAGAGGACGATCTCAAAGGCCTCGGTGCCCTCCCAGTCGTTCTCGCCGGGGACGCAGGCGTCATCTCCGGCGTCGAGCGAGGCCTCCCCGAAGAGCTGCCACTTGATGTCGCCGTCGCTCTCGCTCTCCTCGCCGATGATCGGGGTCTGGTAGCTGAGGGTGCAACCTGAGGCGAGGCCGATGGCGAAGATCTGCTCGTCGATGTAGATGGTGGCGGTCGAGGCGTCGAGGGCGAGGTGGTAAATGAATGTCTCCTCGTAGCCCTCGTTCGCGTCGGGGTGGCACTGATCTGCGACAGCGGTCACGGTGATCTCATAGCCGACGGCGCCTTCAGGGATCTTGGACTCTTCTTTGCAGGCCAGCAGGTTGCCAGTGAGCAGGAGCAGCGCGATCATTCGTACCTCGGCTGCCACGTTAACCGGTTGCGGCGACATCGGGAGAGCGGGCCGGGAGAGCAGGGGATAGATATTGACAGGTGTGGAACGGGTGCATAGAACGCGCCCTCTCTGTATCTGATAGCCCTGTCTGCTAACCCTCCTGCATTGGACACCACCGTGGCTGAAACAAACACGCTCTATGTCTGCCGTCCCTCAGATTCTGCACAGCTCCGCGCCCGTTTTGACGCTGTCCGCGAGGGCGGCGCGCAGGCAGTGGTGCTGGAGGCGCCGATGGGCGGCGGGAAGCGGGCGGTGGTGGGCGACATGCTGCGCGGGCTTGCCGGGCAGGAGATCCTCGTCGTGCGCGCGGCGCTCTCTGACGAGGAGGACGGCCTGCGGAGCATGCTGAACCTGTATGCGGGGCTCTACGGGGCGCTGCACCGGGACGCGGTGCTGAAGGGCAAGGCTGAGGCGGCGCTGAACGTGCAGCTCTCCAGCCAGAGCCGCCGGGTGCAGCAGTGGTACCAGGCGTTCATCGACGGGCTGAAGAAGGGCGGCCCCAAGGAGGGCGAGCAGACCTTCCAGCTCACGATCCCGCGCGACAACCCGCTGATCGGCCTCGCGGAGATCCTGGTCGGGCTGTCCCGCAAGATCCCGACGATCTTCGAGATCCAGAACGTCCACAACACCCACTCCATCGCCATCTGTTCCTGGCTGGAGGCGCTGATCCAGCGCGCGCAGGGTCAGGGCAGCGAGGGTCAAGGCGCGAGCCACCTGCTGCTGATCCTCGGCACCGAGCCGGTCGAGGCGGGCGGGCAGGCGTTCATGTCGCCGCCGCTGCTCGATCTGTTCGGGCGCCGGGCGGCGGATCTGCCGCGCCAGGCGGTGGCGCCGTGGGGCGGGGAGGAGGTCGCAGCCTACCTGGCGTCGAAGGATCTCTCTGCGGCAGATCCGGCGAAGATCGCTGAGATCGCCCAGGGGCGTCCGGCCTATGTGGTCGAGCTGGTGGAGTGGCTCAAGGAAGAGGATCGCCTCAATGACGACCTCTCGGGCGAGAGCCTCAGCACGCTGGCCCCGACCGATGTGGACGCCGACGATCTGGAGGCGCCGGCGAAGCCGCCGGAGGGCGGGCGCAAGTACGCGGGCGCGGGCGAGGCGGGGCGGGTGCAGCACGTCGCGGCGCTGCTCGGGCTGTCGTTCCCGTCGGGGCTCTTGGCGGACATGGCGGGCTATGACCGGGACAGCGTGGACGATCTGCTGGACGCCTCTGAGGATCTGGTGAAGGAGATGCAGTTCTCCAAGCCGCTCGGGAGCTGGGTGTACCAGTTCAACAAGGCGATCTGGCGCCAGGGCATCCTGGATCGCAACCAGGGCCAGGAGGAGCGGCAGGTGGCGGCCCGCGTGGGGCTGTTCATGGAGCGGTTCCTCGTGCCGCGCGGCTATGATTTTCTGGTGAAGACGCTGCGGATCTACGCCGACGCGGGCGCGATGGAGCGGGCGGCGGCGCTGCGCGGGGCGGCGATGGCGGCGGATCGCCCGGACGTGTGGGCGATGGTGCAGGATCTGCTCCGCAGCTTCCCGGAGGTGGCGTGGCCGGACGCGATGCGGCGCGTGATCTACACCAACCTGCTCGACCGGATGGTGCAGTCGGGGGACGTGGAGCAGGCGGAGAACCTGTTCCAGGAGGTGCTGAAGTTCGCCCAGGATCGGAAGGACGCGAACCTGGAGGGCTGGACGCGCTTCGCAGGCAGCAAGCTGGACTTCCGTCGCCAGGATCTGTACCGTGGCCGCGATCGCGCGAAGGACGCGCTGAAGATCTTCGCCGCCCGCGCCGACGCGAACGCCGGTGAGAAGATGAAGGTCGCCGAGATCCACAACCACCTCGCGCTGATCGAGTTCCAGGACGGCAGCATCAACGCCTCGCTCGATCACCTCCGCCAGGCGCTGGAGGCGGCCAACGTCCCGCCGGTGCAGGCGAACGTGGAGTTCATCAAGGGGCTGATCGCGCAGCGCGGCCAGAAGATCCAGGAAGCAGGCGAACACTTCCGTAAGGCCAACGAGATGGCCGGTCAGGTCGGCCTCGCGCCGCTGGCGCTGGAGTCGGGCTTCAAGTACGGCGAGGCGCTGTTCCAGCAGCGCGACTTCATGAAGGCCGCCGACATCCTGATCCGCGTCGCCCAGATCGCGCAGCAGCTCCAGAACCCGCCTCGCGAGCGCGCGGCGATGGTGCTGCTCGCGCAGGCGCAGGGCGCGCTCAAGCAGTTCGACGCCGCCCTCCAGAGCTCCAGCCGCGCGCTCCAGCTCACCCAGGAGCTGAAGTTCGAGCCCGCGCTCCCCGGCGACATCTTCCAGGTCGGCTTCTTCAACCTCCAGCTCGGCCGCCCCACTGAGGCGCTGTCGCTGTTCGCGAAGGCCCAGGAGCGGGCGGGGACGGGCAACCCTGCCTTCCTGCGCGAGCTGCTCTACCATGTCGGCGCCGCCAACGCGCAGATCGGCGAGCGCGCCAGCGCGGGCAAGGCGTTCGCCTCGGCGCTCAACCACGCGCGCGCGACGAAGGAGTGGCGCCGGGTGCTCCAGTGCTGTGAGAACCTCGCGAGCCTGGATATGGCCCGCAATGACCGCGCCTCGGCGGAGAAGCACCTGAAGGAGGCGCTCGCCGCCGCCGATACCGGGAAGCTGCAGGAGGAGCGTAAGGCGATCCAGCGCAAGCTCAAAGAGCTTGGCGCGTAGCGTAAAGTCGGATAGAGAGAGTGAGCGTCATGTGCCGATTTGTCGGATCTGATGCCAAATCTCACTGATGTAATGATGCGGTAAGAAGGAAGGGCGGCAGTAGAATGAATCCCCTTCCTTGCCATTCGGCGCTTTGCAGCTTGTGTTATTTGGCTTTCTCAAAGGCTCGTGGTGCGATGGTTCGAAATATGAGCTATTGACGTATTGCGGGGGACATCATAAGCACATTGCTGTTCCTGAGAGGAGGGAACTGAGCATGGAATCAACTGAAGTTCTTCGCAAGCGCGGCCGCCCGTCTAAACTGGATGCTTTCCGTTCTGAAATCGGCCTGAAGTCAGATGAAGAGATCGCGACGCTCGCGGGCTGTACGGTTGCAAACGTCTATATGTATCGCCGTCGGCACAACATCCTGCTGACTGTGGATGGCGCAGAGGGCGCTGAGGCTGTCGCCGAGGCCCCCGTGGCCGATGCCGCAGAGGGCGAGGTCGCCGAGGCGGCCGACGCCGGTGAGTCGGCGGAAGCCGGTGAGCCGTCGAGCGACGAAGGCGCCCCCACCACCCGGCAGGCTCGCGCAGAGCGCCGCTACCGCTCCATCCCCCCGCTCGGCGACCGCCGCCGTGGCTCAGTGCTGGATCGGTACCGCCACCTGCTCGGCAAGCTGTCCGACGCCGAGGTCGCCCGCCTCGCCGGCTGCACCGCCGCCAACGTCAGCATCTACCGCCGCAAGAACGGCATCCCCGCCGCCCGCGACGAGGGAAGCCACACCGCAGAGGGCGCGGCCCCCGTCGATCCGATCCAGGCGCTCGAGTCTGCCGCGCATGCCTCGGTCAGCGGCAAGTTCCTGTACATGGTCGAGTTTGATGGCGCCGGTGGCGTCCAGCAGCGCGCGATCATCGCCCAGAACCTCGCCGATGCTATGCTGCGCGCCAGCCGCATCGAGCAGGACGGGCAGCGCGTCCACGCGCTCCGCCTCGTGGGCGAGATGCTCTAATCGGGGGCAGAACAGGGAGCGGGGCGGAGCCCCGCTCCCCGTTCAACCCCCGATTAGAGATGTTTCTGGGCGCGGCGCTTAGGCAACGCGCGGGTGGGATGGAGAGTGGTCTGTTTCAGGGGGGCGGGAGGCGCTTGCAGGCCGTCCTACATCCCGATCCGGAAGGCGTTGCTGTAGAGCCACGGGTAGCTGTGGACGAGCTGCTGCGCGCTGCCGAGGACTGCGCTGAGGTGGTGCGGCACGATGTCCACGCGGACCCGGTAGACGCCGGGGCTGTCCAGCACGTAGTCGCCGCAGCCCTCGGCGAACGGCGCGCCGTCCTTGAAGACGAGCGTGGTGATCTCCGGGGCGTTGCCGTCCTGCGGGGTGTCAGGGGAGAGCGCCGCGCAGCCGACGGTGAGCGTCCCGCCTGCCGCGCCGCTGCCGGACATCTCCTGCGGGTCGCCGCCGGGGGCGGTGTAGCTGACGGAGAACCCGGTCGGCGCCCCCAGCACCTCGAAGGCCACGAAGCTGCGCCCTGCGGCGAGCGCCGCCTGCAGATCCGCCGGGCCGGAGCCGTCGGTGAGCAGCACGTTGCTGAACCAGCTGATCATGCGCCGGTAGGAGTCGCCGCGCTCTCCGTCCGGCATCAGCGTCGGGAGAACGTTCTGGTGCGCGTCGGTCCCGGCGATGCCGACGGTGGGGGCGGCGACCTGGAGCGCGTCCCACCGCTCCAGCGAGATCGTCTGCTCCTCGTAGACGGCGAGGAAGGCCAGATCGGACTCCGAGCCGTCTGTCCCCGAGAAGAACGGCGCGAAGCCCTCGATGTAGCCGAACGGGTCCAGCCCCAGGTCGTCCCGGCGCTTGTTCGGATCGAACATCGCGTGGAGGTTGAAGATCTCCACGCCCGTGAGCCCCCAGCCCTGGCGCTGCTGCAGCGTGCTCAGCTCCTGCCCCTCGGTGTGGGCCTGGAAGACGAGCGCCCCCGCCTCCCGTTCGGCGGCGATCGTCGCGGCGTCCGATGAATTATAGAGCGCGTCCCGCTCCTCCGGCGTCCCCGGCACATGCCGATCCAGCCCCACCGGCATCAATTCGTCCTCCACCCCCGGCATCAGCAGCACCCGGTGCGCCGGATCGGCCCCGGTGTCGCAGCGCATCGAGTTGGCGATCCCTTCGATGACCTCATCGCCCTCCCGCGTGAGCAGCAGCGCCGGGTACTCCTGCTCAGCCGAGTGGGCAGGGTGATCGGTGATGAAGGCGAAGTCGATGGCGCTCCGGCACAGCCCGGCGCGGAGATCCTGCAGGCATGCCTCGTCCGGCACGCCGTCGGGCATCGGATCGCCGTCGCAGGCGTCATGAGAGAAATGAGAGTGGAGGTGGATGATCCCGCGCTGCCAGCGGCGCCCCTGCGGGCTCAGCTCGTCGAGCGGGGCGCGGTCGCTGCTCCAGGGGACGATCAGCGGGGCGGCAGACTCGGCAGTCACGGGCTTCTGGGCGGTGCAGGCGAGGAGCAGCAGCATGGCGGTACGCCTAACACCCCGGCACCCTGTCCGGCGGAGAGGGCCGCAGGATATACCGGCCCGGATGCTGCTCCTGCTCCTGCTCCTGCCCGGCTGCACCGACCCCTCCGCTCCGGCGGCGCCGCCGATCCCGCCGCCGCCGGAGCGCCCATGCGGTCCCTTCGCCCGGCTCAGCCTCCCGGCAGGCCTCCGGATCGTCCACTGCGCTGAGGCGCCCGCGCCGAACCTGATCCTCGAAGCCGGAGGATCCCCGGCGGCGCTGTGCGCGCAGGTGCGCGGGGCGCTGCTGGCGGACGGCTGGACCGGCCCGGAGCTGGAGGCGGCGCCTGCCGATCATACGGTGGAGGTCACCTTGCGCCGTGACGGAAACGGGCTAACTTTGGGGTGTACAGACGTAGCCGGTTCCAGTACGGCGACGCTGTCCATCGGAGCAGCGGCCGACCCTGCTCCTGCACTCCCGTAGCTCAGATGGATAGAGCACAAGTTTCCTAAACTTGGGGTCACGCGTTCAAGTCGCGTCGGGGGTACTCTACCTTATCGGTCACGAACCCCTGGTCAACGCCGGGGGTTCGCTGGCTCTGCACGCGAGCGGGAACAGGATCGGGAACAGGAGCGGGAACAGGAGCGGGAACAGCGCAGGGCTGAGCGGGAACACCCGGCGCGCCCGCCCGGCGCTGGATCGCCTGGAGGAAGCAGACGGCGGACTCACCCTCATAGAGCTCGACCTGGAGGCGATCAGGGTACACCACGATCTGCCGGATCATCAGGTGGAGGACCTCCCTCCGCTCAGCCACCGTCAGGCGCTCGAAGGCGTCGTCGAACGACCGGATCGCCCCCACCATCACCTCCAGATCGAGCCGCTCCACCTCCCGCGCCGCCAATTCTCCTTCGGCCGCCGCCAGCGCCGCCCGCAGCTGCTCCTGGCGCTCCTCGCACCCCTGCAGCAGCCGCCGCGCTGTCGCGTTCGCGCCCACTCCGGCGGCGAGGATGCGGGACAGCGTCTCCTCCGCTGTCCGATCCGCAGCCGCGACCTCGCGGCGCAGCGCCTCGACGCGGGCATGGAGCGGGCCGACCTGCGCGGCGACGAGCCGGTTGGCCTCCTCGACCGCCTCCGCCAGCAGCGCCGGATCGCGAGCGGCGCGCCGCACCGCGCCCATCACCGCCGTGTCCGCCGCGTCGGCGCGGATCTGGCGCACCGGGCAGGGGTGGCCGACCCGCTTCTGGATCGCGACGCAGCGGTAGTAGTGGTAGCGCCCGCCCTTGCCGTTCCCGGCGGAGGTGGTCAGCGCGTGGCCGCAGGCGCACCGCAGCAGCCCGGTCAGCAGGTAGTCGTACTGCGTCCGCAGCGGCGGGCCGCGCCGGTTCTTAGCGTTGGCGCTGAGGATCTCCTGGACGCGGGTGAATTCCTCCAGGGTGATCAGCGGGGGGTGCTGGCCGTCGAAGCGATCGCCCAGGTGGTGGATCTCGCCGAGGTAGACGCGGCTCTGGAGGATGTACTGGACAGCGTTTACGGTGAAGGCGGGCTGGGCGGCGAGGGCGCCCCGGGCCTTCTGGCGGTAGCCATCGGCGCTGAGCCGCGCGGCCAGCTTCACCGAGGAGCGCAGCTCGATGTACTGCCTGAACATGGTCTGGACGAGGGCGGCCTCTTCAGGGTGGGGGCGCAGGCGCCCGCCCGCCTCCAGGGTGTAGCCCAGCGGCGGGCGTCCGCCGTTCCAGAGGCCGCGCGCGGCGCGGGCGCGGATGGCGACGCGGGTGCGCTCGGCGGTCTGCTCCCGCTCCAATTCGGCGAAGACGAGGACGAGCTTCAGCATCGCCCGCCCGGCGGGGCTGGAGGTGTCGAAGGTCTCGTTGAGGGAGGCGAAGCGGACGCTGCGCTGCTCGAAGGCACGGTGGAGGGTGTAGAATTCCAGCAGGGAGTGTGATACGGATCTGAACCACAACAGCTTGACATGGAGAGTCTGAATGAGATGCGATATATGTTTATATGATAAAGTTGAATCTGATTTTTTTGATACAAACAAAATGATTTGCATAACATGTTCTTTATCAAGAAAGATCACAAAAGAAAAAAGAAAATTATTACACACACCAACGCATCGAACTTGCTATTTATGCAACAGGATTCTTGAAAATTTAAAATTTACAAAAAGATCAAAAGGAACATATTTCTCAGCATGTAAAGAATGTAACCGAAACGTATTTGCA
>JBEIQZ010000104.1:0-13682 GCA_040376255.1 Alphaproteobacteria bacterium
GGGTAGTGCCGATCGTGGATGGCGTTGACGGCTGTATATATCTGGCGCATCAGCGCTGCGGGGAGGGTATCCGGCCCCGGCAGGGTATCCGGCCCCGGCCCGCCGCCCGCCGGATCGTCCGCCACGCGCAGCACCATCGTCATCGGCAGCCCGCGCCGCGCCCGTCCCGCCTGCTTCCAGTCGGAGAAATCAGGCTGAAAATACAGGATCTCCTCTGAAGGTACAACAAAAAACCCGCTCCGACAGTAGGCGAGGTAGCGCACCACCGTCGCCTCCACTTCGGGATGGATCGGATCCATCTCCGCCATCAGCACCACCCGCCCGCCGCCCGCGATCCCGGCCGCCGCCCCCCGCTGCCGCCCGATCCGCACCGGGGCCGCCCGGATCAGCCCGCCCAGCCCGCTCCGCCGCCAGGGCGGCAGGATCAGCGAGTGCGACAGCAGCACCAGCACGCCCGAGCGATCCGGCAGGACGCAGGTGAAGACATCGCGCACGCCTGCAAGGATGTTACCATCGTAGAAAGTTAATAATTCATAGGAGATAGCACCATTGGATTCATCTGGAGCATGAAGCATCTCATGCACGAGGAGCGACCTCTCCTCTATCTCGCCGCGCGCGCCGAACTCTTCATGTAATACATCATATGCTGCGTCAAACTCGGCACCGGGAGCCGTTATCTGACGGATAGTGAACCGGCGCATCGCGTCGTCCATACGCGGGCCCCGCTCCTCCGGGGCCGCGTCACCGGGGCCGAGGTGCAGCGGCAGGGAGGGCGGGGGCAGCGGGGGCGGCGGTCGGGACATCCATGCTCCAGAGGGTCGGGCATGTTAACCGCCCGCCCCCCCGGAGGTTCCATGTCGGAGCAGCTCACCCAGGAGGCGGCGCGCCGTCGTACCTTTGCCATCATCTCGCACCCGGATGCGGGCAAGACCACGCTCACTGAGAAGCTGCTGCTCTACGGCGGTGCGATCCACATGGCGGGGGCGATCAAGTCCCGCAAGACCTCCCGGCATACGGTGTCAGACTGGATGAAGATGGAGCAGGAGCGCGGGATCTCCGTCACCTCCTCGGTGCTCCAGTTCGACTACCGGGGCCGCCGCCTCAACCTGCTCGACACGCCGGGCCACGCGGACTTCTCCGAGGACACCTACCGGGTCCTGTCGGCGGTGGACTGCGCGGTGATGCTCATCGACAACGCGAAGGGGGTGGAGGAGCGCACCCGCAAGCTGTTCGAGGTATGCCGGATGCGGAAGATCCCGGTGCTGACGCTGATCAACAAGTGCGACCGGGACGGCATCGACCCGCTCCAGCTCCTCGACGACATCGGCGCCGCGCTGGGGATCTCCTGCGTGGCGATCAACTGGCCGGTCGGGAGCGGGCGCGAGTTCCGGGGCGTCGTCGAGCGGAAGAGCAAGGAGGTGCTGATCTTCCAGAGCCAGATCGGCGGGTTCGATCTGGTGCCGATCCAGCGCATGTCAGTGGAGGAGGCGGAGTCGACGCTCTCCGAATCGGTATGGAAGCAGCTCTGTGAGGACGTGGAGCTGCTGGACGGGGCCGGGGAGGAATTCGACCATGAGAAGTTCCTCGCGGGGGAGCAGACCCCGGTGTTCTTCGGCTCGGCGATGAACAACTTCGGCATCGAGCCCTTCATGGAGGCGATGGTCGACATCGCGCCCGGCCCCCGGATGCGCCCGGCGGTGGGGGCGCAGCGCACCCCGGACGACGAGCGGTTCTCCGGCTTCGTCTTCAAGATCCAGGCGAACATGAACCCGAAGCACCGGGATCGCGTCGCCTTCCTGCGCGTGCAGTCGGGGCGGTTCGAGCGCGGGATGGACGTCACCGTCCACCGCACCGGCGAGGTCATCCGGCTCGCCAAGCCGCACTCCTTCCTCGGCCAGGAGCGCCAGATCGTCGAGGAGGCGTGGCCCGGAGACATCGTGGGCCTGTTCGATCCCGGCGCGCTCCGCATCGGTGACACCCTCTACGTCAAGGACGCCGTCAACTACCAGGGCATCCCGCGCTTCGCCCCTGAGTACTTCGCCCGGCTGCGCCTGAAGGATCCGCTGCGCCGCAAGCACCTCACGCTGGGGCTCCAGCAGCTCTCCCAGGAGGGCGCGATCCAGCTCTTCTTCCGCCCTGAGCTGGGCGAGCAGGACCCCTACCTCGGCGCGGTCGGGATGCTCCAGTTCGATCTGCTCCTGCAGCGGCTGGAGATCGAGTACGGTGTCCACGCCGTCCTGGAGAGCGCCCCGTTCCGGATCGCGCGCTGGATCGGCGGGGATCCGAAGGGGCTGGCGTGGATGAAGGCGCGCCGGGACTACAACGTGCTGGAGGATCGCCACGGGCGCCCGGTCGCGCTCTCAGAGGGCGTGTGGCCGCTCCAGTACGCCCAGCGGGAGAACCCCGGCCTGGAGTTTCATGATGTAGAGCCGCTATAGAGCCGTTATAGAGCCGCCGCAGAGCCGCTGCAGAGCCCCTGCATGCGGTATACTGCTCCATCATGCAGCGACGGCACTATCTCCTGCTCCTTGCCGCCGGACTGGCGGTGATCCTGCTGTCCCTGCTCCTCCGGGGCGGGGATCGCTACCTCTCGCGCCCCGATCCTGCGCCTCCCGCGCGCCCGGGGCCGGATCGCGCCGTCGACGGCCACACCAGCGACCACGTCCCCGCTGCAGATCGGCTCCCCCCCGCGTTCGGCAGCCTCAGATGTACGGGCGATGTGGCAGGGGCGCTGATGGCCGTATCCGGCACGGACATCCGGCGCTCCAACGGGCTCTCGCTGGCGGTGCCGCCGGGAGAGTGGGCCGTCTACCTGGAGTCTGACGACGCGCCGGTGCCGCTCGGCCGGGTCGAGGTCGAGGCCGGGGACGCGCTCACCTGCGTCCTGTACGCCGGGTTCCGCCCGGTGCGGGGGCGCGTTCTCAGCACCAGGGGCCGCCCGGTGGGGGAGGTGGATGTCCGGGCGACCTGCGAGGGCTCCACCCGGCTCCACGCCGTCACGGACAGCAGGGGCGCCTTCACCGTCGAATTGCCCGCGCGCGGCTGCGACCTCACCGCCACCATCCGCACCGGCGCCCTCGTCCGCGAGAGCGACCCCGTCCACGTCACCCCCTTCGATCAGGACGTCGAGGTCGAGATCTCCCTCGATGATCGCCCCGTCGCCGGGCTCGGCATCGCCCTGTTCGTCGAGGACGGCGGCGTCCGCGTCCAGGAGGTTCAGCCAGGAACCCCCGCCGAAGAGTCCGGGATGCAGGCCGGCGACCTCATCACCGCCATCGACGGGACCTCCATCGTCGGCCTGAGCGCCGATCAGTTCCGCAACCGCGCCACCGGCGAGGAGGGGACCTGGGTCAGCGTCGAGGTCCAGCGCGAGGGCGCCCGCAGGCAGTTCCGCTTCCGCCGCCGCCAGATCGCCGCAGAGGCCCGCCCCGTCCCCGGTCCGATCCCCTTTGAACCTCCCTTCGATCCCTCCGGCCCCCCGGATGGCCCCCCGCCTGACGGCCCCCCGCCCGATGAAGACACCGGCTGATCCCGGCCATGCACCCGCCGTCCTGATGATCCGGCCCGCCGCCTTCGGCTTCGCCCCCGACGCCGCCGCCACCAACACCTTCCAGCGCGATCCCGGCCCGCCGCAGGCACAGGCGCAGCTCGCCCGCGCCGCCCGCCGCGAGGTGGAGGGCGCCGCCGCCGCCCTGGAGTCCGCCGGGGTCACCGTCCGCGTCATCGACGACCTCCCGCCCGGCCCCGATCCCGCCCGCCCCGGTCATGTGCGCCCCGCCTGCCCCGATTCGGTGTTCCCCAACAACTGGCTCGGCCTCCACCCGGAGGGGAGGGCGATCCTCTACCCGATGGCCGTCCCGTCCCGCCGCGCCGAGCGCCGCCGGGACATCCTCGACCTCGTCCGCGATCTCCACCGGACGCGCAGCGTCACCGATCTGAGCGCGCTGGAGGCGTCCGGTCACTTCGTCGAAGGCACCGGCAGCCTCGTCCTCGACCACCGCTCCCGCCGCGCCTTCGCCGCCATCAGCCCCCGCACCACGCTGCCCGGCGTCCGCGCCGCCTGCGCCGCCCTCGGCTTCACCCCTGTCTTCTTCTCCGCCGCCCTCGACGGCAGGCCCGTCTACCACACCAACGTCCTGATGTCGGTCGGGCCGGGGGTGGCGGTGCTGGCGGCGGAGGGGCTGATCGGAGACAGGAGGAGCGGGGAAGTTGAATCCGGTTCATATTGTGTCGCGGACGAAGTTGAATCCGGTTCAGATCGCGAGGATCGGGCGTCTGTCCGTAGCGCGGGTGGATCTGAACACGGTTCAAATCAGCCCGGTGGGGGATTTGAACCCGGTTCAACACACGGATCCGTCGCGCATCTCCTCTCAGACTCTGGCCGGGTCGATCTGATCCGGCTGGAGGAGGAGCAGGTGCGGGGGTTCGCGGGGAACGTGATCTGGCTGCGCGCAGGTGGGCGGCGGGGGCAGCAGGATCAGAACCGGGAGGATCAGGACCGGATCGTCTGCCTGATGTCGCGGCGGGCGGAGGCGGCGTTCACCCGCGCGCAGCTCGCGCGGCTGGGGCGGCGCTGCGTCGTGGACATCCCGGTGATCGAGGAGGTCGGAGGCGGGTCGGCGCGGTGCATGGTCGCGGAGATCTTCAGCGGAGATCTTCAGCGCGGAGATATTCAACCGGGAATCAGAATGAGGGAGAGCATATCAGATGATTGAAAAAGAAACAGATTTTCCGGTATCGGATATCCAGAATCCGCGATCTGCCATCCGCATCGATCGGCACGGCGGCACCGATCAGCTCAAGACGGTGGCGCTGCTGCCGCTTGTGCTCCAGCCGGGGGAGGTGCGGTTCCGGGTGAGCCATGTGGCGCTCAACCACCTGGATCTGTGGGTGCGGCGGGGGGTGCCGGGGCATGACTTCGGGCTGCCGCGCGTGCCGGGGAGCGACGTGTCGGGGACGGTGGCGGGCTCGCCGGGGCGGTACGCGCTGCACCCGTCCCGGGGCTGCGGCGCCTGCCCGCGCTGCCTGGAGGGGCGGCAGAACCGCTGCGCGCGGTTCCGCATCCGGGGGGAGTCGGAGGACGGGGGCTGCGTCACGGAGATCGCGGTGCCGCGCTGGCAATTGCTGCCGATCCCGGATCACCTGTCGCTGGCGGAGGGCGCGGCGCTGCCGCTGACGCTGCTGACGGCGTGGCACATGCTGGTGGTGCGGGCGGAGCTCCGGCGGGGGGAGCGGGTGCTGATCCAGGCGGGCGGGAGCGGGGTCGGGGTGATGGCGATCCAGATCGCGCGGCTGATGGGCTGCGAGGTCCACGCGACATCGGGGCGGGCAGAGGTGAGAGAGCGCCTGAAAGAGATGGGCGCAACCCCCCATGATTACAGTGATCTTCCAAGGAGCTGTGATGTCGTCGTCGAGACGGTCGGGCGCGACACCTGGGATGCCTCGCTGCGGGCGCTCGCCTGGGGCGGGCGGCTGGTGTGCTGCGGGGCGACGGCGGGGCCGGAGGTGGGGCTGAACCTGCGGGCGCTGTTCTTCAAGCAGATCTCGCTGCTCGGCAGCACGATGGGGGGCAGCGGGGACATGCTCGCCGCCTGGCGCGAGGTGCAGGCCGGGACGATCCGGCCGGTCGTGGATCGCGTTTTCCCGATGTCGCGGATCGCTGACGCACACAGCTTTCTTGAATCCAGACAGGCATTTGGCAAGGTGCTGTTGGAGCAGGATCTCAGCGCAGTCTGAGCGGCCCGCCCGCAGCCTGCTCAGCCGGAGATGCGGATGCGGACCCGGAACTGACCCTCCTCGGGGCGCTGGCCGATGGCGACGAGGCCGGACTGGGCGACCTTGACGGCGAACTCGACCTCGACGGACTTGTCGGACGGGAGGTTGAGTCCGTTGGACAGCTCGGCGGCGACGATGCTCAGGGTGGTGCGGAGGTTGTGGATGGCGCGGTCGGGGTTGGCCTCGCCGTCGCCCTCGCCCTTTTCGATGGCGCCGGAGGACTCGCAGTCAATGAGGAGGAGCGTGGTCGGGTTGATGCGGGATTCGATGATCATGGAGAGGCTCTAACCTCCTGTGCCCGCATAGCCTTCTATGCCCGCATGGCCTTTGTGATGCAGCGCAGGTAGGAGCTGTCCTCCTCATAGTAGTCGGGGACGCTGAACTCGCGCAGCAGGTCGCGCAATTGCGGCAGGTTGTGGTGGGGTACGGTCATGTAGAGGTGGTGGCAGCAGTGGTAGTTGAAGGAGAACGGCGAGAAGATCGCGGCCTCCCACCACGGCACCACCACGTCCACCGTCGGGATGCCCCGGCGGCAGGGCGGCACCCCGGCCAGCAGCGGGAGGCCGTGTTCGACCAGGATGCGCGAGCGGTTCAGGAACACCGCGACGGTGAACAGCGGGCCGATCCAGAGCAGCGCATACGCGAAAAACCATCCGGTGATCGCCCATGTCAGCCCGATCAGGCTGAGCTGGGTCAGCACCACATAGACCGAGTGGCGGCGGCTGGCCTGCACGCTCTCGGGGGTGACGTCCGGGCGCCCGCCGATGGAGGCCACGCCCTTCTGCCGGATCTTGATCAGCACCTCCACTGCTGTCCCCAGCGTCCAGGTGAGCCAGCGCTGCACCCCCTTCGGCGCCCGGATGATGCGCCCGTAGATGTGGCCGTCGGGGTCGCTCTGGATGTCGCCGGCGCGGTGGTGGTCGAGGTGCTGCACGCGGTAGGAGGCGAAGTTCACCCCGACGAGCGACTGTCCGGCGACGCCGAGCAATTCGTTGAGCCAGAGCGGCCTGCAGAGCGTCCGGTGGACCGCCTCATGGCCGGACAGCACGATCCGGTACTGCAGCAGCCCGATCGGCACCCAGAGCAGCGCCCACGCCGCCAGCGGCAGCGCGCCTGCCGCCAGCAGCAGCCCCGCCAGCGACGCCCAGCACAGCAGCAGCCCCGGCAGCGAGTCGTTGCGGAGATCCTGCCGCAACACGCGGAGCCGCTGCTCAAACCCGGCGCGCCGCCCGCCCGCGCTCTCAGGCCCGGCCTGCGGCCCGCCCGCGTCCTCAGGTGCGTCCCCCGGCCCGCCCGGCCCCTCCGCGCTCTCCAGCCCCTCCGGCTCCGCCACGCTGCCTCCGCCAAGGTGTGTCTGTGGTGGCCACGCTCTATCCCGCCGCCCGCAGATGCGTTAGCCGGGCCGATGCCTTCCAAGCCCTCCCGCCCCGGCAGCCGCCCCGGCGGTCGCCCCGATGCCCGCCCGGACAGCCGCCCGGACACGCGCCCCGGCAGCCGTCCCGGTGGCCGCCCGGACAGCCGCCCGGAGAACCGCCCGGACAGCCGCCCGGACAGCCGCCCGGAGAACCGCCCGGAGAACCGCCCGGATCAGCAGGTCATTCCGAAGCCGGTCGGCGACGCGCTGGAGGGGCGCAACGTCGTCGTCGAGGCGCTGCAGCGCCGCCGCCGCCCGGTGGGCCGGATCTGGCTGGACGAGAACGCGAGGCCGGACGAGAAGATCGCCGAGATCCTGGCGCTGGCCGGAGATCGGGTGATCCGCGTCCCGCGTTCCACCCTGGATCGCATGTCGCAGACCGGCGTCCACAACGGGGTGATCGCCGAGGCCGAGCCGCTGCCGGAGACCTCGCTGCGGGCGCTGCTCGACACGAACCCGGCGCCGTTCCTCGTGCTGGTCGATGAGGTGCAGTATGAGCACAACCTCGGCGCCATCCTCCGCTCCGCCCTCGGCGCGGGCGTCGACGCGGTGATCGCCCCGGTGCAGCGCGGCGCGGGCCTCTCGCCGGTCGTGCTGCGCGTCAGCATGGGCGGGGCCGAGGCCGTCCCCCTGATCCGGGAGGGGATCTCCTCCGCCCTCGCCGAGATCCGCCGCCACGGCATCCCGGTGCTGGGCGCCGACGTCGACGGCGTGCCGCCCTGGGAGGTGGACATGCGCGGCCCGCTCGCCCTCGTGCTGGGCGGGGAGGACAAGGGGCTCACCCCGCCGATCCGCAAGCGCTGCGATCAGCTCGTCGGCATCCCGCTGGCAGGCGGGCTGTCCTCGCTCAACGTCAGCGTCAGCGCGGGCGTCCTGCTGTTCGAGCGCGTCCGGCAGATGAAGGCGGGGCGCTGAACCTCAGATCCCGAACCTCAGATCCCGGACCTCAGATCTCCTCCTGCTGGTGGCTCACGAAGCGCGCGTCTGAGGTGACCGCCGTTATGCACAGCAGGCGGAAGTTCCGGGCGAGGTGGTCGGGCTCCAGCACGTACTGATCCTCCATGATCTCCGCCGATCCCTCCAGCAGCAGGCCGGTGCAGGTGAGGCAGCCCCCGTTCCGGCAGGAGGAGGGGAGCTCATGCCCCGCCCGATCCGCCGCCTCCAGCACGTACTCCCCCGGCTCGCAGGGGAACGTCACCGTCTGATCCGTCTCCGGGTTCCGCACGCTCACCCGGAACGCCTGCTCCGTCGTGCGGAAGATGGGCCGCAGGTGCGAGGTCCGCGCAGGCGCGTCGACCCCGCTGCGGATCGCGCCCGTCCCCGGCGCCTCCGCCTCCGGTACAGAGCGCAGGGCAGGGGTTCTGTCCGCCGTCGCCTCCACGGGCTCCGGCTTCGCGGGCTCCTGTTTCGTGGCCTCCGCCTTCACGGGTTCCTGCTTCACGGGCTCCGCCTTCACGGGCTCCGGCTTCACAGGCTCCGGCTTCACGGGCTCCGGCTTCACGGGCTCCGGCTTCGCAGCCTCCGCTTTCACGGGCTCCGGCTTTACGGGCTCCGGCTTCGCAGCCTCTGCTTTCACCGGCTCCGCGCCGAACAGTCGTCCGATCCGGTTCTTCAGGCGGTCGCGCAGTCCCATCAGCGGCTCTCCTCTGGCAGCGTGAGCGGGATATCCCATCTGTCGCCGGTCTGCGGGCAGCGGAGCGTGAGGCTGCCCCCTGCTCCGCTCAGGTTCTTCACGGACAGCCGCGCTGTCCGCCGCCCCGGCGCGCCCCGGATGCGGCGGGGCGGGGCGGCGTAGCCCTCCGGCGCCTCCGGGATCAGGTCGATGTCCCGCAGGCTCTCCACGGTGACCTCCAGCTTCGCCGTGGCGCCGACAGCGGGGCTGCGCAGCGGCGTCTTCACCGACAGGCGGGCGCGGCCGGAGAGGACCTGCGCCTGCAGCGCGAAGGCGAGCAGCCCGGCCGACAGGTCGCCGGTGATCTGCTTCATCTCCTGCCAGGGGGGCTGGAATTCGGTGCCGAATTCGACGGTGAATGCGTGGATCTTCGGCATCCCGGCCTCCCGCCGGTGCAGGCTCCAGGCGTAGTCGTCGGCGGTGCCGGAGGTCGGGTAGAGGTTGTAGCCGGGCTGGGCAGTGTACCGCTTCCCGCGCACCTTCTGGATCGCCTCCGCCATCGTCGCGGCGAGCGCGCGGTGGATCGTGCCGTCGGCGGCGTCGAGGTACTCCCGGTAGAGCGTGTCCCCGGCGATGCCGCGCCTGCCGTCCCAGGCGGGATTGTGGAAGCCCATCGCGGGATCGGCGCTCTGGCTGTCGTCGTCGCCCCAGGGGTACAGGATCAGCTCCCCGTAGGAGTGGATGTCCACATACCAGCGCAGCCCCGGGTACCGGCGCATCAGCCAGTCGATGTTCTGCGTCTCCGGCTCCGAGAGCGGTGCGGGGCCGCGCCAGGTCTGCTGCGGGTCGCAGGGGTTGTCCGAGGTGCCGACCTCTGCGTCGGCATGAAAATGCTTCCGGTAGTCCCACAGAAAATCATAGTTCCGGTTCAGATCCACCCCCGCGCAGGAGGGGTGCGCGTGGCCTGCCCCCGGCGGCCGGCGGTTCCGGCGCCACATCCGCTCCCGCTGCTGGCTCCACGTCCGCCCGTCCGGGTTGACGTCCGGCACGAGGACGATGTGCATCCCGTCCACGATCCGCCGGATCTCCGCCGCCTTGAACGACCGTCCGCCCCAGGTCAGCCCCGTCCTGCCTCCGTGCGCCCGCAGCAGATCCGCCGCGAACGCCACACAGGTGTCCGCGCCGCCCCACTCCCGCGCATGCGCCGAGCCCGTCAGCAGCAGCACATCCCCCTGATCCGGCGGCAGCGTCCCGATCCGCAGCGCGCTGATCTCCCGGCCCTCGTGGCTCCGC
This sequence comes from Alphaproteobacteria bacterium, assembly GCA_040376255.1. Classification (GTDB taxonomy): domain Bacteria; phylum Myxococcota_A; class UBA796; order UBA796; family SXON01; genus JBEIQZ01. The sequence goes on from JBEIQZ010000104.1 coordinate 10,095, forward strand.
AAGGGGAGCACGATCCGCTCGCACCGCCCCGGCCACGCCGCCGCCAGCGCCGCCACCGCCGACTCCACCTCAGCCGTGTTCAGGTAGCCGGTCGCCGGCGCCGCAGCCGCGACTCCCGGCGCCGCCCGCCTGTCCCGCCCCGCCTGCCCCCGCGCCGCCCGCCTGTCCCGCCCCGCCTGTCCCGCCCCTTCCGGCAGCTCCCCGCCGCCGAAGCGATCCCCCGCCGCGACCGCCTCCGCCTCGGCTGCCTCCGCCGGGAACAGCGTGCAGACCGGCGCCGGGATACCCGCGTCCGCCGCGCTGTCTGCGCCTGCTTCCAGCGCCGCCTTCAGCGCCGCCGCCGCCGCCGTCTCCAGCCAGGCGTCCAACCCGAAGCCGCCCCCGTCAGGGAGCCGCCGGACAGACCCGAAGCAGAGATCGAGCCGGTTGCGGTGGGCGATCCGGCGGAGCTGTCGCGCGTCAGCGGTGACGATGCGGAGGCGTACGGTGTGCTTCATCCCCGCCCTCGCTCTATTCGACCTGCGCCGCGCCGAGGAAAAGCGGGGCCGGGTTCGGGCAGGAGGTACACTGGAGGCTGATGATCCACAGCCCGCTGTCGTCGAAGCCCGGGAACGCCGTCGCCCCGGTGAGCGCCGACAGATCGGCCTGCGTGACGTTGTCCACCGGCATCGTCCACATCGCGTCCGCGATCAGCTCGATGTCGAGGAACTGCGCCTCCAGGGTGGTCAGGGTCTCGTCGGCGTAGTGGGCGACCATCAATTGCTGGATGTTCCCCGCCTCCAGGATGTCCCCCTGCCCGTCCACCGTCAGCGCCGACCAGTCCACGATCCACGGCTCCTCCGCCGGGACCGGCACCGGGGTCATCTCCTCCAATTCCACGGTGTAGTCCAGCGTCCCGCACGGGTTCGGCAGCGGTACGTCCACGTTCGGCTCGCCCTCGGTCGGGACGATGAACGTCAGCGACCGGATGCCCACCCCGATCTCATCGCCCGTCTGCACGAACGACATGTAGGTGCCGCCGCCCACCACGATGTACTCCGAGGCGTCGACCGGCGTGCCGAAGTAGGTGAAGGTCGCGACCATCGCCTCGGTCAGACCGGTGTTGTCGAAGTCCACGTAGTTCGTCAGATCCGACTGCAGCAGCGTGTCGTTGTTGATCTTGTCCGTCACTTCTTCGACGGAGAGGTTCTGGAACCGCGTCAGCGCCGCCTTGGTCACGGTCGTCGGGTCGATGTCGTGGCACTGGATGTCCTGCGTCACGCCGCTCCAGTCGTAGCGGAGATCGGTCTGCGGGGCGACCGGGATCTGCCCGATGGAGATCGCGCCGTCGAAGGTGTAGTTGTTCGGGTCTTCCAGGAAGATATTCGGCTCCAGCTTGTCATCGTCGCCGGGACAGCCCGCCAGAAACCCGATGAGCGGCGCGATCATCAGCCCCGCCCGACCTGCCCGCCCCGCCACACCGCTCATCCCTGATCCGTACATCCTGCCTCCGTGCGCCCGCTCGTGCGCCCGCGCCCACCGTAGCCGGTTCCCGTCTGATCCGCCTCCGGTTTCCCGTGATGGGCAGCGCCGGTCTGCACCATGCCCGCACCGCCGCTCGGCTGCCCGGAGAGGATGCGCTGTCCAATCGCCGCGACTCCGGGTATAGAGTGATCCTGATCTGGAGTCCGCAGTGTCCCTCTCCCGCTCCCTCTGGCTGAACCCTGCGCCCGCGCTGCGCCTCTGCGCCCTCCTCGCCTGCGTCCCTCTGGCCTCCCTCTCGCTGTCCTGCAGCACCCCGTTCGGCGATCCCAAGGACTCCCCCGGCCCGGACGAGACGGACACGGACACGGACACCGACAGCGACACGGACGGGGACAGCGACACCGACAGCGATGGCGACACGGACAGCGACACGGACAGCGACACCGACAGCGACGCCGACACCGACGTCCAGTGCGACAACGATCCTCGCCCCGACCCCACCATCGACACCTGCGTCACCGACACCCTCCGCTGCGGAGACGAGATCAACGCCACCACGCTCGGCGGGACCGCCAACTGGACCGGCGCTGCCTACAACACCTGGACCTGCCTGCTGGTATCGGACGGCTACGAGGGGACGGAGCGCGCCTATTACTTTGAACACCCCGGCGACGCCGCCAACGCGGTGATCACGCTGGAGAGCCCCTGCGAGGACATGGATCTGATGGTGCTGCGCTGGGAGTACTGGGACACCGACGGCGAGTGCCCGGTGGAGGCGAACACCCAGGCCCGCGACTGCACCGGCAGCGACGACCGGGGGGACGATGAGGTCATCGTCTGGGACAATGAGCCGCACCACTACATGGTCATCGTCGATTCCTACTCAGGCGTTGACGATCAGTTCACCCTCCGGGTCGCCTGCGGCCAGTGATCTCAGGTTCCCGGCCGGATCGCCTCCAGCAGCTTCATCCCCGCGCTCCGGTGGCGGGCCAGCAGCCCGGTCGGCAGCACGCTGATCACGCAGATCCACCGCGCCGCTACCGCCCGGCAGGCGACCTCCCGCATCGGCGCCTCCGGATCGGTCTGCGTGCAGTCGGCCACGAGCCGCCGCAGCCCGTCGTCCGGCACCGTCGGCTGCCCGAGCGGAGGGGGATCGGCGGCCTTGACCTGCCCGTACGGCCCGGTGTCGTCGAAGGACCAGACGCAGCCCGGCGCCTCCGGCAGCCCCGGCGCGCCGAGCGCCCAGACCTCCATCTCCGCTCCGTCCGCGCTCCGCAATACCACCCGCACCGGTGAGGTGTCCAGCCCCGGCTGTCCCTGCCACCCCGGCGGGATCGGCACCTCCAGCCCCAGCGCCGCGTCGATGAACACCCCGTCCGTGATGTGACCGGCCGGCACAGGGACGTTCACCACCGGCGGATCGATCGGCATCACGATGACGTCCGGCTTCTTCGGGCAGCACCCCGCCAGCAGTACAGCGATCATCGCGCAGCCCATCGTGGCCCCGCCCATCGCGGCCACCCTGCCCATCGCGGCCCTGCTCATCGCGGCCCTGCTCATCGCGGCCCGGCTCATCGGCGCGCGGCGGAGAGCGCCGCCCGGTGCGCGGGGCCGCCCCAGAGATCCGCGAAGACCGCCAGCTCGGCCCGCAGGGCGTCCGGATCGGCGAGCGGCTGCGCGGCAAGGATACGCCCGATCCCGTCGCGCACCGCCGCGTCCAGCGGGCGGGCGGTGGGCGCGGGGAGAGGGGCAGGGAGAGGGGCGGGGAGGGGAGCCGGCAGGCCCGCCGACACGCTCAGATCGGCCAGCGCGCTCAGATCGGCCAGCGCGCTCAGATCGGCCGGCGCGCTCAGATCGGCCTCCATGCCGCCGTGTGCTGCGATCAGGCGTGCCCGGAGCCATGCCCCCGGATCGCTGATCACGCGGTCGATCAGCCCGTGCTGCTGCGCCTCCTCCGTCTTCATCGGCGCCGCCTGCCGGAGGATGCGCCCCGCCCGCGCCGCGCCCCCCCCCCCCCCCCCCCCCCCCCCCCCGCCCCACCCCCGCCCCCCCCCCCGCGCCCCCAGCCCCCCCCCCCCCCCCGCCCCCCGCGCCGCCCCCCCCCCCCCCCCAGCCCCCCGACCC
>JBEIQZ010000099.1:0-14194 GCA_040376255.1 Alphaproteobacteria bacterium
GTGGTTGCATTTCGCCTTTCGCCTTTTCCTATTAACATTTTCTATCCCAACTCTCTCCCGATGAGCATTGCCTTCCGCCCCACCCCCCACCGGTAGCCATTGAACGCTCCTGTCGCCTGGATGACGCGGTGGCAGGGGATCAGCACCGCCACCGGGTTCTGCCCGAGCGCCCGACCGACCGCCCGGCTCCCTCCCGGCAATTGGAGCGCTTCGGCGACCTGCCCGTAGCTCAGGAGGGTCCCGGCGGGGAGGCTGATGATCGCCTGCCAGACGCGGACCTGGAAGCGGGTGCCGCGCACGTGGGCGACGCCGCGCCCCTCCAGCGCGGCTGAGATGATCGGCGCGACGGTGGTTGTGTCTTCCACGATCTCAGCCTCCGGCCAGTCTCTTCTGAGCAGCTCCGGCCCGGCGGCGGCGTCAGCGGCGAGCCTGAGGGCGGCGAGGCCGCGCCCGGTCCAGGCGCCGAAGGCGGGGCCGAAGGCGGTGTCTACGGTGGCGCACCGGATGGTGAGGCCCGCGCCCTGCCGCGCCCACTCGGCGGGGGTCGCGCCGTCGGTGGAGAGGAGCAATTCGTGGGCGCGGGAGGGGCCGGAGAGCCCGGCGGTGAGGGCGGCGTCGAGGACGGGGACATGTCCGCTGCGGAGGGCGGCGAGGAGGCGCTGGCGGGAGAGCGCGAGGGACATCTGCTTGGGGGAGAGGCCGGTGAGCGCCTTGAACACACGCTGGAAGTGGGCGGGGCTCAGGCCCGCCTCGGCGGCGAGATCGTCGAGGGAGGGGGGCGGTCGGCGCTGGAGGATGGCGAGGATGGAGGCTTCGATGGAGGAGAAGCGGGGGTCAGTTTCCATGCCTGCGGTGTAGCCGGGCGACGGGCGCGCCTCATTCCGTTTCCTGCGATAACGGAGCAGAATGATCCTGCTGCTCGCCTGCACGGCCCCTGACAAGAACCTCCCGACGATCACCCCTGATCACAGCGACCTGACGGCGCAGGTGGAGGCGACGCTCAGGCTGCCGGGGCGGGCGGCGGCGGACGTCACGGCGGTGCGGGTCGGGGATCGGGCGGCGCCGATCCTGGCGGCGGAGGGGGAGGTGCTGACGGTGCTGCTGCAGGGGGCGGCGGCGACGGGGGAGGCGGCGGTGGTGGTGACTGCGGGGGGGGCGGAGGAGGATGTCGGGATCTTCATGCGCTATGAGGGGGAGCCTGCGCCGGGGTTTGAGCGGATGTGGGTGGTCGGGGCCAGCCTCGGGGAGGGCGTGCAGTCGGGGATGCCCTCGCTGCGGGGGGCGCTCCACAGCCCGCCGCTGCTGCTGGCGCGGGCCGCCGGGGCGGATCTCCCGCAGCCGCTCCTCAGGGAGGGGACGTTCCGGCAGATGGAGGTCGCGGACATCGGCCCGGCGCCGGGGTGTGAGATCCCGGACATCGGGGACTTCCTGACGGTGTCGGCGGCGGAGCGGCTGGCGCAGCTCGGCGGGCCGGAGGGGCTGGAATTGTGGCGGGCGCGGCTCGATCCGGACATCCGGGCGCAGAACCTGTCGGCGGCGGGGACGCGCGTGGAGGAGTTCCTGGACGGGAGCGGCGAGTTCGGGGAGCAGCTCATCGCCCACCTCGTCTCGGCGCCGCGCGGGCAGCCGACCGATCCGATGCCCTCGCAGGCGGAGGCGCTCGCCGCGCTCCCGCCGGGGGAGGCGCCGACCATCGTCATCAACTTCGACATCCTCGGCAACGATCTGATCGACATCGCGATGAACGATCCGCTCGACACCGCGCACATGACGCCCGCTGCTGACCTGGCGGCGGCGATGGACGGGTTCGCCGCCTCGCTGGCCGCGCTCGGCGTCCCGGTCTACGTCGCCAACGCGCCCTCGCCGCTGGGGCTGCCGACCCCGCGCCGGATCGCGGCGGAGATGCAGGCGGAGGGCTGGACGGCGGAGGAGATCGCGGCGATCCAGGCCGAGGCGGAGGCGCGGGTGGTCGAGGCCAACGCGCTGCTCGCGGCGGCGTTCGCGCCCTGGCCGCAGCTCCACGTCGTCGATGTGTACGGGGAGGTGCGGCGGCTCACGGCGGAGGGGCTGGCGGTCGGGGCGGGGGCGGATCAGCGGGTGCTGACGACCCGGCTCGGCGGCGGGCTGCTGAGCCTCGACGGGCTGCACTTCTCGGACACCGGCTACGCGCGGCTGGCAGGGCTGTTCGTCGCGGCGATCAACGAGGGGGAGGGGCTGGCGCTGCCGGAGCCTGACCTCGCGGCGGCGCTGGCGACCGATCCGTGGTCGCCGGATCGGCTGGCGGATCTCGCCGGGTGCGTGTACTGATCAGCGGGCAAGAGGGGCGCATGACGCTGGTGGATCGGGTGGAGTCGGTGGGGCGGTGGCTGCTCGGGATGCGCGGGGTGCTGCGGCGGGACGTGAAGACGCCGGTGGGGCGGATGCATGTGCTGGAGGTGCGGGGGGAGGGGCGGCTGCCGGTGATATTCCTGCACGGCATCAGCTCCAGCGGCGTGGTGTTCGGGCCGACGATGCTCGGGCTTAGAAAATATGCGGGGCGCATCTTCGCGCCCGACGCCCCCGGCCACGGCGCCTCCGAGGAGCCCGCCGAGGCCAGCCCGGAGGTGATGATGGAGGGGCTGCTCTCCTGGTTTGATCAGGAGATCCGGGAGCCCGCCGTGGTGATCGGCAACTCGATGGGCGGCGGCCTCGCGCTCCACCTCGCCCGCGAGCGCCCCGACCGGGTGCGCGCGCTGCTGCTGATCTCGCCCGGCGGCGCGGCGATGGAGGAGGCGCCGCTCCGCGAATTCCTGAGCCGCTTCCACATGACCGACCGGCATGCCGGCCTCGCCTTCCTGCGCCGCATCTACCACGCGCCGCCGTTCTGGCTGCCGCTGATCGGGGGCGCGGTGGTCGAGGTGTTCTCGCGCCCCTGGCTGAAGCGGCTGATCGCCGGGTTCCGCTCCGATCACCTCGTCACCCCTGAGCAGCTCCGCGCCCTCCCGATGCCGATGCTCATCCTCTGGGGCCGCTCCGAGAAGCTGATGCTCCCCCGGATGCGCGACTGGTTTGTGGCGAACCTCCCGCCGACCGGGCGGCTGGAGGAGCCGGAGGAATTCGGCCACTGCCCGCACCTTGACCGGCCAGGCGAACTCCTCTACGCTATCAGGCGATTTCTGAGGGACATCGCGGATGGATCGGTTTGATACCAGCGCGGCGGGCGCCGCTACGACCCTCCGTCCTTCACCTGCCCGTACAGCCACGCCACCGCCGGGATGATCGCCACCGCCATCGCGCAGGCGAACACCGAGAGCGTCCCCATCCCGATCAGCGTCTTCCCCGGCCCCTCCACCAGGATCGTCGCCCCGATCATCGCCCCGACCGCCGAGAACAGGTGCTGGGAGGCCGAGTGCGCCGACTGGTAGCGCGCCCGCTCTGAGGGCGCCGGGACGAGCGAGCTCAGCGTCTGGAACGAGATCTGCCGGATCGACTGGAAGCCCATGAAGCCGACGAACAGCAGGATCGGCGGCATCAGCGGCGCCCCGAAGGCGAACCCGGTCAGGATCACCGCCACCAGCCCCGCGCTCCCCACCGAGAGCGTCCAGACCGGCCCCACCCGATCCACCAGCCCGCCCACCAGCCGCAGGATGATGAAGCTCGTCGCCCCGCCCGCCATATACAGGACGTCCAGATCCGCGCGTGGGTAATTCGCGTTATATTGTAAATATGCCGAAATGTTCGGGATGATGGAGAAGTTTCCCATCGTCACCATCCCCGCGATCAGCAGCGACACCTGCACCGTCCGCCGCCCGGCGATCTCCATGAGCGGCACCTGGACGCGATCCTTGCTGAGGTGGTCGCGCATCGGCGGCATCCCGGCGATGGCCCCCGCCGTCGCCGCCAGCCCCGCCAGCCCCAGGATGAAGAACGGCGCGCGCCAGCCGCCCAATTCCGCCATCTTCAGCCCCGCCGGGACGCCGAGGATCGAGGCGATGGAGAACGCCCCCATCACGATCCCCATCGCCCGCCCGCGCCGCTCCGGGGAGATCGCGTCCGCCACGATGGACAGCGCCAGCGCCGTCGCCGGGCCGCCGAACGCTCCCGCCAGCACCCGCGCCGCCACCAGGCTCGGCAGATCCCACGACAGCCCCCCCGCCAGCGTCCCCGCCGCCAGCCCGACGAGCGCCACCGCCAGCGCGCTGCGCCGGTCGAAGCGGTCGAGGAAGGTGGTGCCGAGGATGCCGGTGATGGAGGCGGAGAGCGTGTAGCTGCCGCCGATGATGCCGAGGTGGTTGGACGGGATCCCCAATTCCTCGGAGAACTCCGGCCCCAGCGGCATCACCATCATGAAGTCCACGATGTTCACGATCTGCACCACCGAGATCAGGAACAGCAGCCGCCGCTCCAGCGCGGTGAAGGTCGGGGCAGGCGCCCCCGGGATCGGCTCAGTGGTCACTTCGGCCTCGCGCTCTGCTTCTGCCCGTAGGCCGAGCGCCGCCGCATCGCCTCCCCGCGCCGCTCGCGCCGCCGCTCATAGCCGATCCCCTCCGCCGGGCCGAAGCCCTCCGACTCCAGCACCTCCGGCCGCGAAGGCGCCGCCAGCCACCGGGCGATGTCCCGCCCCATGCGCTCGCCGCCGACCTCCACCTGCGGCATGTGCGCCAGCCCGTCGTACCGCCAGCAGACGCCCTCGTACAGATCGGCCAGCACCCGCGTCTTCTGCCACGGCACGATCCGATCCTCCACCGAGGCGCACACCAGCACCGGGCAGCGCACCCGCTCCGCATCGACGCGCGGCCGCCGCAGCACGTCCAGCAGCAGCCCCCTCGGCCACGGCAGGATCTTTTTGTAGAACGCCGGGATGTCCGCCTCCGCCATCGCGTTCATCCCCAGCCGCCGGTAGTCCCGCTCAGGGATGATCACCGGGCGCTTCGTCAAAAAGGCCGGCAGCAGCGGCAGCGCCGCGCGCACCGCCCCCCGCGACGGCACAAGAAAAACCTGCCCCGGCGGCAGCGGGTTGATCAGCACCAGCGCCGCCAGCTCCTCCGGCCCCAGCTCCGCCGCCACAAGCTGCGCCGCCAGCCCCGACGCCGAATGCCCCACCACCGCCGCCGGCCCCGGCCCCGCCCGCACCGCCGCCCGGATCGCCGCCGCCATCTCCGCCAGCGTCGTGTCCGGCGAGTCCGGCCGGTGACCCGGCATCTGCAGCGCCTCCACCGTCCACTCCGCAGGGAACAACGGGAGCCATCGCTCCCACAACCAGGAGCCCAGGCCGATGCCGTGGGCGAGGATGACGCGCATCCCGCGCCTGTAACCCGTCCCACAGCCGGTCAGGAGAACAGACCCGAAAGCAGCTCCCGCAGCCACGGCGCCAGTTCTGCGTACTCCGTCAGATCCGGGAACCGCCGCGCCAATTTGAAGCTCATACGCTCAGGCTTGTCCCCTCCGGCACCACCCCCAGCCCCCGCAGCCTCGGCAGCACGATCCGGCTCACCGCCTGCTCCAGCAGCCTGCGGCACTCCGGCCCGGAGAGCATCCCCCACTCCTCCTCCTCCGGGGTGCAGTCATCCGGCAGCGAGGCGAAGGGTGTGCGGAAGGCGTCGAGATCGGCGATGAGCCGCGCTGAGAGCCACACCCGCCCCTCCGGGTCCCGCTCCAGCAATTCCTCAAGGATCTCCCAGCCGAGCGCGCTGTGCCGGGCCTCGTCGCGCGCGATCTCCGCGATCACCTTCCGCACCGGAGGCAGCAGCGGACGCCGCAATTGCGCCCGGAACAGCGCCGCCGCGACGGTCTCGCCGAGGCCGAATTCCACGAGCACCGCCGCCATCGCCTGCCGGATCAGCGTCGCCCCCGGCGCGTGATCCGGGTCCAGCCACGACACCGGGAGCCTGGTCGCCGTCGCGTCGCCGGTCATCGCCTGCACCTCCCCGCTGAGCTCGACGTGGCGCAATTCGTCCCCGATCACCCGGTGGCAGGCCGCCAGCGTGTCCGGGCTGCACCCGATCCGCATCAGCCGGTGCAGCAGCGCCGTCGCTACCGCCGCCGAGCGGTACTCGGTGGCGACGTGGTGCGCCCACAGTCGTTGCGCGCGCCGGGGAGCGGCCGTCATGGCGCGGGCGGGGCCTGCCGGCTTGCTTTTGTGTCGGCGGTGTCGCCTGAGTCGGCGGTGTCGCCGGTGTCAGAGCCGGTCTTTTCGTCGCTGTCCGGACAGCCATTGCAGACGCCGGGGCAGCCGGTCAGCGCGCTGAGGCTGCCGATGGTGAGGAGGGTGACGAGGGCGGGGCGGCGCTTCATCGGCAGGAGATAACCGGTTATGCCCTTCACCCGCTACGCCAGCGCCTCCGCCGGCGCCGGGTTCATCCGCGACTTGAGAAAGGCGATCACCTCTTCATCCGTCCGCTGGGGCGCCCCCGGCAGCCGGACGAACCGCTTCGCCAGCGTCCCCCACGCCCCGACCATGAGCAGCAGCCACACCTCAAAGAAGTCCACCCCTTCAAATACCACTGCGTCCTGCCGCCCGTACTCGGCGCGGTTCTGCTCGAACTCGGCGGGGTACTCGGTGAAGTGGGTGCGGGCCTTGATGTGATGGAGGATGTGGTAGCCGTCGTTGAAGCAGCGGCGGTTGTAGCGGGAGTTGATGCAGGTGATGCTGTTCTTGTAGGCGTTGCCGGGGTCGGCGGTGTCGACGAAGGCGTGCTGCGCCCAGTTGCCCGCCATCATCAGGGTGCGGACGAGGAGCATCGGCACGACAAGCACGGCGAGCGTGGCCTGCCAATTGAAGAAGCACAGCGCGATGACCGCGAGGTACCAGGAGCCCTCCCCGACGAGGAGGCGCTGGAACATCTTCTTGTTGCCCTTGCGCCAGTGATACATAAACAGCGTGATCAGCCCGGTGATCTGGAAGGTGATCAGGTAGTGCAGCCAGTGGGAGAACCGATCGCGCCGGTAGCCGAGCGTGGTGGAGAGGTCGGTCTTGAGGTTGTTCTCGGGGTGGTGCATACCCATGTGGTGGGTGAAGTAGCTCTCCGGGGTCTCCCCGAAGAAGGGGCCCAGCACCCACGGGATGATCTGGTTGAGCGCGCGGTACCTGTGCTTGAACAGGGGCCGGTGGCTGGTGCAGTGGAGCATCAGGATGAACCGGTCGAGGAACAGCGCGCCGAGCATGACCCAGTAGACGGGGGCGAGCCAGAGCGTCCGCTCCCCGGCGAAGAACAGCCCGATCCCGGCGGCGACCACCAGCAGGCAGCCAGACATCAGCCGGACGAACTCCACGTCGCGGGCGTCGTTGAGCAGCGGGATCGCCCAGGCGAAGCTCTTTTTGGCGAGGACGGCGTTGACCGCCTGGATGTCGATGTTGTTTGCTGTGTTGCCCGCCGCGCCGATCTCTGCGCTCACAGCAGCCCCTCGAAGGCGTCGAGATCGCGCCGCACCATGCCCATCGCCTGCATCCACACCTCGGGGTCGCCGAGATCCAGGCCCAATTCCTCCAGGGCGATCTGCTCGGCGGGCTCGTCGCCGGTGCGCTCCAGCAGGCGCTCGTAGGCGGCGGCGCCCTCGGCGCCCCGGCCCCGGAAGTGCTCGTAGACGAGGGCGGAGAACAGGTAGCCGAAGGTGTAGGGGAAGTTATAGAAGGCGATGCTGCCGATGTAGAAGTGGAGCTTATTAGCCCAGAAGGTCGCGTCCGGCGCCTCCAGTGACGGCCCGTACCACTCCGCGAAGATGCGGGCGGTCTCGGCCTCCAGCGCGTCGGGCGACAGCGGCCCGGCGGCGCGGAGCCGGTAGAAGGCCAGCTCCAATTCCATGCGCGAGGGGATGTTGCACAGGAAGGCGAGCGCCGAGGAGAGGGAGTCGTCGAGGAGGCGGAGCCGCTGGCCGGGGTCGGCGGCGGCGGCGAGGGCGGCCTCGCGCACGAGCGCCTCACCGAAGGTGGAGGCGGTCTCGGCGAGGGTCATGGGCAGGCGGCGCTGGCTGACGGGGCGGCGGTAGAGCACCTCGTTGTGGAAGGCGTGGCCGAGCTCGTGGGCGAGGGTGGAGACGCTGGTGTCCTTGCCGCCCCAGGTCATGAAGATGCGGCTGGCCTGGTCGAGCGGGACGCCCGCGCAGAAGCCGCCGCCGCGCTTCCCGGCGCGATCCTCGACCTCGATCCAGCCGCCCTCGAAGGCGCGGACGGCGAAGGCGGCCATCTCCGGGGAGAACGCCTCGAACTGCCTGATGATGAAGGACTGGGCCTGCTCATAGGAGATGCTGCCGCCGGAGGTGCCGAGCAGCGAGTAGCAGTCGTGCCATGCGAGCTTTTCGAGGCCCATCGCCTTCGCCTTCAGCGCGAGGTAGCGGTGCATCAGCGGGCGGGCGCGGCGGGCGGCCTCGATCATGGCGTCGAGGGTGCGCTGGGTGATGCGCGCGGCGGCCAGCGGCTCCTCCATCGGCTCCAGGCCGCGCCGCTGGTTGAGGGTGATGCGGGTGCCGGTGATGTGGTTGAGCGCGGTGGCGCAGGTGCGGTAGACGGAGCGCCAGCCCGCCTGCCAGGCGGCGAAGGCCCGCGCGCGCAGGTCGCGATCGTCGGAGTGGAGCAGGTTGAACACCTGCCCCGGCGAGAGCTGCTCTGCGCCCTGCCCGCGATCCACGCTGATCCGCAGGTTGCCGGAGGTGGCGTCATAGAGCTGGCCCCACGCCAGCACGCCGTCCCGCGACAATTCGGTGTACAGCGCCTCCTCGGCCTCTGAGAGCCGGAACCGCGCCTGATCGCGGGTCTCCCGCAGCATCCCGCCCATGTGCGAGAGCTCAGGCAGCGCGGCGAGCGCGATGAAGTCGGCGTCGGGCATCCGGCAGATCCGCTGGTTCGGCACCACCGAGGCCCGCGAGAACAGCATGTACAGCTCGGTGGCCATCTGATCGGCGCGCTGCGCCGCCTCGCCTACCGCGTCCGCCGCCGCGTGGCAGCCCGCGAAGGCGCCGAGCTGCTCGATCTCAGGCTGGATCGCCTCCAGATCCAGGAGCAGCCGCCCGAGCAGCGCGGGCTCAGGGGCGGCGGGGAGCGCGTCGGCCCGCGCCACGAGCTGCCGCAGCGCCCCGGTGAGCCGCTGGAGCGCGCCGCTGAAGGCGTCACCGGCGGGGCCGCCGGGGTAGAGGCTGTCGAGGTTCCAGGTCTGTGAGGGTGCGTAGCTCATAGAAAGCTCCTGAGGCTGCTTTGCTAACTGGTAAGCGCGGCTCAGGCACGCCGGTAATCGATCACCCATCGCAGCGCCTCGGCCAGCCGGGGGCTCTCCACTGACACCTCCACCCGCAGCCCGCCCGCGACCGGCAGGTAGCGCGTCGTGCGCGTCCCGTTGCTGCCGCTGAGCGACAGCAGCACCTCGCTGTCGCCGCCGGAGAGGGCGGCGGTGAAGGGCTGGCCGTCGTAGGTGACGCTCCGGCTGCCGCCGACAGCGAGCGCCAGCGGCGGGCGCCCGTCGCAGGAGGTGGTGAAGGCGTCGCCGTCCACAGCCTTGTCCACTGTCAGCCGGTAGGCGGCGCAATAGAAGAAGGCGGGCCGGATGAGCGTCCCGGCTATGCCGTGCAGCATCGAGGGGAGGGAGGCGAGCGCCCGCTGCATCGCGGCCTCCTGCTGGGCGCGGATCTGCGCCTCAGGGGTGGAGACGATCCAGTCGCCCGCGATCCCGGCGGGGAGCGCGCGGGCCTCTCCTGCAGACAACAACACCGCAAAAATCCATCCTGTCATACCGTCCTCCTGCGCTGCTCTATCCCGCCTTGTATTCCTCCCGCAGCGTCCACGCATGCAGCGGCGCCTCCCGCCCCCGCACCGGGATCGGCGCGGTCGCCACCAGCGGCAGATCGCCGAGGATCGGGCGCGCGGCCTGCACCACCTCGTCCGAGAGCAGCAGCGGGCAGTTGAGATCCTTGGTGGCATGCTCCAGCCGGCTGGCGCTGTTCACGACGTCGCCGATCACCGTGTACTGCAGCCGGTCGTGCGTGCCGACGTTCCCGGCGACGGCCTCGCCGCAGTGGACGCCGATCCCCTGGCGGAGCGGCGCCAGCCCCTGCGACGCGCGATCCCGGTTGTGCCGCCCGAGCGCCGCATGCATCCGGAGCGCCGTCCGCACCGCCCGCGCCGGGTCGTCGGGCCGCGACTGCGGGATGCCGAACACCACCATGATCGCGTCGCCCATGTACTTGTCGACCACGCCGCCCTCCGCCTGCACCTCCTCGATCATCGCCTCCAGGTAGCTGTTCAGCTCCTGGATCAGCCGCTCCGGCGGGATCTGCTCGCCGTAGCGCGTGAAGCTGCGGAGATCCGAGAACAGCACCGACACCGTCCGGCGCTCCCCGCCCGGCTCCAATTCGTCGAGCGCCATCGCCGCCTCCGCCACCGGCTGCGAGACGTACACCCCCAGCCGCTGCCGCGCCCGCTCCGCCCGGATCGCCGCCGCCGCCCCCTCCTGCACCAGCGACCGGCTCCGCCGCTGCACCGCGATGGCCAGCAGCAGCCCCACCACGATCAGCATCCAGAACGCGCCGTGATCGTCGAGCTGGACGTCCCGCGACACCGCGTTGAGCCGCAGATCCAGCAGGATCAGCCCCATCGCCCCGCCGATGTTGCAGCCCGCGCTGATCGCGATGGCCCGCCGCGACAGCCGCAGCCCCGACGCCGCCAGCGCGAGCCCGAACGTCCCGATGTGCGGCATGTTGATCAGCCCGGTGTACTCCGGCGACGGCCACACCACCGAGCACAGCAGCACCGCGCTCACCAGCAGCGAGTCCAGCACCACCGACGCGTACAGCGCCCCCCGCGCCGCCGAATCCCCCCGCAGTCCCCGCAGGAACAGCGGCGTCGCCAGCGCCGTCCCCCCCAGCGCCGCCATCATCAGCGCGTGCTTCACCGACCCCGCCGCCGCCTTCTCCACCCCGTGCGCCAGCACCGCCACATTCACAAAACCCAATAACCCCAGCACCCCACGCAGCCCCGCCACCGCCCGCTCCCCCTGCGTCGCCGTCCTGAGGAGAAATTCCGAGAGGATGCCCTCTCCGATCGGCGCGGCGGGTTCAGTGCTCATCCCGGGCGTTCTAACCCGTCCTGCAGGATCAAGTACGGACAGGAATCCGGGACTCAAAATCAGCAGGAAGGATGCGGTTCAGCGCCGCTGCCAGGGCGTTATAGCTGCACTTCCGGGCGTATCCCTGCCACTCTGCACCGCGATCATCTGTCAGCACGATCCACCCGTTTGACTCGACATGCGACCGGATGAACCAGTCTGCCGTCGCAGAGATGTTGTGATTTTTGCCGACGCGGGAGAGGTCTGCGTCAGGCAGGTTGACCGCCCGCGCGCAGACCGCGAATTTCTCTCTGCGCCACGCCTCCCGGTCAGTGAAGCGCCCCGTGATGAGCGCTGCATAGGCGGCGGCGTCTGAGGCCAGGAACGGCGCGATCTCTATCTCATATTGACGTAGCGTCCTGGCGGGCTGCTCAGGGTCAAACTTCCTGCCTGTGGAGGCATATTGCCAGATCAGATGCGCGCGGTGCTCTGCGTCCACGAGCGCCGGGACGACGAGCCGGATGCGCCGCTCTCCGGATCGCCCCTCATTGAGGCGCTTCGCCGCCCGCCCGAACGGCAGGATATTGGCGCCGGGGATGGCGTTTGTGTCGAAGGCGACGGTGCAGCCCTGCTGGAGCGCTGCGTCCAGCTCAGGCACCTCCATCTGTTCCTTCCCGGCGCCCCCACGTCGCGTCCGACATCACCTCTGCCACGCCCTCCGCGCCCTCCATGAACACCACCCCGCCCCCGCCCTCCGGCAGCCCGATGTGGTTCCGGATGTCCTGCGGCACCTGCACCAGCCCGTCCCGCGTGAGGTAGGAGAACGGCAGGCGCGGCACCTCTCCGCTGTACTGCGCGGTGAACGCCGGAGCCTCCTTGACCGGTCGCCGCGCAATGATCGGCCCCTCTGGCCCCGGACGCATCGCATAGAACGACTCTCCATATTCAAACGCCGCAGAGTGCGATGTCATGATAAGCTGCTTCTCTACGCGCGGATCAGACACCAGGATCTCGAACGACCGCTGCAGCCGCCGCTGGAGATCATAGCGCAGGTTCAATTCCGGCTCCTCGATCAGCAGGATGGAGGCCGGACTCGTCGTGATCCGCGCGAGCAGCCCGATGATCTGCTGAAGCCCCGACCCCAGCAATTGCACCGGCACCCGCCGATCCGGATAGTGCAGGATCAGCGTCGCATGCTCCTGCTGGCGCGGCCACACCACCATCACCTCGCCGCCGCCCAGGATGTCTTCGAAGGGCTTGAGCGATTCACGGAACAGCGCCCAGCGCGCCGCCTCCCTGAGATCGAGGGAGTCTTTTATATTAAAGAGGTTGTCCTGAAGATCGTGCGGGATCAGCAGGCGACCGGTCGCGGGGTTGGAGACATCCCGATGGATGTTGATGTGTTGGATGTATTGTGGTTTAAAAATACCAGAGTGATATACTATTTTATTTATGTGTTCATTGTTTTTGCTATCAAAATAATCTTTATTATCAATAATAATTTTTTTCGCCTTCCACTCTGGACGATCTTTTTGAGAAAGTATTGAAGTATTTTCAAACAATATATCGTTATCTACTATCAGTCCCTTTGCTGATAAAAATTCTTTTTTCAATACAAATTTTGAATCAAATCTTATTGGTATCGGTGAACTGATATTAAATGCATTAAATATCAATTCATCTTTGTTGTTTTCCTGTATAGGAACCAAGGGAAACCCTCGCTCCATAATACTCCTCATCTGCACAAATATCGCCTCCAACACATTCGACTTCCCAACATTGTTATCCCCATGGATCACATTCACCCGATCCAGCTCATCCAGCACCACCGGCGCCGTCAGGTTCTTGTACCCCTGCACCTCAAACCGCAACAGCCGCATCTCTCCCCCGTCCTCTCTCTTCTAACCCTCTTTGCCTTTCTCTGTGTCCTCCGTGCCTCAGTGCCTCCCAGACCGCATTTGCCTCTCCCCCCTACGGAAAACTGACCGTCTCCTTCCCCTCCCCGGGAATCTCCACCACCACCGCCCGCGTCGCCGCCGGAAAACTCACCACCTTCCCCGTCAGCCGCAGCCCCCCGCCGACCTGCTCCACCGCCGCCTCAGAAAAACCGCCCATCCCCTCAAAGAGCGCCGCATCCACGATCACGATCAGATCCTTGTCCGGCGGCGGCGCCGCCAGCCACCCCCGCGCCCGCACAAGCTCCGCGAGCGGCTTCTGCCCGTGCGTCCCCCAGCTCTGCCCGTCAGAGAACACGGCCCGCCAGACCCCGCTGCCGGGGTAGGCGCCCTCGACGGCGGCCATGAGGATCGTCGTCCCCTGCGGCCCCGGGGTGGCGGAGGTCTTGATGTAGCCGGACTCCGTCTTTGACAGCCCGCCTCTGAGCCGATCCAGCTCCTCCCCGATCCGGCGCTCTGTCCCACCGTCCGCCCCCGGCAGCTCGGCGGTCGCCCTCATGTCGCATCCCGGCAGGCACAGCAGCCAAAGCAGCCAGAGCATCCTCTCTCCTCCGTCTGCAGCTCTACTCTCTCCCGCGAAGCCGCGCCTCCACCAGCCTCGGCCCGCTCCCGGCGACCGCGACGCAGACGGCGGCGGCGTCGGTCCCGTCGACCTCGATCGCGTCGAGCCCGAGCGCGAGCGCCAGGGTGGCGGGGCCGACCGGCAGCGGCGGCGCGAACGGCCCCTCGCCCTCGTACCAGCCGACGACGAAGCAGACCGGCGCCCGGTGCAGCGCGGCCAGCGACAGCGCCTCCTGCGCCGCGCCGTAGGCGAGGCTCCCCATGCCGAGGAAGACGAGGGCCGGATCGCCCGACATGGCGATCCCGACCGCCTGGAGCGCGCGCTGGGCGGGATCGGTGCCGGGCGGGAGGACGCGCCAGGGCCGGGCGGCGTGGAGGCGATCCGGCGCGGCGCCGCGCAGGAGTCCGCAGCCGATCTCGCGCGGGCCGGGCAGCAGGAAGGTCTGGCGCGACACGCCGAGCGTGGCCCCGGCGATCAGCGGCTCCAGCCCGCGACCGGCGCGGACGTCGGGCAGCGAGGCATGCCAGGCTGCGAGCGTCGCGACGGCTCCCCGCAGGGTCCCGGCGTCGGGGGCGGTGATGACGGTCGCGGTGTCGGTTTCGGTGGCGCTCATCGCAGATCCAGCAGGAGGGACTGCGGGTTCTCCAGGATGTTCTTCAGCGCCGACA
>JBEIQZ010000982.1:0-1005 GCA_040376255.1 Alphaproteobacteria bacterium
CTCATATCGCAGAGTCCGTAGCCGTTGCGCTGCTTCTGACAGCCGGGATGGGTCGTACCGCCGCTGTTGCTGCCGTACCAGCCGACCGCGTTGGGAGCGTTGCTGCCTGCGAAGATGTACTCCTGCCCGCCCCGCGCTGCGTACTCCCACTGCGCCTCGGTCGGAAGCTGGTACTTCACGCCGTCGCGGGCGCTCACCTTCTGGAGGTAAACCTGGATGTCGTCCCAACTCACCTGCTCCACTGGACAAGTGGTGCCGCAGTCCTTGAAATACGACGGGTTGCTCCCCATCACCGCCTGCCACTCCCCCTGCGTCACCTCATGCTCCATCAGCCAGAAGCCTCTGGTCAAGGTCACCTGATGTTGCGTCTCGTCGCTGCCCCGCCCCGCTTCGCCCGCTGGACTCCCCATCGTGAACGTCCCCGGCTTGATCCACTTCATCTTCCCCAGCGTCGGGCTCGTCCAGTCGCTCCCGCCGCTCACGCTCCCGCCATCCGTCGACTTTTGCGCCCGCGCCACCGCAAGCCACGCCTCCGCCGCCTGAACCGTCGCGCTGTGGCTGACCGGCACCGCGTGCCCTGGAACATCCACCGCCCCGCTCAGCGCCTGCGTCCGCCCGTTCCAACTCACGCTCCCACTCAATGTCGCACGCCGCGCCGCCGCTGACACCACATCCTTCTTCCACCCCGCCACCTTCTGCTCCACCGCCGCGATGCTGGACGCCGACGCCTTCGCCGGGTCGCCGGACGACACCTTCAGCGCCGCCCACTCCGACGCCACCGCCCGCTGCCGCGCTGACACCAGCCCCGCCACCTCCGCCGCCTGTGCGTCACGCACCGCCCCCACCTGCCGCTCGCGCTCGGCGTCCGCCCGCGCCTTCAACGCCGCGTCGTCTGCGGCTGTCCACGGCTCCGGCAGGACGATCCGGCTCGTGATGGCCAGCACCAGCTTGGCGTCATACTGCCCCTTGACCTCCGGCGTCTGATCCCCGCCGGTCAGCTCAAAC
>JBEIQZ010000751.1:0-2187 GCA_040376255.1 Alphaproteobacteria bacterium
CACCCTGCACGACGATCCAAACATCCTGGATCGACACACCCCTCACCCTCACCCCATCCCCGATAAAAACCCCGAAAACTCTCGTATGTCCATTCATCGGGGGTGCTCCCCGCTACAACCCGGCTGGCCCGGTGGATGTGGGGGACGTAATGACGAAAAAGCCCCCGTCGCGACAAATACTATCGTCCCCCACATTCACCCCCGGCACGGGCCAGCCATCGCGCGCCTGTGCGCGCGGGGGGAGGCACCAGCGAAGCGCCGTGCCGGTGCGGGGGGTAACCCCCGCAACTAATACTGCCCGGTGATGTCGATGACGTGGAGCTGGCGCCAGTCCGCCCCCGAGCTGGGGAGCGCCGTGAAGGTGAGCCAGGTCTTGCCGTTGGCGGTGACGAGGTCGGCCTCGCCGACGGCAGAGAGGCCGGTGTTGACGGTCTTGGTGCCGGAGCCGTCGAGCATGGTGATGTAGACGTTGTTGTCGGTGGACGGCGCGGAGGAGGTCCAGACGACGGCGCGCCCGTCGGGGGTGACGGAGGGGGTGGTGCGGAGGGGGAGCCGGATGTCCTTGGCGAGGGTGACGGGGTCACCGCCGGCGAGGGGGACGGCGACGATGTCCCACTTGTCATCACCGCGCGAGTTGCTGAAGAAGAGGACGCGATCCCCGACGCAGACGGGGCGGGTCTGGTCGCCGTTGCCGGTGGCGTTCTTCAGCGGGGCGGTCTCGGTGGCGCCGAGACTCCAGGTGAAGATGTCCTCAGAGCCGTAGTTCTTGCGGGAGAAGACGACGGTGGTGCCGTTGCTGCAGAAGCGCGGGGCGTTCTCGGAGGTGTCGGTGCGGAAGGCGGCGCTGACCTTGGCGCTGGAGCGATCCATGAGGTAGACGTCGCCGCCGCCGGTGGCGCCGGAGGTGAAGACGACCTTGGTGCCGTCGGGCGAGACGGCGGGCCAGGCGAGGGTGCCGGGGGCGACGCTGGTGGACAGCAATTCGCTGGAGGCGCCTGCGCCGGGGGTGGTGTAGTAGATGCGGGTGAGGCCGCTGGGGCTGGCGGCCTCAAAGAGCAGAGCGCCGCCGGGGATCCAGACCGGGTTGGCCGCATAGCTGCCGCCGCCGGAGAAGCTGCTGCTGCTGGAGCCGGGGATGGTGACGCGGGTGGCGGGGCCGCTGGGGATCCCGTTGTTGAGCCGGACGAGGTAGAGATCCACCTTGTCGGAATTGTTGTTGGACTCGAACGCCAACCAATTGCCGTCCAGCGACCACTGCGGGTTGTAGGCATGCCCACCCCCTGTCCAGGTCACCTCGGTCGCCCCGGCGAGGGAGGCCAGCATGAGCATCAGTCCGGTTGACATCCGTTCCTCCTGAATCGGGGCATGCAGCACAGCGCTGTACTTCCCCGGAATACCCGTTTATTGTCTGAATCGCCACCCCCGGCAACACCCCGGAGCGGCGGTTGCATCCCCGCTGATACAGCGACGGACGCTGCGCTGCGGCTCATCGGCCCACCGGGAAGCGCGGCAGGAATTGGATCCCCGCTGTGCCGTAGGGGTAGAGCCGGTCGCCGGGGCTGTAGAGCGCGCCGCCCTCCAGCGCGAGCGCCGCGTCCATCTTCTTCCCGACCGGGGCGAGCCCGATCGCCAGCGACAGCTCCAGGCCCAGCCCGGCCCCGGAGCGCTGGCCCCGGATGTGCTGGGTGGCAGCGCCCTCATCGGTCTGGACGACGTCGTAGCTGGCGGGGAGGGCGACCTCCATCGCGACCGAATTGGAGAGCAGCCCGACCGGGACGCCCGCGTGGAACCAGAGGGCGCGCGGCTTCGCGTCCTCCCCCGCCGCGTCTGAAGGCGTCTCTCCGAGCAGCACCCGGTAGCCGATGCCCGCCTCCCCCATCGCCTGGAAGCCGCTGTTGCCGGGGAACCCGGAGAGCGCCACGCTGTCGATCACCGGGGCGCCCGCCGCGTAGCCGCCCTGCGCCTCGACGTAGAAGGTCAGGTCGGGGGCAAAGTTGATCTCCACCCCGCCGCTGAGCCGCCCGCCCATGAGGCTGAAGCTGCCGGGGCCGCCCTCCAGCTCGCCGGAGGTGCTGCCGTCGAGGAAGGTGGCGGCGGCGCTGTCGGGGGCCGTCCCAGCGAGGAATTGGCCGCCGACGCCGAAGCGGGGGCCGACCGCGACCTCGAAGGCTGCCTTGTCGATGTTCC
>JBEIQZ010000830.1:0-1698 GCA_040376255.1 Alphaproteobacteria bacterium
ATGGCGTCGCCAGCCGCACCGCGATCAGCCTCGGCAAGAAGCTGAAGCTGAAGTTCGACACCACCGACATCCTCAAGGTGCGGAACCAGGCCGACAGCGCCTTTGCGAAGGTGCAGGCCGCTGATCCCACGGTGGACGACGACCTCGTGACCAAGCGGTACTACGAGGCCAACCTGCCCTCCGGCGGCGCGACGAACGGCATCAAGACGATCTCGATCCTCGTCGGCACCGACGCGACGACCTCCGCCACCGAGCAGCTCCCGGCCAACTCCATCGTCCACCAGATCGATGTCGATGTGACGACGCCCTTTTCGAGCGGCGCGACCCTCGACATCGGCAAGTCGGGATCGGCCTCTGCGCTGCTGGCCAATGCGGTGATCGATGAGGAGGCCCAGGACTTCCTCAGCGTGCCGATGCTGAAGGCTGTCGGCGGCAGCGCCTACGCCCCCCTGGCGACGGTGGGCGGCTCTCCCTCGGCGGGCAGCGCGCTGGTGGTGATCCACTACTCGACGCCGCTGCTCTGATCTTCAGCGGGGGTGGCCTGCGACGCTTCAATACATACCTCCAAGCTCGCAGGCCGCCTCCGCACTCTCATCTTCTGTTTCTTCAACAACGGTTTCTATGGGGTGGACAATGGCGGACGGTACGAACGGGGCGGCGAACAACGTCCGCCTGAAGGTGACGGTGACGGGTGCGGACGAGGACGTGCCGCGTCTGGTCGAGGCGTACAGCGCGAAGAAGGTGGTGTGCGGCGGGGAGGTGGTGCTGATCGCCAGCCCTGTCGCTGCTGAGACAGCCCTGATGATCTTCCCGCAGGGCTCAGAACAGGCGCAGGTCTGGACGGAGATGAGCGGCAGCGATGTCCCCGGCCTGTCGGGCAGCGTGCAGACGATGAGCCGCGCCGACGCGATCCGGTTGATCAAGGCGCGGCGGAAGGTGAGCAACAAGGCGGGGCCGAGCGCCTACAAGGGCGACTGGAGCGGGGAGTTCGTCTGCGAGGACAAGCAGCTCATCCTGCGGAAGAAGCTGACGGCGTACCTGACGCTGGAATTCTACAGCAGCCCGACGCAGGGCTGGCAGGTGCGCGCCATCAAGAAGCAGGCGTACTACCAGCAGGGCGGCACGGAGGACATGCGGGGCGTGTTCGGCTCGCTGGCAGAAGCGGTGGCGGCGGGGGTGCCGTGGGCGACGACGGGCGTGGTCGCGTCGGCCTGCTCGGTCAAGGACGCCCAGCGGCGGGGCATCCTCGACACCGATTGGGCGGCGCAGCGCGGCGTGACGCGCCGGGCCGACCCGAAGGCGGTGCTGCCGGAGGATCTGGAGAGCCGCCGCCTGCCCTGGGAGCCGAAGCCCCCGAAGGAGCCGAAGGCGCAGGTGCCGAAGCCGCCGAAGCCCCCGAAGGAGCCGAAGGAGCCGAAGCCCCCGAAGGCGGGGGGACGTGGCCGGAAGGGTGTGCCGCCCGCGCTGTCGGACATCCCCTCTCCGCAGCCGCCGAGCTGCCCGACCTCGACAGCGAACATCGCACAGGCGGTGTCTGCGGAGGCGTCGGCGCTGTCGGCGGAGGTGAACAGCCTGTGGGGGGAGGACAGCCCCGCGATTCTGGAGCGTGCGGGCAAGCTGATCAAGCGCGCGATGAGCCTGGTGGAGTCGCCGCTCTGCACGGGGAAGCTGCGGGAGGAGGCAGAGCAGGCTGTTCGG
>JBEIQZ010000919.1:0-1267 GCA_040376255.1 Alphaproteobacteria bacterium
GTCTTCTGCCCGTCCGCCCACCCGCGCAACGCGCCAATCGCCAGATAGGTGAACGCCCCATGACCCACCGACGCCAGCGGCATCGCCAATTGCGACGGCGCTGACGCCGCCCACTCCACCACCCCCGCCACCGTCACCAAGGACTCAGGCACCGCCACCCGCGCCCCGCCGGACACGCTCTCCCCGCCGCGCGAGCCCCCGTTGTAGCAGGCGTCCACCACCATCACCACCTGCCCCCCACCCGCTGCCGCTGCCGCCTGCAGTTCCTTCACCCAGATCCCGCTCGCCGCGATCTGCTCCACCGTCCCTGCTGCGTCCCCGCCCAGCAGCAGCCGCTCAGGAACCTTCGGATCCGGGCTGTTCGGATCGCCCATCCCGTGACCCGCGTAGTAGATCCAGAAGATCCCGGTCGGCCGCTTCGCCGCCATCTCCTCCACCGCCGCCAACATCTGCGCCCGTGATCCGTCCCGCACCGTCCGCAGCCGATCCAGCGGCACCCCGCGCGTGTACTTCAGGAACGTCTCGAACGCTGTCGCGTCCGCACGCGCATACGGCACGTCCGCCAGCTTGTAATAGTCCTCGTTTCCGATCACCACCGCCACGTCTCCTGGCGCGCTCAGCCCGGTCTTCAGCGGCACATCAATGCTCGGCGGCGCCCCCTGCGCCAGCACCGCGCCTACACCCAGCACCCCCAACACCAATCCCATCCCGACCAGGCGCCGCATCACTCTCTCCTGCCACGCCTCATCCTACCGCAAGCCCCTCTCGATTCCAACCATATGGAGCGTAGAAGTCAGCGGAGGCGGCCCCGGCGCGGGAGCTGTACACCGGCTCGTTGACGCGGGCGGCGATGCGGCATGCCGACCGGACGGGCCATCCCTGGTTCATCGTGTCGGCGCTGTGGGGGCTGGTCGAGCCGGGGCAGATGGTGGAGCCGTACAACGTGCGGGTGACCGAGCTGGACGCGCGGGCTCAGGCGCTCCTGGGGGAGCAGGTGGCGCGGCGGGTGCGGTCGGTGGTGCCGGTGGCGCGGGTGGCGGAGGTACACGCCGGAGAGGCGTACCTGCGGGTGGTGCGCGGGCCGCTCCAGGCGCAGGGCTTCATCGTCGAGGCGCCGCTGGCGGGGCTGGAGATCGGGGAGCGGCTGCGGTGGTATCGGGCGGGTGGAGCTGGGACGGGCCGCCAAGGGTGGTATCGCTCGACCTGGCAATCGCCGGAAAACCTGGCTACGCGGTCAGATGTCTGAAAAGATCGCACACGATGTCTA
>JBEIQZ010000697.1:0-2573 GCA_040376255.1 Alphaproteobacteria bacterium
CGACCCTGCCGGAACTCTGGAGCGTCAAGCAGCGCACGGAGGCCAACATCGCCGCCATGCAGCTCCTCGGCGCCAAAGAGCCGCATGAGCTCACCCCAGAGGATCGCGCCGTCCTTGCCGCCTACTCAGGCTGGGGCGGCCTCTCTCTCCGCGCTGTCCAGCATCGTTTCCCCCGCTCTCTCCCCGTCCCCGATGAGCGCGGCCTCATCCACGAATACTACACGCCGAGCATCGTTACCCGCGAGGTCGCACGCGTCGTCGCTCCGCTCCTCGATGGGCTGGCTGAGGGGGGAGGGGAGATCCACGCGCTCGAACCTGCGGCGGGCATCGGGCGCTTCCTCCGGGCCTTCCAGGGCAGCGCCTTCGACCGGCTCCGCTGGCACGCCTGCGAGTGGTCCGAGCTGTCGGGCCGGATGCTCGCGGCGCTGTTCCCCGGCATCGACCTCCACATCGGCCCCTTCGAGCGCTGGGTTCACCAGCACGGCGGACGCTGGCACGGTCGTCTCAAGCTCGTCGTCTCCAATCCTCCTTATGGGGCGCGCGGCGGCTCCATCTCGGACGATCCTGACCGCGCCTATCGCGAGAAGATGGCCTATCCCTACTTCCTCCGGCGGGCGCTCGATCTGCTGGCGCCGGGCGGGCTGGGCGTGTTCCTGATCCCGTCGGGGTTCCTGAGCGGGAAGAACGCGCTGTTGCGGGGGCTGCGGGAGAAGGTGCTGAAGCGGCACCACCTGTCTGCGGCGTTCCGGCTGCCGAGCGTGAAGCCGGGGGGCGGGGAGGCGATCTTTCCTGGGGCGATGCTGGTGACAGATCTGCTGTTCTTCCGGGCGCGGGGCGGCGAGCTGGATGCCGTGGACGGGGCGGATCAGGACATCCTGGAAGGAGACTACTTCAAGGCGTTCCCGGCGCACATCCTCGGCAGGGAGGTGGGGAAGGACGGCGGAGAGGACGATCAGACAGCGAAGCCGCGCTGGGGCTACCAGGTGCAGGGCGTCTTCACGAAGCTGCCGGACTTCACGGAGCGCGCCATCTGCGCCGACTGCCGGGTGACGCCGGTGCAGGTGAAGGACGGCGCGGTGAAGGGCGTGCATCAGGGGGTGGTGCGCTTCGGCGTCGACGCGCAGGTGGAGGGACTCGCCGAGGAGGTCGCGGGAGCGGTGCGGCTGGGTGCGCGGGTGGATCGGTACCTCTCGATGGTGGCGGCGCAGGTTCCGTATGAGCCGGGGATGCTGTGGCGGGAGCTGCATGACGCGCTGGTGGCGTGGGTGCAGCGGAACGGGACGCCCGCGATGCACCGGGGGCTGACGGAGGCGGCGCGGCTGGGCAACAACGGGGCGCAGCGGTTCCTGGGGGCGTTCGACAAGGCGGGGAGCCTGCTGCCGGCGCTTCAGGGTGCGCCGGAAGATCCGCCGCCGCTGTACAACGGGGCGCCGGACGACGCGATCGCGCAGGCGGAGCTGCTGTACCGGCAGAGCCGGGGGCTGACAGTGCGGGAGCTCCACAGCTTCCATGCGGAGATCGGCGGGCGGCTGTCTGCGGAGCAGGCGTTGATGCAGGTGCTTCGCGGCGGCTGGTTCCTCGACGGGGACGCCTGGGATCGGCTGGTGCCGCCGGCTGATTACCTGACGGGGAGCCTGTGGGAGAAGTACGACCGGATCGTGAAATTGGAGGGAGGCAGCTTCCGGAGCGCAGAGAGGGTGCTGCCGGACCTGCCGGAGGGGGCGATCGCGGAGCGGGCGGCGCTTCAGAAGAAGGCGCTGCTGGCGGCGATCCGGCCTGCGGTGTTCGAGGAGATCGATGGGCTGTCCCCGCGACAGGGCTGGGTGCCGCTGGGGCTGGTGCAGGGCTGGATGGAGGAGCAGTTCCGGGGCGGCTACGGGGATCTGGAGCGCGTGCGCGGCGTCGTCCAGATCGCGGGCGGCGACTACGAGGACGAGGGCGGCATCCCGGCTCGATGGTCGATGGTGCTTGGCTGGATCAACCACGACAAGACGCTGTTCCGGCCGCCGGTTTCGCGGGGCGAAGACCTCGACCAGAAGCGGCTGGCGCTGGCGAAGGAGTGGGAGGCGTCGTTCAAGGCGTGGGTGACGGTGGACGGGGCGCGGGTGGCGGAGGTGGTGCGGGCGTACAACCGGCAGTTCCGTGGATACATGCTGCCGGACTACTCGGCGGAGAGCCTGCCGGTGGCGCGGTGGCGGAAGGACGGGCCGAGGCTGCGGCACCACCAGATCGCGGGTGCGCGGCGGGTGTTGGCGAACCGGGGCGGCCTGGTGGCGTTCGATGTGGGGGTGGGGAAGACCTACACCGGGCTGGCGATTCTGGCGCGTGCGCGACAGGAGGGGTGGGCGAAGCGGCCTGTCATCCTGGTGCCGAACAGCATCGTGTGGAAGTGGCATGCGGACATCCAGCGGGTGCTGCCGGACTTCCGGGTTGCGGTGATCGGGTCGAAGCCGAAGGTGATGCAGCGGGGGGAGCGGAAGGGGCAGCACACGTCCGAGACGGACACGCCGAAGGAGCGTGCCGAGAAGTGGACGCGGTTCCAGGGCGGGGAGTACGACGTGGCGCTGCTGACG
>JBEIQZ010000718.1:0-2442 GCA_040376255.1 Alphaproteobacteria bacterium
GACGGTGTCGGTCTCGATCTGCGCGGTGGAGTGCGAGGTGGTGCGCTTGTACTCGCGGAAGCGGGTCTCGTTGTAGGGCTGGGTGGAGCGGATGCTGCCGGTGGCGGAGGAGTAGCCGTTGGGCTGACCGTCGGTGAGGACGATCATCGCCTTGTAGGCGGTGGGGTCGACATTCTCCTGGAACATCTGCTTCGCCATGTACATGCCGGTGGTGTGATCGGTGCCGCCCTCATCGGAGAAGTAGCGGGGCATCGCCGGGTAGCAGCCGCCGGTCGGGACGGAGAGGCTGTGCTTGTTCTTCTTGGTGGTCTGATAGCAGGAGCTGCCGCTGCTGCACCAGCCGCTCCACGGGGAGCCGCCGGTGGTGGCGTTGTTGGTGCCGTAGACTTTGCAGGCGACGTACTTGCTGTTGATGTTGGAGCCGACGGCCCAGGATGCCTGGTAGTCTCCAGCGTAGGAGCCGACGTTCAGCAGGCTCCACTTGTTTCTGACGAGGGCAGAATTATTCTCAGAGTCTTCAATGAGCGTCCAGGGGGTGTACTCCCAGCCGAAGCGCTGCATGAACAGCACCATGCCGATCTCGTCCCAGTCGCCGTGTCCGCCGTGCAGGACGTCGAGGAAGGCCACGGAGGCCTCGCGGGCCTTAAGAAAATTCTTCTGGTGCCAGGAGCCGGTGATGTCGATGACGAGGATGACCTGGAGGCTCTTGGTAGCGGCGACCGCCGAGCCACGGACATCGACATGATCCCAGCCGAAGATCGGCGCCATTAGCAGCGGGACGGCGTTGCTGCCGGTGCGGCCGACGGAGACGCGCACGCCGTTGGAGACGGGGCCGGGGGTGAAGACGCGGCTCTGATCGCTCCAGCTCCCCATCTCGACCTGGGTGATCTGGGGGACGCCCCCGACGATGGTGTTGGCGGCGATGACCTCGGCGGCGGCCTCCTCGGCCATCGTCGCGTCCCCGGTGGCCTTCAGCTCGACGATGGCGGCGTGGGCGGCGGCGTCCGCGACGTCCTGCGCCTCAGACTGCGCGAGGCGCATCAACGAGACGTCCATCGAGAGCGCCCCGAAGCCCATCAGCACGCTCAACATGGAGACCATCATCACCGAGTAGTTGCCGCCCTGACGACGGTCGCGCGAGCCGAGGAGCTTCATATATCCCTCCGTCTGCATCTTACCGCAGCGTCGTCACCCTGACAATGCTGGAGGTATTACATCGGATACGGCAGAAGCACATACCAGTCGAACGGATTCTACCGCTGGACCAGCAACCATTTCGGTTCCAGCTCCTCCCAGTAGCGCAGCACACCGGACTCCCCCCGGATCTGGGCCACTGCGGGCTCCCCGGTGCCGCTGTAGCGCAGCCAGCCCGACGCGCCGCGCACCTCCAGGGAGCAGCGGGCCTCCTGCGCCGGCTCCCGGCTGCAGATCAGGGTGGCCGCCTGCCCGCCGCCGGTGTAGCGCACCGTCCAGCCCGCGCCGTCCGGCCCGATCAGCGACCCCGCGTCGAGGGACAGCCCCGGATCGCCCGCGATCTGTTCGAGCGCCGGGATCATCGTCAGGAACCCGGCGGGGCAGCCCCCGGCGGCGCAGACCTCCAGCAATTCGCGCGCCTCCACCGCCATCGCCCACACGATCCGCCGCCCCTCCGCCTCTGTCGGCAGCGCGCCGAGCGCGTCATTCAGCGGGCGGCACCCCCCTTCGGAGAGCTCAGGCACCGGCGGCTCCCCGCGCAGGCAGGCCCCTGTCCCCTGCGCCCAGATCCCCGCCACCCACAGCGGCTCCTCCAGCCAGCCCTGCCGCGCCTGCCCGCAGACGTCCTCGACGCAGACCGTAGCGGTCTCCGCCTGTGCGACCGGGATCACGCTGAACAGAACCGGAGCCACCGCTGCGACCACCACCGCTGTCTTGAGCATCTTCGTCTCCTGCTGCCCGGCGGTCAGCAAGACCTGTGCCGGTTCTGGAAAGAAACCGCAATGCGCTTGCTCCTGAGGCGGCAGGTGGTGCATCCTGTGTACCACTGAGAGATGTCCATGCTCCTGCTCCTCCTGGCCTGCGCCACAAACAAACAGGCGGATGAAGACTCCGCCGTCGTCCAGATCTCATGGACCGACACTGACGGAGACACGATCATCGATCTGCAGGAGGGCTGGATCGATCCGGAGAACCCGGAGGGCACCCCCTCAGCGGATACGGACGGGGACGGCGAGGCCGACTACCTCGACCTCGACGCCGACGGGGACGGGCTGGAGGACGCGCTGGAGGCGGGCGACGCGGACGTGATCACGCTGCCGTGGGACTCCGACTTCGACGGGACGCCTGACTTCCGCGACCTCGACTCGGATGAGAACTGCCTGAGCGACGAGAGCGAGAAGGCGTTCGATGCCGACGGCGACGGCATCGGCAGCCACGCCGATCTCGACGACGACGGCGACGGCATCC
>JBEIQZ010000826.1:0-1718 GCA_040376255.1 Alphaproteobacteria bacterium
ATCTGCGAGCAGGTGGTGACCGGCGGGTACAGGAGAGCGGAAAGTACCACTGTCGTCCGAAGAAACAGGCGGCGAACAAGGTATTTGTGACGGCAACAGGGTTGGGTGCGAGGAGTGCGTCTCTGCGAAGTTAGCGCGAAATCAGCTCATTTCGCGCACCATTCTGCACCCTGATTCTGCTCCCCTCGTATATTGCTGAGAGCAGCATGGGGTTTTGCGCATCCCAGGAGGAGCAGAAGTTGAGGTCAGGGCGCGCAGGCGGGGACGTTCTGGAGCGTGTCCTCGTAGCGCGAGAGGAGGTCGGCGTTCTCGGTGCAGCCGGGGCTGACGCTCCAGGTGGTGGTGCGGACGGTGGCGCCGGGGGGGAGCTGGCGGTCGAGGGGGGCGGGGAGGCGGCAGAAGCCAGCGGCGCGGTCGAGCGGGCTGGCGGTGCCGGGCGGCAGGGCGACGGCGACGAGCTTTTCGTCTCCGCCGGTGGTCGGCCAGGCGAGGCCATCCACGGTGATCTCTCCGGTGATCTCTCCGCCAGTGTCCGGGGAGGCGCCGGGCTTCGGCCAGAGGTGGTAGCTGCTGCCGTCCGGGGCGACGGAGTAGAGGTGGACGCGGGCCGGGGCGGCGGTGTGGATGCGGATGGGGAAGATGGCGCCCTTGCAGAAGCGGCTGGCGGGGGCGTCGTAGCTGACGCTGAGGCCGAGGGGGTTGGCGTCGGCGACGTTGAGGTCGCGGTCGGAGCGGCAGACCCCGTCCGGGGGCATCGCCCACTCAGCGCGGGTGAGCAGGACTGAGCCGAGGGGGGTGCGGGGGCCGCCGCCCTGCTGGAGGGAGGCGCTCAGCACGAGGCCGGCGCCGGTGGTGGCGGCTTCGAGGTGGAGGAGCTGATCGCCGGGCGCCTGCTCGTCGGTGCGGTGCTGGGGGGTCCTGATCGAGCCCCGCAGCCACACCTGTACCCAGTCGAGGGAGGGGACAGCGCAGCCCTCCGGCGTGCGGACGGGGCCGACGACGAGGGGGGCGGCGCCGAGCGCGCCCGGGATCGTCTTAAGCAGCGGCTTCAGCGCCATCTCCGCCGCGACGAGGGCGGAGCTGCGCTGGAGGTGATCGGAGTGGACGCCGACGATGGCGCAGGCGAGGCGGAGCTTTGTATCCACGTAATACTGATCCGTGAAGTGGGGGAGGATGGCGTCGCAGTCGGCGGGGGTGCGACCGGCGCAGACCTTCTGCTGGAGGGCGGCCCGGGCCTCCGTCCTGGCGCGGGCGACCGCCGCTTCGCGCTCTGCGTCGCGGTTCCCGTTCCAGCCCGCTTCGGATTGTTCGAGCAGCCAGTAGACCTGCGCGTCCTGATCGGTGGCGCCCAGCAGCGCCCGCCCGCAATGTTCGTTGGTGAAGCCGGAGACCGGCGGCGCGGCGGTGGCGGGGGCGACCGGGATTGTGCAGGAGAGCAGGGCATACAACAACATCAACAAAGGGTAACCGGTTACCGGTCGCGCCGCGCACTCCCGCTCCGCCAGCCCGCACCTTACCTTGCGGGTGCTTGTGCACGACAAGGGTGTAACCTGTTACCCGTTGTGCTACCCTTCACCGCAAGAGGCACAGATGATCCGGAAGGCAGGGCAGGCGTGGATGGTGGCCAGCGTTGTGTGCGGCGTCGCGTTGGGGGCGGCGTGGTACAGCGGCGCGGCGGAGGCGGGCGCGTCGTGGCCGGATCTGTCCACCCCCCCTGC
>JBEIQZ010000601.1:0-3508 GCA_040376255.1 Alphaproteobacteria bacterium
CGCAGGATATCGTTAAGCTAAGCAGACGCAATCACCGGGCGATGCCCCAGGAGCCACATGCCGATCTCTGCAATCCCCCGCCTCCTGAGCAGGGCGCTCCTGCTCGGGGCGCTCCTCTCGGGCCTCTCTGCCCCGCTGGCCGCGCCCGCGCAGGCCGCCACCAGAGAGGAGCGCGCCCAGACGTTCACGGTCAAGGCCGCCAGAGCCTTCGACGAAGGCGACGTCAGCAACGCCTTCAAGTTCGCCAACAAGGCGCTCGCGCTCAACCCGCAGGACGTCCACGCCCTGTTCGTGCGCGGGATGCTCGCGTTCAGCATCGGCGGACAGATCGACGGCGAGAACGGCGCGAAGCTCATGGCCGCCGGGCTCCGGGATCTGCTCATTGTAAGCACCCTCGCCCCCGACACCGAGATGGGCAGCATCGCCCGCGACACCGTCATGAGCATGACCTCCCAGAACCCGTTCCCCGAGCCGGCCTACGACTGCCCGCCCGCCGCGCAGGCCGCGCTCAACGAGGCCGAGCGCTGGTACAGCCTCCGCCAGCCCGCGCAGGCCCGCGCCCACTACGAGGCGGCGCTCCAGGGCTGCCCGCAGAACGCGAACTGGTGGGTGTTCTACGGCGATGTCTTCTTCATGGCGGAGAACTACCCCGGCGCCCGCCAGCAGTACACAAAGGCGCTGGAGCGCGACCCCTGCAACTGGATGGCCCACCGCTTCATGGCCGACGCCTGGGCGAAAGAGGGCGACGCCCAGTCCTCCTATGAGAGCCTGCTGCGCGCCCTCACCTGCAACCCCGGCTACGCCGCCGCCCAGCAGAACCTCCGCAGCCTCGTCGAGTCCCGGCGCGGCACCTGGCTGATGGGCCGCGCGCCTGTCCGATCCCGGCAGGCCGCCCTCGGCGGGACCTGGGCGGTGCTGGCCGAGGCGCGCAAGCGCGCAGTCGCGGGCGGCGGGACCCCCATCGAGCAGGAGCGGGCCGCCGTCCTTGAGGCCCTCACCGCGTGGCGGAAGGCGCCGGACAGCGACACCACCTGGAAGGCGCTCTCAGAGGCCGAAGCGCGCGGAGAGCTCGACAGCGCCATCTTCCTGCTGCTGATGGACCCCGCGCTCTACGCTGACTACATCCCCTGGCGCGACGCCCATATGGACGAGCTGGTGCGCTTCCTCGGCGCCCGCCTCGCCACCGCCCCCGGACTGGAGATAAAGTAGCGCCATGAAGAACCGCCTCGTCTCCATCCGGCTCCCCTCCCTCTTCGCCCCGGCCCTCCTCGCCCCGGCCCTCCTCGCAGGCTGCATCGGCGCCCAGACCACCCAGAACCCGCCCGAACCCATGCCGGAGCCCCCGCCCGGCAACCCGCCCGCCCCCATCCCGGCGCCCGAACCTGTCCCCGAAGTCATCGGCAACCCGCCCGCCCCCACCCCAACGCTGAACACCGCCGGCCTGCCGACCTGGGATCAGGTGCCGTCCAGCCACCCGAAGGGCGCCACAAACCCGCCCATCCCCGAGCTCATCGTGACCCCGGACGGCCAGTGCTACAAGAAGTGGGCCTCCCCGATGATGCCCGCCAGCTTCCCCCACGGCGACCGCGTGCAGGTCTGCGCGCCCGACGAGTGCGGCACCAGGATCCAGTGTCCGGAGAAGGCGGAGGATCTGCTGGAGCGCTACCGCAGCGGCGCCCCCGTCCTGCCGACCGGATCGAAGGACTGATGCAGGCCGACCGCACCCGGCCCGCCCGCGTCCAGCAGGAGTGGCGGAACCGCGTCGCCGCCGAGTACCGCTCAGCGGCGACGACGGCGCAATTGCTCCACGGGATGCTGCGCTGCGGGATGCCGACGGAATTGCTCACCACCGCCCTGCGGATCGTCCAGGACGAGATCGACCATGCGGCGCTCTCGCGGGAGGCGCTGCTGGCGTTCAGCGGGGGCGAAGAGGGCGCGGGCGAAGAGGGCGCAGGCGAAGAGGGCGCAGACGGCGAGGGCGCAGACGGCGCGGGCGCAGACCCCGCCGTGGCGCTCTCCCCGGAGGATCTCGCCGACGCGGAGGAGCCGGAGGGGCCGCTGGCCACGCTGGCCGCGCAGGTGATCCGCAACTTCTGCCTCGGGGAGACGCTGGCCGTCCCGCTGTTCGCCGCGATGCGCGCCGGGACGGATCACCCGGTCGTCCGCCCGATCCTCGACCGCATCCTCCGCGACGAGGCCGTCCACCGCGCCTTCGGCTGGGACTGCCTCGCGGCGCTCGTCGACGCCGAGCCCTCGATCCGCCCCTGGGCGGCGCAGCGGCTCCCCGGCTGGATCGCCGCGTTCTGGCGGGCCTACGGCGCCCCGCGCCCCTCCGCGCCCCTGACCCCGCTGGAGCAGGCGGCGGGGCTGCTGCCGATCCCCGACTACAACCGCATCTACGCGGAGGCGATGGCGGAGGACATCCTGCCCCGCTTCGCCAGGCTCGGGATCATCCCGGCCCTGGTTGATCCGGCGCGGCCTGCCTGAGCGGACGCCACTCCACCCCGATGAGCGCGGCCGCCCGCGCGCCGCCCATCGGGATCGACCAGCCGTCATAGCTGCCGTCCGGCGTCTCTATGTCCATCCCCACCCACGCCCCCGACAGCCACAGCGCCGCCTCCGCCGCGATCACCGGCCGGATCGGGCCGCTCCCGAAGCTCCCGCCCAGCTTCCACTGCGCGCCGACGCCCCAGTTGCCCTGCGGCGCCCATATCTGCGGCTCCGGCACGACGAGCCCCGCATGCAGCGTCCCGGCCAGCTCCGTCCAGCGCAGCCCGCCCGCCACCTCCCGCTGCCAGCGCGCCCCCAGCCCCGCCTCCAGCCGCCCGCCGCCGAACCGGACGGTGTCCCCGCCGCCGTAGACCCCGGCGTTGTTGATGTTCCGGAACGCCACCAGCCCCACCAGCGCCACTGTCCGCTCCGCCGCGTCGCGCGTCCCCTGCCGCGCCGCCCGCTCCTGCAGCCCCAGCTCCACCTGAAATTCCCCTCTCAGATCCGACATCTCAGACCACATCACCTCAGTCGTCTGGAACGGGTAGCCGCCCAGGATGTCCAGGAACAGCACCGGCATCAGCGCGCCCCGCCCCGCCGCCTGCGGATCACCGCCAGCCCCGCCAGCGTCGCCAGGCTCCCCAGCGGCCCGCCCACCCCGAAGGCCGCCGCCTGACAGCCGCCCTCCGGCTCCGCGTCCCAGCAGGTGCCGGGATCCTCGACATAGCCCTCCCCGCAGACCGGGAAGAACGCCTCCATCTCCGGGGCGTACCGGATGAAGCGCGTCTGCTCCGCTGTGGTGTAATAGCCGTAATACTTGGCGTCTGCGCCGGTGTCTGCGCCGGTGTCTGCGCCGGTGCCGGTGTCTGCGCCGGTGCCGGTGTCTGTCCCGGTATACGTCCCGGTCGAGCGCTCCGTGTACAGCACCAGATCCTGCGTCGCCTGCTCCGGGGTGTAGCGCACGCGCAGCGCGGTCAGATAACCCAGGTAGGAGCCATAGTGATCGACGCTCGCCCCG
>JBEIQZ010000228.1:0-8898 GCA_040376255.1 Alphaproteobacteria bacterium
CCCTGCCGGGGCCGGATACCCTCCCCGCAGCGCTGATGCGCCAGATATATACAGCCGTCAACGCCATCCACGATCGGCACTACCCTGAGTGCGTGGCAGAGCGGCGGGCGATCACCGGAGCGCGCCTTGAAGAGGATCGGCCCTACCGCGCCATCCGGGTGCGCCGCGACCGGCTCAGCGAAGCGGCGCCGCTGCTGCGCGCCGAGATGCTGCCGCGCTTCATGGCACAGACAGACACACCACAGCCAGACACACCACAGATAGACACACCACAGCCAGACGCATCCCGAAAAGACCTCGACAGGTTACTTTCAGACTGGAACCCACTCCCCTCCCCACCATCACATCTCCCCTGAAAAATCAGGTCATACCTGACTTTTTCGAACCTCTCTGCCCAACCATGTTCCCTGACCCGCCCCGGCTGGCCCGGTGGATGAGGGGGACGTAAACCCCAAAAAGTTCCCGTCGCTATAGATACGACCGTCCCCCGCATTCACCCAGGACTTGGGCCAGCCGTGGCGCGCCCGTGCGCGCGGGGGGAGGCACCAGCGGCGCACGCCGCGCCGTGCCGATGCGGGGGGTAACCCCCGCAAAACCAGGAGCATGTGATGAGATTTTCTGACAGAGTTCTCCCTGCGACCCCTGCCCCTGCGATCCCCGGCGAGCCGGGTTCGGCAGAGGTGCAGACGTTGATCCCCGGCCCGGCCTCGGAGGCGCTGCGGGCGCGGCACGGGCGCTGGCAGGACGCGCGCAGCGTCCACTTCTATACGGACGCGCGCCAGAGCCTCGGCAACTACATCGTGGACGTGGACGGGAACACGATGCTGGATCTGTACGGGCACATCGCCTGCCTGCCGCTGGGCTACAACCACCCGGCGCTGCTGGAGGCGTGGCGCGGCGGGCGCTTCGACTGGGCGGCGGGCTGGCGTCCGGCGCTGGGGGTGTCGCCGCCCCCGGAGTGGGTGGAATTGGTGGAGGGGCCGCTGGCGCGGCTGGCGCCGCCGGGGATGGGCGGGCTGCTGACGGTGACATCGGGGGCGGAGGCGGTGGAGAACGCGATAAAGCTGGCCTGCATCGCCTTCCTGCGGCGGCAGCGTGGCGGGCCGCCGACGGCGGCGGATCAGGCGGAGAGCATGGTGAACGGACAGATCGCGGCGAACCGGCTGAAGATCCTGTCCTTTGAGGGGGCGTTCCACGGGCGCTCCCTCGGCGCGCTCTCTGCCACACGCTCGAAGGCGATCCACAAGGTCGACTTCCCGGCGTTCGACTGGCCGGTGGTGCCGTTCCCGGCGAACCGGTTCCCGGCGGAGGCGGCGGATCAGGCGGCGGCGGACGCTGCGAACGCGGCGCTGGAGGCGGAGTGCCTGGCGCGGGTCGAAGCAGAATTCCGCGCCCACCCCGACCGGATCGCCGCGATCCTGGTCGAGCCGATCCAGGGCGAGGGCGGCGACCGGCATGCCTCCGCCGCCTTCTTCCACGGGCTGCAGCGGATCGCGAAGGCGAACGGGGCGCTCTTCATCGTGGATGAGGTGCAGACGGGCGGAGGCGGCTGCGGGATCTGGTGGGAGCACACGCGCTGGGAATTGCCGGAGCCGCCGGACATCGTCACCTTCTCGAAGAAGATGCAGATCGGCGGCTGCTGGTTCCGGCCGGAGCACATGCCTGAGGAGCCGTACCGGATCTTCAACACCTTCCTCGGCGATCCGCTGCGGGCGGCGCAGCTCGCGGTGATCGCGGAGGTGATCGAGCGGGATCACCTGCTGGAGAACACGCGGATCACCGGGGAATTGCTGATGGCGGGCCTGCGGGAGATCGGGGCATGGACGGTGACGGCGGGCAGGCCGCTGCTGACGGAGGTGCGCGGGCGCGGGACGTGGTGCGCCTTCGATCTGCCGGACGGCGCGACCCGCGACCGGTTCGTGCAGGCGGCGCGGCAGCGCGGGCTGGAGATGGGCGGATCGGGGAGCCGGTCGGTGCGCTTCCGTCCGGCGCTGATCCTGGCGCCCCGGCACGTGCTGGAGTGTCTGGATCGGATCGGATCGGCGCTGGCGCAGATTTGACGGGATCGGGGCGTCCAGATATCTGAGGGCGATTAAGAGGAGCCGGACAATGCGGGTGTCTCTGCAGCCGGAGGGCGCCGCATCCGGGGCGCCTGTGGCGGAGACAGCCCCGCTCAGAGGGACGCTGGATCTGGGCGGGGAATTGCGCCAGATGGGCGTGCGCCTGACCCCGGAGCAGCAGCGGCTCCGGCAGCAATTGGAGCAGGGGCAGCCGCAGGTGCCGCTCCCCAACATGCCGCCGGAGCAGTGGGGCATGCGGTACCAGCAATTGCTGAACCGGGGAGAACGGCAGCGGGAGGGGGTGTTCTTCACGCCGCCGCTGCTGGCGGAGCGGGTGGTCTCGACGCTGCTGGCGCCGGTGCTGGAGCAGGCGACGCCGCACCGCCCGCCGCGCATACTCGATCCGGCCTGCGGGGCCGGGGCGTTCCTGTTCGCCGCGTGGCGGGTGATGGAGCGGTGGGCGCTCCGCTGGATCCAGGAGAACCAGCGGGAGGGAGAGGAGGGCGCGCCCGCGCCTTCAGACGCACCGGGCGCCCCGCCGGCCGCTCCGCAGCTCCCGGCGCTGATCCGGCGGAAGCTGCTGCATGCGCTCCACGGGATCGATCGCGACCCGCTGGCGCTGGCGCTGGCGCGGCGGGGGCTGCGGCAGCTCGCGGGGGTGAACGCGCCGCTGAACCTTATCTGCGCGGACAGCCTGCTGGCGGAGTGGCCGGAGGTGGAGATCATCACCGGGAACCCGCCGTGGGTGCGGGCGGGGCAGCAGGCGGCGGCGGATCGCGCGGGGGGGGATCTCTACATCCGGTTCGTGGAGCGGGCGCTCGACCGGCTGGACGTGGGGGGTCGGGCGGGGCTCGTGCTGTCGAACCGGCTGCTCTACGCGCAGTACGCGGAGCGGCTGCGCGGGCGGATCACGGCGGGGCGCCACCTGCTCGGCATCGAGGATCTGGCAGGAGAGCAGCACTTTGACGGGGCCAGCACCTACACCTGCCTGCTCTACCTGAGCCACGATCCCTCCTTCCTGGTGAGCGTCCGGCGCGGCGGGGACGGCTCCTGGATCCCGGCGTCAGGGCTCGGCGCGGCTCCGTGGCCGCTGCGGGTGGGGACGGGGGCGCCGCTGGAGGCGCGGCTGGCCGCGCTGCCGACGCTGGGGAGCGTGGCGCGGATCTTCGTCGGGCTCCAGACCTCCGCCGACCGGGTTTTTCATCAGAACGACCCCCCGATGGTGGAGCGGGAGATCTGCCTGCCGCTGCTCTCGGCGCCGGACGTACAGGCGGACGGCCCGATCCGGGCCTCCTCGATGATCCTGTTCCCCTACCGGATCTCCGGCGCCGGGGCCGGGCGGACGGTGAAGCTGATCCCCTGGGAGGAGCTGCGGGCGCTGTACCCGCGCGCGGCGGCGTGGCTGAACCTGCACCGGGCCGATCTGGAGGCGCGGGAGGGCGGGCGGCTCGCCGGGCCGGAGTGGTACCGCTTCGGGCGGCACCAGAACCTGCTGCTGCAGGCGGGGCCGAAGCTCTGCCTCCCGAGGCTGGCAAGGCGGCTGATCGCGGGGCGCGAGGACGGGGCGGCGGTGCTGGACAACGCGGACGTGATCGGGGTCAGGCCGCTGGAGACGGGCGGCGTGAGCGCGGGGACGGCGGCGGCGGACACCGGCGCGGGCTGGACGCTGGAGGGGCTGATGGCGCTGCTCAACAGCCGGCTGCTAAGCTGGTACTTCCGGCGGATCAGCCCGCCGTTCCGCTCAGGCTACCACTCGGCCAACCGGCAGTACCTGGAGCGCGTCCCGGTGCTGGCGGATCACGCCGCCGCGCTCGACGGGCTGGGGCGGCGGCTGCTGGCGGGGGAGATCGGGCGGGAGGAGGTGGACGGCTGGATCGCAGACGCAGCTGAGCTTAGTGCGGAGGATCGGGCGGTGCTGGGGGAGGGCTGAGCGGGCAGCGCAGGGAGCGGGCAGCGCAGGGAGCGGGCGCGGCGGGTTCAGCGCGGCGGGGGCTCCCCCGGCGCGGGCGTATAATTCCCCTTCTCCCCTGGCGGCGGCGGGACGGGTCCGGGGGGGGGCGCTCCGCCGCCGGGGCGGGAGGGCGGGGCGGCGGGGGTGCCGGGGACGTAGCCGGGCGAGCCTGAGACGGCGCCGGGCGGGGCTGCGCCGGGGGCGGGCGGGCTCCCCGGCTTCATGCCCGGATCGACGGGCGGGGGTTTGACGCCGGGGGGGGGCGGGACGGGTCCGGCGCCGTTCGTGCCTGGCTGGGGGAGCAGGAAGCGGAGATCGGTGACGAGGGCGCGGGCCTCCTCGCGGGGGATGGGGATGATGTCGGCGGCGTAGCCGAAGGCGCGGACCTCCTCGGCGGCGGGCCAGCGGGCCTTGACCCAGGCGTCGAGCCGGATGCGCCCGGCGGATCGGCCCTCGCCCTGCGGGGAGGTCAGCACGACGTAGGCCATCGGCCCCTCCCCGCCGCACTCGCGCTCCATGAGGAAGACGCAGCGCCGGTAGTCGATGTCGGTGTCACCGAAGGGGCAGCCGGTGCGCGGGCAGTACTCGCGGCTGGCATAGATGGCGGCCTCGCGGAGCGGGACGGCGACGCCGCCGCCGGGGGGGAAGTGGCGGGCGATGGCCTCGCCGATCTGGCGGGCGGCCTGCGCGTCGGTGGGGGGCGGGAGCGGGCGGAGCAGATCGCGCACGCTGTCCTCAGTGGCGGCGGCGGCCCGGAGGGCGGCGACGGCGAGGACGACGCCGGAGAGGCTGATCCCGGAGAGGCTGATCCCGGATCGGGCGGCGGACAGCAGATCGGCGAGCCTGCCGGAGACTGCGGCGGACGGCAGGGCGGAGACGGCGGCGGACAGCAGGCCGGACACTGCCGAAGTCAGCAGGGAGACCAGCGAGGCGGCCCCGCGCCACTGGAGCAGCAGCACGAAGGGGATGAGGTTGTAGCTGTAGCGTTCAGGGGCGTGCGCCATCGCGAGGAAGGGCAGAGGCCCGAGGCAGAGGAGCAGCGCGAGGCCGGACGCGACGCCGGTGCGGAGGCGGGGCGTGCGCGCCGAGAACAGCAGCCCGGCGATCCCGATCCAGGGCAGCGCGAGGGCGGCGTCCCAGGGGAGCCAGTCCGGGCGGGTCGCCTGGATCATCGTCCGGATCGCGTCATCCACCGCGCGGCTGCCGTTCTGCTCCATGAGGGCGCGGAGGTGGCTCCAGTCGGTGTCGGCCATCCCGCTGGTGCTCCCGGCGGCGGCGCCCTCCTGAATGGTGAGCATGAACTGGTTGCGGTCGGGGAACGGGAAGACCGAGAACAGGGCGCGGATCACCGCGTACCCGGCGGCGGCATGCAGGCCGAACCCGGCGAACCGGCGCCAGCCCGGCCCCCCGGCGAGCAGCACGAGGATGGCGGGCGGGAGGATGTGGGCGAGCGTTGTGTAGTGGGCGGCTGCGGCGAAGGCGGCGAGCGCGCCGGAGAGCGGGCCGAACCACCAGCACCGGGCGGTCACGCAGGCGGCGAGCATCATCGCCGGGAGGATGGAGGTGAGCAGCGGATCGACGCCGTAGGCCCGCGAATTGGTCAGCAGGAACGGGTTGATCGCGATCATCAGCCCGGCGCCGAGCCCTGCGGCGCGGCTCCCACCGGCGCGGCCCAGCCCGTACAGCAGCACCGGCAGGATCAGCATGCTCAGGTGGTTGACGAGGTGTCCGGCGGCGGCGGCGCCCATCCCGGCGCGCACGCCGGCGGCGACGAGCAGCGTGTACGTCGGCATCCGGTGGAAGTCGAGCTGGTCGAGGCGCCCGGCCTCCAGGTGGATGGCGTTCTGCGCCCATGCGGCGGCGTCCGGGCCGGACAGCAGGAGGTCGCCGGGCGGGCGCACCCCGCCGGGTCCGGGCCAGAAGCGCCAGCCGCTCCCGAGGAGCAGCAGCAGCGCGAGCAGATCGACGGCCCATGCCCGGCGCCGATACAGCGCCCCCGGGGCGTCGCGCCACAGGGTCTGGCGCCATGTAGAGGATCCGCTCTCCGACGTCATCTGCTCCCGTCCTCTGCGCCTGTACTCTGCGCCTGCCGGGCTGATAACCCGCTCAGGGGCCGACGCCCTTCAGCCGCCTGAGCATCGAGCTGGACGGGTGGCCGCTCCCCCATATGGCGAGCCCGTCGCTCGCCTCCGCCATGTTCATCGCCAGCACGTTCCCGTGGATGTCCACGATCGGCGCCCCGGAGGTGCCCCGGCTGTCGACCTCGCGGGCGTCGAATTTGTACAGCAGCAGGGTCGGGGTGCTGAGGGAGACCTGCACCTTCAGGTAGCGCGTGTCCGGGGCGTCCGTGGAGTCGCCGGGGACAGCAGGGACAGCATTGTGCGGGACGACCACCAGGAAGGCAGTATCGCCGAGGGCGGCGTCGGCGGCAGCGAGCGGGAGCGCGCGCGCAGCCCAATCAGGATCGGCATGGAAGGCGGCGAGATCGCTGCTCCAGTCCTCGCGGTTGACGGTGATCTGCGACCCCGGCAGCGCCCGCATCGGCCCGAGCCCGCTGAGCTTCTTCCCCGCCAGCCCGGTCGGCAGGATCTTCAGCACGAAGCGCGGCACCTCTGCGGCGGTCAGCTCCCGCTCCAGCCCCCCGGCAGGGCTGAACAGGTGGTGCGCGGTCAGGCCGATGATGGAGCCGTCCGGCAGCCGCCCGACGAAGCCGGTTCCCGGCGAGAAGCTGCCGAGGTTGTGCTCGAACTCCATGCGGAACACGGCGTCCGGGTGGACGGACGGGTACGCTGGCTGCTTGACCATCGGCGGGGCGTCGGGTTGGCAACCTGAGAGGAGCGCAGGGAGGAGCGCGGGGAGGAGCGCGGGGAGGGTGAGCAGGGCGGAGAGACGGCTCATCCAAGAAAACTATCACATTTCTGCGCCGTCTGTGATAGCAGACATCGGGAAATACCACCCGGTATTCCTGGAGCGTGTTAGGCATGGAGGCATGTTCGCTCTCCTCATTTCTTTTGCCTGTATGCCGATTGAAAATCGCCTGGAACGGTTACTCGAACATGAGCGCGCTGAAGTGGCGATCCAGCGCGGCGAGAATTGGCTGGAGCGGCACCCGGAGGACGATCGGGTGCGGCTGCTGGTCGCGCGGGGGCGGCTCGCTCTTGCTGCCGAGGTCGACACGGTCAGGAGCTGGCAGGACTTCCAGACGGCGCACCCGGAGGCGCTTTACGGGGAGCTGCGGGGGGAGGCGCGGCGGGGGGAGGCGCATGCCTGGTTCCGGGATGAGGCGGCCCAGCGCGGCACGCTCTCGTCATACCGGGTCTACCTGGAGCGCTACCCGGACGGGGAAGACGCTCCGGCGGCGCGTCAGCAGGAGGCGCGGCTGAGCCTGGCTGACGCACAGAGCGCCGGGACAGCGGCGGCGCTCAAGGAGTGGCGGGAGGCGCATACAGAGGTGGCAGAGGCGGAGGGGCTGCTCCAGCAGGCGCGCCCGCTGGAGGTTCAGGCGGCATTTCGGGAGGCGGAATCGACGAAAACTGTGACGGTATGGAGACAATTCCGGGTGGACTACGCCAATTGGGCGGAGGCACAGGAGGCGCTGCAGCGGGCCTACCGGAAGGAGGCGGAATTGGCGCTCGCGCAGATCCAGACCATTGAGGAAGCAGAGGTGTTCGTCGCCGACTACCCCGAGCCGGAGTGGAGGGATCGGGCCGATCATACCACCGCCCGCATCCGGCTGGCTCCGGTGGCGGCGGCGGTGACAGCCGGGGAGATGCCAGAGGACGGGGAGCTGGATCGGTGGGTGACTTCGCTGGAGGGACACCGCTATATTGCGGAGGAAGCTGTCGCCCTGGAGGAGCCGCTGTGGGCGCTGGCTCAGGCTGGAGATCGGGCGCGGATCTGGCGGGTATGGCGTGCGATCTTCGCTGATCATGCCCGCGCAGAAGAGGCGCTCGCCCATGAAACAGACGCCGCGTGGGCGGAGACAGGGGAGGATCTGCGTCCCGAGGCGCTCTACACCTTCCTGAGCCGTTACTCCCACGACCCGCGCGCCCAGGAGGCTGAAGAAGCGTACTGGCGGCTGAAGGCGGTAGAGGCGGGCCGGAGCCGCTGGCCCCGCGCGGAGATGATCCGGCGACACCAGCTTACGGACGGCACCACTGAGCTGACAGTGGAGGTGAAGGACTGCCACGGGCTGCGGGTGAACGGGCTCTCTGCCGATGCCTTTCAGGTGGTAGAGGGACTCCGCAGTCCGCCGCTGACCGGCTTCGTGGCGATGGAGCAGGATCGTCCCCTGGACATTGTGTTCAACATTGATCTGTCCGGCAGCATGTCCGTGGAGCGTCAGGCGGTCATCGACGCGATCTCCCTGTTCACCGAGACCTTCCGCTTCCGGGGACGGGCGACGCGGCTGGGGCTGCTGGCCTTCGCGGAGCGGGTGGAGGTACGGCACGGGTTGAGCGCCGATGCGGCACAGTTTCGCACATGGCTGCGGGCGCTGCCCCAGAACGCGGGGGGGGCCGGGGAGGACAGCACCGGCAGCCTGCTGGAGGGGGCGTCCATGCTGGAGCGGAGCGCGGCGGAGCGCGTCGAGATCCTGCTTACCGATGAGCCGCTCCAGCTCAACCAGAGCGGGCGAGCCTCGCTCGGGATGTCCGTCAACCGCCAATGTACGATGCTCCAGAAGATGGCGGCCTGTTCCGCCACATGCCGCGACATCTCCTGCATGGATCGCTGTCACAGCCGGGCGGGCTCTCCCTACAGCGCAGCGCTCAGCTCCTGTGAGCGGCGGAACAGCCACAGCTCCTGCGTCCGCAGCATCAGCTCCTCCCTCAGCCGTGACATCAACGCCTGCGGCGAGGAGATCAGCGACGGGAGCGCAATCGGCGA
>JBEIQZ010000563.1:0-3983 GCA_040376255.1 Alphaproteobacteria bacterium
CAGCGGGAGCCGGTCGAAGATCTCGGCGGGCCAGCTCGACATCGAGCCGGTGACGTCCACCGCCACCACCACCGGGTTCGGCGAGTCTGTGTCGATCCGCTTCTGCGGCGTCACCATCTGCTCCACCGGCCCCGACCCCTTCACATAGGTGCGCGGACCCTCGGCCTCGGACTTCGTGCGGGCCTCGGCGCGGGCAGCGGAGAGCTTGGCGTCGAACTTGTAGGCGCCGGGCTTCGCCCAGTCATCGGTCTTGTCACCCCAGGAGTACATGAATCCCTCTTCTGTCCGACACCGTTAACCTGTCCGCCCATTACGGTCATCTGTATAGAAAAATTTCCGACGGCGGCTGACGACGGGCGGCGGGGCGGTTAGGATGCTGGTCTCCTGAGGGGAAGATGACGCCTCCTGTCCTGAACGGCCCGCAACGCAAAGAGCTGGCCGCGATCCGAAAGTTTTTGAAGTCGTACCAGCCCGCCGATCTGCAGCAGGGCTACGCGCTGGCCGAGCAGGGGCCGGGCGGCGCCGGGCCGACCGAGGCGGTGTTCGCTGCGATGATCGGCGACAACTTCGCCTGGGTGAACCGGGCCGTGCGGGGGGTGAACCGGGGTCAGGTGCGGGACTGGCTGACCCAGACCGCGATCGCGCACTTCGCGTCTTTTGATGCTGAGTTCAAGGTGGACGGGGGAGAGGTGGTGGGCGGGCAGCTCTCGCGGGGCGGCCTGCCGGTCGCGGGGGCGGAGGCGCTGCGGGTGCTGGCGAAGCTGCGGCGCGGGCCTGACATGGAGGCGCGGCTCGGCGGGCTTACCGATCTGGATCTGAGCGGCGCGGGGGCGGTGCGTCCGGGGCTGCTGGCGGGGCTTGGCGGGCTGCGGCGGCTGAACCTCAGCGGGGCCCCGATGGAGGATCTGTCCGGGCTGCCCGCGCTCCCGGCGCTGACTGAGCTGTGCCTGGCGCGCTGCCACGCGCTGAAGGATCTGGGCGGGCTGCGGGCGTTCCCGGCGCTGGAGTCGCTGGATCTGTCGGAGTGCCAGAACCTCGCGGGGCTGGACGCGCTCTCCCGCCTCCCGGCGCTGCGCGCGGTCAGCCTCTGCCGCCTGCACCGGCTCCCTCCGATGGAGGCGCTGCTGAAGCTCCCGGCGGGGCTGGCGCTCGATCTGACGGGGTGCAGCGGCATCACGCCGCTGAACCAGCTCCTGCTGGACGCGC
The DNA here is from genome assembly GCA_040376255.1 of Alphaproteobacteria bacterium. Taxonomy (GTDB): domain Bacteria; phylum Myxococcota_A; class UBA796; order UBA796; family SXON01; genus JBEIQZ01. The sequence continues at coordinate 1,207 of JBEIQZ010000563.1, forward strand.
GGGCGGTGCAGTCGGGCAGCGGCGCCGATGCGCGGCTCGGCGTGGATCAGGTGGCGGCGGCGGGCGGGCGGCTGGTGCGGGGCGCGACGGATCAGACGGAGTGCGCGGGGCGGCAGGCGTTCCTCGGGCTGGTGCGGGCGCGGCGGGAGGGCTGGCTGGCTGAGATCCGGGAGGTGAACCTGTCGGGCCTGAAGGGGCTGACGAACCTCGACGTGCTGGAGGGGATGACGTGGCTGCGGCGGCTGGATCTGCGGGGCTGCGCTGAGATCCGGGAGGCGGGGATCATCGCGGCGATGCCGGACTTGACAGAATTCTACGGCAGCGGCCGGATGCCGCTCCCGCCCGCCCTGCTGGCCCGGCGTCGCGCCGCCAACGCGCTGCTGAGTCCGGGGCTGGCGCGGGAGACGTACCGCGCAGGGGCCGGTCAGGGCGGGGCGGACGGGGTGGAATTCGCGCTGGTCTGCTGCCCGGCGGGGACGTACCGGGTGGGCGACACGCGCTCGGCGCACCCGGCGCCGGATGAGCCGCCGCGCGAGGTGACGACGGGGCGGCTGGCGGTGGCGGAATTCCCGGTGACGCAGGCGCTCTACGCGGCGGTGATTGGGAAGTCCCCGTCCTTCTTCTCCGGCGACTCCAGCCTCCCGGTGGAGCAGGTCAACTGGTACGACGTGGTGCGGTTCTGCAACGCCCTGAGCGCGATGGCCGGGCTCGCGCCCGCCTACCGCATCGGCGGGGAGGACGCCCCCGGAGACGTCCGGTGCGATCCGGCCGGCGGCGGGTTCCGGCTCCCGACGGCGGCGGAGCGCGAGGTGGCGGCGCGGGCGGGCCAGGACACGATCTATGCGGGCTCGGACACCCCGGACGAGGTGGGCTGGTACTGGCGCAACGCCGGTGATCGCACCCAGCCGGTCGGGCGGCTGGTGCCGAACGCCTGGGGCCTCTACGACATGGGCGGCAACGTCTGGGAGTGGGCGGAGGACGCGGACGGGGCGGGGCGGGTCTACTGCGGCGGGAGCTGGATGTACCACCCCCGGTTCATGCGCGTCTCCGCCCGCAACCACGCCGATCCCGGAGCGCGCTACCCGACCCTCGGCTTCCGGGTGGTGCGCTCCATCGCCTGAGCGCGGCGGCTGGTATCGGCGCGCACCCCATGCGCGCTACACGCTGGCCATCACCCAGTCGAGGTAGTTGACCGCCCACTTCAGGTTCTCATTCTCGTTGGGGTGCTTCTCCAGCGCGTCCCACGCCTCGATCGCCATCTCCATCCGCCAGAGGATCTGGGCGCTGGCGTCGAGCAGCACGAGATCCTCCATCACCTGATCGACGGTGCGGTTGGGGACGGCGAGGGGGAAGCCGGGGTCCCAGTACTCCTCCTTCCGGTGGAGGGTGCCCATGCCTTCGAGGTGGAGCCGGTCGTGGGGCGCGCGGCGCAGCAGCAGGAACGGCGTCCACGCGCCGTCCCAGCGGGTGCAGGGGCGGAAGGCGGTGGAGAAGGTGGCGGCGTCGAACAGATCGGCGTGCGCGCTGCCGAAGAGACGACCGCAGACGCGCTCCAGCGCCTCGTGGATCGGGAGGTTGGGGCCGGGCCACGTCGGGGAGGCGAGGGGGGAGGCGAAGAAGGTGTGGCTGGCCGGGCCCTCGCGGACGGCGCGGACGGCGAAGAACAGGCTCTGGGCCTCGGGGAGGCTGCGGAACAGCGCGGCGGCGACCGGCTGGACATACCAGTCCACGCACATCTCGCGGAGCTGACCGGGCGTCTGGCCGCAGAGGCGGAGGTGCCGCTGGACGGGCGGGGTCAACGGGCGGCCCGGAGGTGGCGCTGCCACTGGCGGGACTGCTCGACCCACTCCCGGATGCGCTCCATCTCCTCAGGGTCGATCGCCTCGCTGCGGAGCATCTGGACGAGCTTCTCGCTGAGGCTGCGCGTGTAGTCGTGGGAGAAGCGGGCGTTCGGCGTCGCGAGCAGCGCCTCGCGGGAGATGCCGCGCAGCGGTACGGACTCAGGGGAGGGCGAGGTGCTGCGGAAGCGCGTGCGGCCCACGTTGAAATTGTCCTCCCACCAGGGCGTCCGCAGGGCGCCGACGATCTCCAGGGCGACCGCTCCGGCGGCGCGGCGGGCGATGGCGTAGGGGCTGAACGCAGGCTCGTTGTGGCGCGGGTCGTCAACATCGGTGCAGTGGGAGGCGAAGGCCACGATCAGATCGTGGTCGCCGATGTTCGGCCACGCGCTCCCGGCGAACAATTCCCGCTCCGCGCGCTCGACCTGATCGGCCTCCAGCCCCCAGCGATCCCCTCCGGCGTTGATGGGCGGCCAGAGCGGATCCTCCTCTGTCACGGGGAGGATCCAGTCCTCGACCCGGGTCGGGCGGTCATCGACGATGGCGAAGGAGAGCACGACGCTCTGCACCTGCGGCTCGTTGGAGAAGAGCAGGCGACAGACAGGCAGAAAATACCAGTCAAGGTACATCTGCCGCAGCTCCATCGATGTCCGCCCATAGAGTCTCACGCCGCCGCTCTTATCCGGGTCTCTGATCGTGTACCACTGGAACGGCGTCCAGTCTGAAGCAGGCGCCCGGCCCTGCTCAGCGGCCCCGGCTCACGGGACAGGCGTCAGCATCGTCCATGCGAAGCCGCCGCAACCGCTGTTGGCAGGGTCGGCGCGGCTGGCGGTGCTGTTCATGCGGGCGTCGTCTTCGGTGCTGGCGTCGTAGGAGATCTGGCAATAATAGAGATTGTTGTTGGCGTCGAACGTCCAGTCGAAGCGCGGCCACATCCCG
>JBEIQZ010000897.1:0-1361 GCA_040376255.1 Alphaproteobacteria bacterium
AGCATGGGAGGCCGAAGCCTATGACTGCCTGAAGGAGCAGCTCCTCCAGCAGGGCTGGCCCGTCCGGAACCTCGCCTTCGAGGCCGCCCGCACCTGCCGGGGCCTCATCATCGACCGGCAGCTCGGCAACCTCCTCAAGGCCGACCGCTTCGGCATCGTCCGTCAGGCCAGCCACGGCACCCAGCCCCTCGACCCCTCCGAGCTCCGCTTCCAGTACGCCCACCTCACCGTCCGCCTCGCTGAGCCGCGCTGGGTGTTCCTCAACACCCTGTTCTCCCTCTCCGAGGGCTGCCTCTACGCCCAGCTCGTCGATCTCCTCGACGCCGGTCACCTCCCCGCCGCCCTCGGCTACAGCGATCTCTACCGCGCCCTGAGCCTCGCCGCCGAGGCCGCCCACACCGAGGGCGTCCTGAAGGCCCGCATCCTCGCCGACCCCGATCGCTATGTCGACCCCGATCCCGACACCGCGCGCACCCTCCTCGATCAGCGTCAGGCCGGGAAGAAGCTCCTGCTCGTCACCAACTCAGACTGGGCCTACACCGTCCCCATGATGCGCCACGCCGTCGATCCCTTCCTCCCCGCCGGGATGTCCTGGCAGGCGCTGTTCGACGTCGTCATCATCTCCGCCCGGAAGCCCGACTTCTTCACCACCGATCAGCCGTTCTATGAGGTCGTCACCAGCGACGGCCTCCTCCGCCCCCACCACGGCCCCATCCTCCCCGGCTCCATCTGCGTCGGCGGCAGCGCCCGCCGCCTCGAACGCCAGCTCGGCGGCCAGAACGGCAGCCTCAACGGCGACGAGATCCTCTACATCGGCGATCACATGTTCGGCGATGTCCACGTCACAAAGAACGTCCTCCGCTGGCGCACCGCCCTCATCCTCCGCGAGCTGGAGTCCGAGATCCAGACCCAGCGCAGCCTCCCCCGCGCCGAGGTCGACGCCCTGGAGCGCGAGATCCACTTCATCGCCTCCGCCATCAGCCGCCTCCGCCTCCTCCTCGACCGCCAGCGGGTCGCGCCCGGCCCCGAGCCCGCCTCCGCCCTCCAGGCCCGCCTCGACGCCCTCCGCCTCGAACAGCGCCGCCTCCAGCAGGAGCTCCACAGCCTCCCCGCCGATCCGCGCCCCTGGGGGCCCATCATGCGCTCCGGACGCGACAAGAGCCACCTCGCCTTCCAGGTCGAACGCTACGCGGACATCTACACCTCCCGCGTCTCCAACCTCCTCTCGCCCTATGCCCGGTATGAGTCGAGGTTGGTTGGGCGGGCCCCTTTGGGGAGTGAGGGGCCGCGGCGCCCGCAGAGGCAGCACCCCGGGCCACGGGGTTGGGTGGGGTGTGGTGGGGGGCGGGGGTTTTTTTGGG
>JBEIQZ010000215.1:0-9205 GCA_040376255.1 Alphaproteobacteria bacterium
GATCTACCTCCCGCCCGCCCGGACGCCCTCGCTGGTCCACGTGCTGGAGGGCGTGATGAAGTGGAACGAGTCCACGTTCGAGCGCCAGATGACGATCCAGGAGACCGCCGTGGGTCGCACCTACTACCGGCGCCTGAGCTCGGAGACCGAGGTGCTGGCGGCGGTGGCGCGCGATCCGGGCGGGCTGGGGGTGGTGAAGGGCGATCTGCTGCTCACGGAGCATGTGGTGGTGATCTGGAGCGGCGGGCAATGATCACGAACCTCGGCATCCACCGGCGGGCGCTGCTTAAGGGCGTCGGCGCGCTCCTGATCGCGGGCGCGAGCCGGACGGCGCACGCAGCGAAGCCCATCGTCCTGATCCTGACCAGCGACGCCTCGGCGCGGACAAACGCCATCGTGGAGGCGTTCAAGGCGGCGGCGGAGGCGGTGACGCGCGTCAGCTATGAGCTGGGGCCGGAGGCCGACGCGGCGGCCTTCCTCGCCGACAACATCCGGGACATGACCGTGGCGGCGGTGTTCGCGGTGGGCGACAAGGCGTTCTCCGCCGCCGCCCGTGAGTTCGCCAGCACCCCCGTCCTGTTCACGGACGTACAGGACACCTCGCTGATCTCCGGGCGGGACAACCTGTTCAGCATCTCCACGCGGGTCGATCCGGCGGCGGCGCTGGAGGCGCTGAAGAAGCTGCTCCCCCGCATGTACGCCGTCGGGTCGATCCGGGGCACCCGGGACACGGATGACGCCTGGTGGGCGGCGCTGGAGCAGGCGGCGGCGGCGCTGAAGCTGCAGCTCAAGGTGCAGCGCGCCGGCAACAGCAGCGATGTCCAGAACGGCATGAGCGCCCTCCTCGCCGCCTGTCAGGCGGTCTGGATCCAGCCGGATCCCGGCCTCTGGACGGCGGCGCAGATCTCCAGCTCGCTCAACATGGCCCAGCTCGCCAGGGTGCCGGTGATCGGCTTCGACCGCACCCACCTGACGGCGGCCAACCCGGCGCCCTTCCTGTTCGAGTCCGGCGGGCCGGGGCTCGGTCAGGCGGCGGCGGCGCGCTGCCTGTCGCTGCTGAAGCTCGGCGGCGGCGCGGTCACCGCCGCATGGCCGACCCCCTGGCTGGTGGGGAGCAGGAGCGCCTGCCGGTCGGTGGGCGTGCTGCTCAACAAGGACAACGCAGCGCTCGTGAACGAGTGGCTGGAGGGCTGATCAGCCCGTATGCATCCCCACGAACAGCCCCGCCGCGATCATGACGATCCCGGCCAGGATCGCCGCCCACACCCACATGTCCGCCGGAGCCATCGGCGACAAAAGTGCGGCGATCCGCGCCGAGATCGAAGGTTCGGCGAGGGAGATGCGCCCATGTGCTATCGACAACGGCGCCAGCGTGTCGCCGCGCATCTGGCGGGCGACCAGATCAAAGGACTGCAGCAGCACATGCACCGAGGCCATGCGCGCGTCCGGCTCCTTCTGGAGGCAATTGCGGATCACCGCCTCCATCATCGGCGCGCGCGCCAGATCGGCGTCCACATCCAGCGACGGCACCGGCGCGTTGAGGTGGGCCATCATGATGCGGACCGGCGACTGCTCATTGAACGGGTGTCGGCCAGAGAGCATGTAGTAGCCCAGCACGCCCAGCGCGTAGATGTCGCTGCGCCCGTCGAGGGGGCGGCCCTGGATCTGCTCAGGGGACATGAAGCTGGGAGAGCCGACGACGGCCTGCGTGTGGGTGAGGTTGCTGTCGGTGGACAGATCGCGAACCAGACCGAAGTCCAGCAGCTTCACCCGCAGCGACCCGTCCGGATTGGAGGCGATCATGATGTTGGAGGGCTTCAGATCCCGGTGGATCAGCCCGATGTCATGGGCCTCGGCCAGCGACAGGCAGAGCTGCTGGAGGATGAAGAGCGTGTCCTTCAGGCTCAGGCGGCCCTGCTCAGTCAGCAGCTCCTGCAGGGTCTGCCCCTCTACAAACTCCATGGCGATATAACAAAGCCCCTCGCCGTTGCCATCCGGCCCCGCGCCGTCCGATCCTGAATAGTCAAAGATCCGGATAGTGTTAGGGTGGGTGAGACGGGCGCAGGCCGCTGCCTCCAGCATCAGCCGCTGGCGCAGCTCCCAGTCATGCTCAGCAGATTGTCCGCCTGATAGCAGCTTCAATGCAACAATCCGGTTCAGCGGGCGATGGATCGCCTTGTACACCCGGCCCATCCCGCCCTGGGCGATGAGGCTGACAATCTGGTAGCGACCATCAATAACGCGGCCAATTTGAATATCTGGGATGCGCGCAGCAAATCCACCGGAAGTATTCATGTCTGGCAAAAGTGTTTGATTGTAATATGGCTCCACGACTGCGCTCCTGACGCGTGAGGTAATAGCATCCCATGTTTCCTTATGCAAGAGGGAGAGGAAACGACCTCCCCGGATGTAACTGGCAGGCAAGATTCCTGTACCCGGGCCGGATACAGAGCTTTACCTGCGTCGGACGACTGTATACACAGTGAAAGAGCCATGTAGGGGGAGTGTATGGTATCTGGGTTCAGCCAACACAGACAGATGCCGTATTGCACCTGCCACAGGATCACCGATGAGTCCTCAACCCCAGACTGCCCTCCCATCCCCCTCGTCTACGCTGCCTCCGGCGGACTCTCTGATCCTTCCGCCCTTCGCGACGTTCCAGATCCGCCAGATGATAGCTGCCGGATCGAGCGGCCTTGTCTTTGAAGCCATCCAGGGGATCGAGCAGGACGCGCCGCACGTCACTGCCCTCCATGTCCCTTATGTCCGAAATCAAAAAAATCCAGAATTCTGTGAAAAATATCTAAGACAGGCCAATCAGCTCCGGAAGTTCACCCACCCCCGGCTGTGCCGGATCCGATCCAGCGGGCACACCGGGCTGTGCTGGCGCGAAATGGAGCGGGTCAAGGGCTGGTCGATGACGGCGCTGTGGCGGAAGTGCATGAGCCGCCAGCTGGAGCTGCCGTGGGCGCTGTCGCTGGAGCTGATCCGGCAGATCGGGGAGGGGCTGGACTTCCTGCACCGGCAGGATCGCGCGCACACGCGCCTGAGCATGGGCCGCATCCTGCTGCTGCCTGAGGGCGAGGTGAAGCTGTGCGGGTGGAACATGGCGGACCCGCTGCTGTCGACGGAGGCGGCCTCCTCGACCGCGCTGGCCGAGCTGGCGCCGGAGCAGCTGATGGGCCAGCCCGGCACGACCGCATCAGACGTCTACCGGCTCTCGCTGATCGCGGCGACGATGCTGCTGGGCAGCAACCCGTTCCAGCGCCGGACCGCCACCGCCATCCGGGAGAGCATCCTGGCGGATCGGCTGGATCTCTCCCCGCTGGCCTGCCCGCCGATGGAGGCGCTGCTCAGCCAGGGGCTCGCGCGCCACGCGCCGGATCGCCCGACGATCCAGTCCTTCCTCTCCGACCTCCAGACGCTCTCCACCTCGCCGAACGTCCCCTCCGCCTCCCCTGAGGCCCGCCCCATCCAGGGGGTGTCCACGCTCCCCGAGCTGCTGCACACGCTCTTCCCCGATCCCCCGCAGATCCCGCCGCACTCCCCGGAGATGATCGTCGAGCTGCGCGCGCTGCAGGAGCTGGTCGCCGATCAGCGCGGGACTCAGGACTGGACCCCCAACATGATGAACCAGATGCCCGCCGGACGCGCACCCTCGCTGCTGCCGCGCCAGAACACGGACAGCGCGTCCTCGATCCGGCTCCCCCGCATCAGCCGGACAGATCTGACCGGCGCATCCTCCACGCTGCTCCCCCGCCTCAACGCGCCGGACACCCTCCCTGCCGGCGCATCCTCCACGCTGCTCCCCCGCCTCAACGCACTGGACAGCAGCGCGTCCTCCTCCCGCCTCCCGCGCCTCAACGCGCCGGACGGCAGCGCGTCCTCCTCCCGCCTCCCGCGCCTCAACGCGCCGGACAGCAGCGCGTCCTCCTCCCGCCTCCCGCGCCTCAACGCGCCAGATCCCCGCCCCTCCAGCGCATCCTCGACGCTGCTCCCGCGACTCAACGCGCCGGACGGGAGCATCTCCTCCTCCCGCCTCCCGCGCCTCGGGACGCCAGAGCCGGGCAGCGCCGACCCGCTGCTGTCCAGCTCCGTCCGTCTGCCCCGCCAGGCATCGACCTATGAGCAGAGCCGCCTGAACCTGCCACGCCTCCAGCCGGTGCCGCCGACCTTCAGCAGGCTCCTGCCGGAGTCCCTCCTCCAGCACCTCCCGGGTACGGAATTGCTCACCGGGATGGCCATCGGGCTCGGCGCAGCCCTGATCGGGCTCGGCATCCACGCGCTCCTCTCCGCCGCCCCCTGGGCCGCGCAGGCCCCCGGCGGGCAGCTCGTGCTGCGACCCGGCCTCTCCACCCCGGCGACGGCCGCGCCGCTGACCGCGCCCGCAGCCGGCGCGCGCCTCGTCAACCTCTCCGTCACGAGCCGCCCCGACCGGCTCACCCTGAACGGCATGGTGGAGGGCGACGCCCGGGCGATGGGGTTCCTCATCGATGAGCCGGGCCGCTGCCAGTACCGCGTGCGCCTCCGGAACACCGTCGCCGACGAGGCCCTGACCCAGCTCAAGATCCAGTCGCCCCTGCTCCTCGGCTTCCAGATCCGTCAGGAGGAGGGGGCCACCCTGCTCCAATTCGACTGCGAGCCGGGCCGGATCGAGCCGAGCCTCACCACCTCCCCGGAGCGCTTCGAGATCGTCATCGCCCAAAGACCGTGAGCGCCCACACAAAAAAACGAGTGGTCTCTCCGTCCCTTCCGCCTTACCTGGCGAGCCACCCCAGCAGCCCGCCCGCGACGGTCATCAACACCCCGAGGAGGATCGCTCCGTTGATCCAGCCCTCCGGGATCCCCGGCGGCGGGGCGGAGGATCGTCCGGTCAGCGTCCCGGTCAGCGCCTCGCTCAGCGGGCGCAGGTGCCCCCCCCTGGATCGAGGTGATGGGGATCTCTTCCCCCTGGAGCTGACGGGCGGCCAGCTCCAGCGAGTGCCGCATCGACTGCATCCCGGCGAACCGGTGCGAAGGCTGGCGCTTGAGCGCGGTGTACACTGCCCAGCCGAGGATCGGGGCCGCGCGCAGGCCGTTGGCGCGGGCATGCAGCCACTCGGCGATGTCCCGCCCCGCCTCGCCGGGGTGCTGCCCGGCAAGACACAGCCCGAGCAGGCCGAGCGAGTAGATGTCCGTGCGCGGAGAGGCAGGCGCCCCCTCGATCTGCTCAGGCGCGAAGAAGCTGCCGGTGGAGAGCTGCGCGCCGAGCCCGGTGTTGCTGTGGAGCACCGGCCCCAGACCGAAGCCGAGCAGCCGGATCCGGCCCTCCGGGGAGAACACGACGTTGCCCGGCTTCAGATCGCCGTGGCACAGCCCCGCGCCGTGCGCCATCTCCAGCACCTCCGCCAGCGTCTTCCCCATCGCCAGCACCGTCCCCGTGTCCATCCGGCGCTCCCAGGCCAGCCGCTCCTGCAGGCTCTGGCCCTCGACGTACTCCATCGCCACGAAGGCGGGCTCTCCGAGCTCCCCCTCCCGATCCCCGCCGATCTCGATGATCTGCGGGAGCGCCGGGTGGTTCAGGCCCGCCAGCAGGCGCGCCTCGCGCAGGAAGTGCGCCCGCGCCATCGGCTCCTGCGCCGGCTCCGGCGTCCCTTTCAGGATCAGCAGCACAACGAACCCCTCCGACGGGCGGTTCCTCGCCTTGTAGAACCGCCCCTGCCCCCCGCGCGCCAGCACCGTGATGAGCTGATAGCGGCCGCCGATCAGCTTGCCGATCAGCGGATCGAGGAGCCGGGACGGGAGCTCATCCCCGGGGAAGGAGCGGTTCGCTCCTCCGGGGCGGGCAGCGGTGTCAGGTGGGCGTGAAACCGGTGACTCCACAGGGACTCCTGTACCGCTCGGATACGGTCAGGCAGCGTCGCGAATGAACCCCTGTTTATGAATTCTATAATGAATCGTCCTCCGGCGCCAGAAAGCGCAGCAGGCTCCCGGCGACCACCAATTCGGTCACCGGCACCGCCGCCACCTCGTCGACGGTCTGCTCCCGCAGGTCCTTCGGGACGCGCCAGCGCATCGGCCAGATCCGCACCCGGTAGCCGCCCGGCACCTGCAGCCGCCCCGCCACCTGCCCGATGCACTCCCCGGTCACCCCCATGCCCTCCACCAGCCCCCCGTCCGGCGTCACGTGCAGCCGGTGGTACTCGACCGGCCCCGTGCTGCGCTCCACCGTCGCCCACAGCCGCAGATCGGCGCAGCAGAGCCACTCCTCCACCTGCATCCGCCCCCACGCGATCTCCTGATAGATCGGCGCGTCCACCAGGCAGATCCGCACCTCCTCCGGGCAGGCCCCGCCCGCCCGCAGGTGATCCCCCATCGCCCGCACCATCTCGGCGAACGCATGCAGCGGCCGGTACGGCACCCCCTCCCCCAGCCGGTGGAACTCCCGCACCATCCCCTCCCCCGACGCCAGCAATTGCAGGTGCAGCGTGTGGAACCCGTCCGCCGCCGCCCGCGCGAGGATCGCCTGCATCCCCCGGTACACCGCCCGCAGCGAGCGCCGCCCCCGGTTGTTCACGTCCCGCCCCTCCCGCGCCCGCACCGTGTACACCGGCTGCCCGTCGAAGCTGCCCGTCACGTCCTCCGCGTCCCAGCAGTGCGGGCTCTTCTCGCTGAGGCCGTAGCCCCGCAGCAGATCCTTCATCGACGGGCTCAGGTACATCCCCCCCGCCCCCCGCGCCCCCCCGCGGCTCACCGCGATGCAGTGCCGCGCCCGGCGCCGCTCCCGGCGCCGCGCCCCCTCCCCGCCCCCCGCCCCGCTCCCCTCCGCGTACACCGCCGGCAGCCGCCCCGGCAGCCCGCCCACCACCACCACCAGCCGCGACTCCGGCGACGAGATCCCCTCTGACCGATCCCGCCGCATGCGCGCGCCCGTCCCCGGCTCCCCGAAGGGCCGCCCGTACGTCCAGCTCCGCCCCACCCAGCCCGACCGCACCGCCCGCCCCAATTCCTCCAGCCGCTCCTGCAGCTCCCGGTGGCCCTCCGCCGGATCGTACTCCACCACCCGGATCTGGAACTGCGACTCCAGGAATTCCGGATCGTGCCGCCCCGCCTCCACCAGCGCGATGTGTTGGTGCGGGTTCGGGCCGTACACCTCGCGGATCTCCGAGAACAGGCTCAGGAAGTAGTCCTCCTGCAGCCCCGACCCGACGAAGAACAGCGAGCGGCTCCGGAACACCTCCGCGAACGCCCGCCGGAAGTGACCGTCCCGCCAGGTCGCCCGCCGGTACTCCTCATGCCCGACGACCAATTCGCGCGCCAGCCGCCCCTCCGGATCGACAACCTCCCGCGTCAGCGGCATCGGCCCATCTAAAAACCCCTGGAGCGCCCACAGCACCGGCTCAGACGGCTCCCGCAGGCTCTGGCCCACCCCGAAGCAGTCCAGCTCCCCCCGGCCCAGCACCCGTGGCACCACCCCCTGCTGCCGCCAGACCGCCTCGACCATGATGTTGTCGTAGTTGGTCGTCAGGATCAGCGGCCACGCGATCCGCGCCAGCCCGTCCGCCTGGCGCGGGAGCTTCCCGCCCGCCTCCCCGGTGATCGCCCGCCCCACCGCCGCCGTCAGCCGCCCCGGCCCCGCCGCCCGGAGCCGGCGCACCGCCACGTTCGCCCGCCGGATCAGCTCCGGGGTGCCGATCCGGTTGGCCGCCCCCTCCGGCTCCCCCGCCGCAGCCCCCGGTCCCAGCCCCGCCTCCGCCTCCAGCTTCGCCACGAACACCGGCCACAGCGGGCAGACCGGGTACGAGATCCCCGCCCCCACGAACGGAACCAATTGCCCGCGCTGCTGCAGATGCACCAGCCGGGGCAGGATCGACGTCCACGATGCCACCCGCTCCCTCCGCCCGTCGCCTACTACACCATCACCGCACTCACCGCACCATCTCTGCCGTCTCGTTGACCTCCCGGTGGAAGTCCTGCCGCTGCTGGAGCAGCGGCGCGAACCCGGCCTGCGACGGGATCACCTCGAAGCCGCACCGGTAGATCGCCGTGTCCACCTGATCCGGGATCTCCCCGAACCGGTCGCGGGGCAGCGCCTCCGGCTCCGCAGAGATCCCCACCGGCATCTGTGTGTGAGCGAGCGTCCCGACAAGCAGCATCGCGTACATGGAGCCTCCCGCTGCAGGATACCAGAGACTGCCGCGCCCCGCGAGGGGATTCCGGCTATCTCCGCGCTCTCTTGATACGGAACTGCTTTCAGCAGCTCCGCATCATCTCCGCCAGCCGCGCCCGCACCGTATGATCCCGCTCCACCCGCCGCCGCCCCGCCGCGCCGATCCGCGCCCGCTCCTCCGGCCGCTCCGACCAGTAGCGGATCTGCCGCTCCAGATCCTCCACAGCACCCCACGCCGCCAGCTCCTCGCCCACCGTGAACAGCTCTCTTAGCGCCGGGCAGTCCCAGGCGATCAAAAAACCGCCGCAGGCCAGCACCTCGAACACCCGGAGCGTGACGATGTCCGCCTGATAGAGCCTCGGCAGGTCGATGTGGACGCCGCCGTTGCTGTAGATCCGGTTGATCTCCAGGTGATGCCCGGCCGGGCCGCGCCAGTCCACCCCGTAGTTCTTGAGCACCGACCAGCCCGGATCCCCCCACACCGCCGCCTGCCCCGGCCCGAGCGCCCGCCCGAGCCGCGCCATCGCGCTCAGCCGCTGCTCCGACGCGGCGATCTCCGAGAGCTGCGCGAGGGCGTCCGGCTCTTCCGGTGACTGCGCAGGCAGCCGATCCAGCCCGGCGGACGCCGCATACTCCGGCAGCCGCCACACATTGATCGCCCGCTGCCGGGACAGCACCGCCTCCAGCTCCGCCTCCGCCTCCGCCTCCGGCATGCCCCGCGCCGCCGCCAGCCGCCGCACCAGCGCCCCCCGGTGCGCCCGCGCCTCCGGCACCATGCTGCGCCCGACGAAGGTCACCGGCGCCCCGTACCGCGCCTGCTCCGCCCCGGTCAGCGCCTGCGGCTGCCGCTTTACCGTGTCCGTCGCCAGCGGCAGGTAGCCCGCCAGCCAGCCAGCCGCCCGGAACGCCTCCACGCTCGCCCGCCGGTAGCTGTGGATGCGCGCGGCCTCCGCCGCCTCCGCCGATCCCGGCGGCGTGACGCGATCCAGCGCCGGATCGATCTCCCATACGTGCAGCCGGGCGCCGAGCCCCGCCGCCGCCTCCGCCAGCCCCGGC
>JBEIQZ010000359.1:0-6531 GCA_040376255.1 Alphaproteobacteria bacterium
CGGACGTAAAACCAAAAGAGCCCCCGTCGTTCCAGATATTAACGTCCCCCACATTCACCCCCGGCACGGGCCAGCCGTCCCCCCAACTTTGGCGCGGGGGGAGGCACCACCGAAGCGCAGTGCCGATGCGGGGGGTACCCCCCGCAAAAACACGTTAATAGGGCAGCCTTGCTGAGGTGGCCATGTCTCTGGTTGAGAAGGTGTCTGAGGAGCTCAAGAAGTCGATGTTGGCGCGGAATGCCGCCCGGACGACGGGTCTCCGGATGATCCGTGCGGCGTTTATCGAGCTGGAGAAGGAGGGGAAGGGCGCGGTGACGGATGATCGGTGCCTGGAGGCGCTGCGCCGGATGAAGAAGCAGCGGGAGGAGTCCATCGCGATTTATGACCAGCAGAGCCGGGCGGATCTGGCGGAGCAGGAGCGGGTGGAGCTGGCGGTGATTGAGGGGCTGCTGCCGGCGCAGGCGGACGAGGCGCAGACGCTGGTGTGGGTGAAGGAGGCGATTGTGGCGTCGGGGGCGACGAACCCGAAGGAGGTGGGCAAGGTGATGGGGGTGTTGATGAAGTCGCACAAGAACGATGTGGACTCGGCGCTGGTGAAGGCGTTGATCCTGCGGGAGCTGGGCGGTTAGTCTGCTGGTCTTCTGTGCCGGGGGTTGAATGTTCCGTCGGGTGCTGGTGGCGAACCGTGGGGAGGTGGCGGCGCGGGTGGTGCGCACCTGCCGGAGGATGGGGATCGAGCCGGTGGTGCTGGCCTCGGAGCCGGACGCGCGGGCGGCGTGGCTGCAGGGGCCGGAGGCCCCGGAGGTGGCGCTGCTGGAAGGGGCGGCGCCGCGAGACACCTACCTGGACATGGACAAGGTGATCGCGGCGGCGCGGGCGCACCGGTGCGCCGCGCTGCATCCGGGGTGGGGGTTTCTGGCGGAGAACGCGCTGTTCGCGGCTCGGTGCGCCTCTGAGGGGGTGCGGTTCATCGGGCCGTCTCCGGCGGCGATGCGGCGGCTCGGCAACAAGATCGCCTCGCGGCGGACGATGAAGGCAGGAGGGGTGCCGGTGCTGCCGGGGTCGGAGGGCGTGGTGGGGCTGGCGGAGGCGCGGGCCATCGCGGAGGAGGCGGGCTGGCCGGTGCTGTTGAAGGCGCGGTCGGGCGGGGGCGGGCGGGGGATGCGGCGGGTGTGGCGGGAGGAGGAATTGGCGGAGGCGTTCGCGCAGGCGACGGCTGAGTCTGAGGCGTGCTTCGGGGACGGCGGGCTGTTCGTGGAGAAGTTTGTCGAGGCGGGGCGGCACATCGAGTTCCAGGTGATGGGCGATCAGCACGGCAATATCCATGTGCTCGGGGAGCGGGAGTGCAGCGTGCAGCGCCGCCACCAGAAGCTGATCGAGGAGAGCCCGAGCCCGGCGGTGACGGACGGGGTGCGGGCGGAGATGGTGGCGGCGATCCGGCGGGCCTGCCTGGCGGCTGGGTACTTCAACGCCGGGACGGTCGAGATGCTGCAGGACGAGCGGGGGCGGCTGTGGTTCCTGGAGATGAACAACCGGCTGCAGGTCGAGCATCCGGTGACTGAGATGGTGACGGGGCTGGATCTGGTGGAGCTGCAATTGCGGGCGGCGGCGATGGAGCGCATCGATCTTGAGGTGCGTCCGCAGGGCCACGCCATCGAGTGCCGGATCAACGCTGAGGATCCTGAGCAGGACTTCCGGCCCGCCCCCGGGCGCGTCCACCGGCTGCGGTTCCCGTCGGGGGAGGGCGTGCGGGTGGAGACGTACCTGACGGAGGGCGACAGCATCCCGCCGCAGTACGACTCGATGATCGCCAAGCTGATCGTCCACGCGCCGGATCGGGCGGCGGCGATCGCGAAGATGGAGGCGGCGCTCGCGGAGACGGCGGTGGAGGGGGTGCCGACGACCATCGGGTTGCACCGGCGCGTCCTGGCCGATGAGCGGTTCAGGGCAGGGAATTACGACACGCGGCTTCTATCCATGATGGGGATCTGACCTATGGCGCATGTACCGCTCCGCCCCATCGGGCGCCCGCTCGTCGATGTGGGCCTGTCCCCTGAGAACGCGCAGCAGATCGCGCAGAAGGACGCCGCGCTGGAGGCGAAGCTCGGGGAGGTGCGGGCCGGTTGGGGGGCGGACGCCGCCGCGCGCGTCCATGAGAAGGGCAAGCTGACCACCTGGGAGCGGATCGCGCTGCTGTGCGATCCGGGGGCGCCGTTCCTGCCGCTGAACAGTTTGGTGAACTGGGGTCGCAGCTTCCGTGGATCGAAGCGGCTCGCGCCGGGGGCGGGCGTCGTTACCGGGATCGGCACGGTGGCGGGGCGCAACGCGGTGATCATCGCCAATGACAACACGGTGGCCAGCGGATCGTGGTGGCCGCTCTCGCCGGAGAAGATCGAGCGGGCGCAGCAGCTCGCGCTCCGGCTCCGCGCCCCGGTGATCTACCTGGTGGACTGCTCGGGGCTGTTCCTGCCGGAGCAGGCGCTGTCCTTCCCCGGGCGGACGGGGGCGGGCCACATCTTCCGCATGAACAGCCTGCTCGCCGCCTCGGGCGTGCCGCAGATCGCGGGCGTGTTCGGGGACTGCATCGCGGGCGGCGGCTACATGCCGATCATCTCCGACCGGGTCTACATGACTGAGTCGGCCTACATGGTGATCGCGGGGGCGGCGCTGATCAAGGGCGCCAAGTCGCTGAAGCTGACCAGCCTCGACATCGGCGGCCCTGAGGTGCATGTCCACCAGAGCGGCTGCGCCGACGAGCGCGTCCCCGACGACCCGACCGCCATCGCCATGATCCGCCGCGAGGTGGAGCGGCTCCCCACCTCCGCCGCGCCCTTCTACCGGGGCGGCACGGAGCCTGCCCCCCCGCGCTTCGACCCGGAGGAATTGTCCTCCATCGTCCCTGCGGATCATCGGATGGCCTACGACATGCGCGAGGTCATCGCCCGCCTGGTGGACGACTCGCTGTTCCATGAGGTCATGGCGGATCGCGGGCAGGAGATGATCACCGGCATCGCCCGCATCGGCGGCCTCTACGTCGGCGTCATCGCCAACAACGTCCTCCCCACCGACCACCCCGACGAGCCGGGCCGGATGCGCGCCGGGGGCATCCTGTACCGCGAGGGCATCGCCAAGATCTCGGCCTTCTCCCGCGCCTGCAACGAGGACGGCACCCCGATCCTCTGGCTGCAGGACATCGCCGGGTTCGACATCGGCGTGGAGGCTGAGGCGCAGGGGCTGCTCGGCTACGGCTCCTCGCTGATCTACACCAACTCCACGAACACCGTCCCGATGGTCACCGTGCTGCTGAGGAAGGCCTCCGGCGCGGGCTACTACGCGATGGCCGGGATGCCCTACGAGCCGGTCGTGCAGCTCTCCACGCCGCTCACCCGCCTCGCCGTCATGGAGGGCCGCACCCTCGCCATCGCCGCCTTCAACACGAAGCTCGACGACGACTTCGAGATCGCCTCCCCCGACCCCGCCGAGCGCGCGAAGATCCGCGCCGCGATGGAGGAGACCGCCGCCCGCATCGAATCGGACATGGATCCCGTCGCCGCCGCCGCCCGCATGGACACCGACGAGGTCGTGCCGCTCGCCGGGCTGCGCGGCTACCTGGTCGGCCTCACAGAGACGATCTGGCAGACCCCCCGCCACAGCCGCAACCCCCGCATCTGGAGCGTCCACGATCTGGAGGTGCTGACGCGCAACACCGGTCGCGCCGCTGCCGCCGCCGGGGTCAAGGCCGCCCGCGTCGTGGAGCAGGCAGATCTGGCTGAGGGGGAGGTCGCCGTCTGCGTCAGCACGGACGGCACGTTCTGGCGTCGGGCCTCGCCCCGCGATCCGGTGCTTGTCGAGGAGGGGGCCGATGTTGCGGAGTCGACCACCATCGGGCTCGTCGAGGTGATGAAGACGTTCACGCCGTTGAAGGCCGGGAGGGCGGGGCGGGTTGTGCGGTTTTTGGTGGGGGACGGGGCGGCGGTGCAGGCGGGGACGGCGGTGGCGGTGGTGGGGTGATCCCCCGCCTCACAGCCCGATCATCTCCACCTCCACCGTCCCTTCCCCCCGCAACCAGTCGAGCGCCGCCCACCCCTCTGGCTCCGCGATCGCCTCCCGCCACTCGATGAACTCCACCTCATCCACCAGCAGCAGCGTGCTGGCCGCAGCGGGCGCCTCCAGCACGACGTAGAGCAGCACCGCGTTCGGCGTCAGCCCATCGACCTCCCGGTAGGCGTCGAGCGGCATGTCGAGAAGGATCTCGCTCTGTTTCTTCCCCGCGACGAACGGCAATTCGACGCTGTGGAGGAGGATGGACTCCGGGTCTTCGGTCGGGTCGAGGTCATCGAAGTGATAGAAGTCGGCGCGCACCATCGCCGCTGACTCGGCGCCGATCCGCTCTGTCAGCAGCCGCACCGACCATGTTGCCTCTCCGTCGAGGCCGACGGCGTTCGCGTCATAGAGGCGGTGCGCGGGGAGGGGGATGCGGGCGATCATGCGGGCGAAGACGGCTTCGGTGGAGGTGACATCGCGGAAGAGGCTGAGGCTGGCGAGGCCGGAGAGGGGGCGGCGGGTGTCGATCAGGACGTCGTCATTGTCCCAGGTCCAGCCGGACACGTCGCCCCGATCCGCGTCGCCGTCCTCGTCCTCGAAGCTGCCGAGGCCTGACAGGGAGCGCCCGGCGAGCAGCCCGGCGGGGGGGTTCTTGTTGAGGCGGCGGTTGATGAGGGCGGTCCGGGGGAGGGGGGTCAGCGCCCCCTGCACCACCTCGACGGTGAGGCTGGAGGGATCGGGGGGGTTGGCGCTGAGGAGGACGGTGCCGTGGTCGAGGCGCATGCCGGGGGCGTCGGGGGCGTCGCGGAGGGTGGGGCGGACGCCGAGATCCTCGCCCCGGACGGCGGCGGCGGGGAGCAGGCTGCCCTCATAGAGGCGGCGGGCGACGTCGGCGGCGAGGCTGTCGGTGACGGGGACGGGGCGGTAGCGGTCGAGGAACAGGGGGATGATGCGGGCCTCGACGAGGCGATCCTGCTCCCAGACGGTGCGGAGGAGGCTGGAGTGCCAGGTGGAGAGGAAGTCCTGGTCGAAGAGGAAGTTGCCGAGGCTGTAGGCGATGAGCTTGCCGTTGTACCACTCCAGCCCCTGGAGGACGTGGGGGTGGTGGCAGACGACGAGATCGGCTCCGGCGTCGATGGCGGCGCGGGCGGCGGAGATGACGGCCTCTCCGGGGGCGGTGGCGAACTGGTAGCCCATGTGGAGCTGGACGACGGTGAGATCGGAGGTGTCGGCGAGCGCGGCGATGGCGCCGGGGCTGTCGTCGTCCCAGGGGCTTCCGCCGCCGTGGCCGCGCCGGGCGACCCAGTCCTGCAGCTCCGGGTAGACGGCGACAGCGGAGGCCCAGAGGGCGGCGAGTTCGTCGCCGCTGAGGTCGTCCTCAATGTCATGGACGGCGAGCCAGGCGCTCCCGATGCGGCGACCGGCGACGGGGACGCCGAGATCGGGGGCGCCCCAGGAGCGGAATTCCCACTTGAACTGGTCTTCCGCCAGGATCTCATCGGGAGCGATGTCGCCGTCGGTCGGGTACTGATCGTTGACGTAGTCGCCGTTGACGGAGGTGAAGGCGATGACCCCGATCTGGAGGCCGTCGGCGTCGAAGCGGAGGGGGGCCTCCGCCTGCGCTGCGGTGAGGCCGGCGCCGACGTGGGGGAGGCCGTGCGCGTCGAGCTGATCGAGGGTGGACTGCACCCCGGCGTCGAGCCAGTCGCGCTGGTGGTTGTTGGCGAGGGAGGCGACGTGGACGCCGAGCCGGTCGAGGGCGGCGAGCGTCTCCGGGGGGCTCTGGAGGAGCCAGCGCTTCCCGGGGTAGGCGCCGGCGTCGGGGAGGGAGCCGATCACCGTCTCCAGGTTGACGGTCGCTAGATCGGCGAGCCCGAGCAGGTCGCCGACGTCGGTGACGATGGCGGAGGCGGAGGCGCCGCCGTCTCCGGTCTTCAGCAGCGCCTCCCCCTCGTCGGGGCTGACATAGCGGCGGCCGAGCATGACGTCGCCGGTGGAGTGGAGGACGGTGCGGCCCTGCGCGGCGAGGAGCCGGAGGGTGATCATCTCCTCCGCGAGATCGCGGCCGATCGGCAGGGGTTCGGTGAGGAAGCTGTC
Source organism: Alphaproteobacteria bacterium (assembly GCA_040376255.1). Taxonomy (GTDB): domain Bacteria; phylum Myxococcota_A; class UBA796; order UBA796; family SXON01; genus JBEIQZ01. Next base: position 6,142 of record JBEIQZ010000359.1, read on the forward strand.
AGCGGAGACGAGGATCAGCTCGGGCCGGTCGAGGCGGAGCCGGGCCATGCCCTTCTGATCGGTGGTGATCTCCCCGTCGCGCGTGTGGAGGACGGCCCCGGCGACCGGCGCGCCCTGCTCGTCGACGACGAGGATCTGAGGCCGGAAGACGGCGGGGTCGCAGGCGGCGAGCAGAGAGAGAAAAAACGGTAGAATCCGGCGCATCGTCCGGATTCTATCTGACATTCAGCGCAGCGGACAGTACAGACCGCTTACTGGAGGCTGATCTTGAAGATCAGGCGCGGCTCAGGCGCGGCTCTGGGTCTCGATCCAGCGGATGAGGGAGCGTACCATCGCCCCGGTGCCGCCCGGGCTGTAGTGGAGCAGGGTGGAGTCCATGAAGGCCGGGCC
>JBEIQZ010000478.1:0-4863 GCA_040376255.1 Alphaproteobacteria bacterium
ACCTGCTGCCTCCGAGGTCAGCGGCGCCCCGGCGCGGAGCTGGATCTGCCCCGGAGACAGCGCGGTGAGCGACAGCCCCTGCGGGAATTGATCGATCCGGCGGAAAATGCGCGAGAGCTGTTCGCCGGTCAGGGCGCTGCCGGCGCCGCTGTCGATGACGAACCCGGCGCCCGCCGGGGTGCGGTGGGTGGGCGCCTCTCCGGGCGCGCCGTCGCGCCAGTCCCAGACGGTGCGGATCGGCAGGCGGAGCGTCCATCCCGCCGGGGCCGGGCGGATCACCTCCAGCGTCATCCAGTCCACGACCTCCTCCCACAGCAGCCAGCGCGCGTATCCCATCGACGCGAGCATCAGCGTCCGGCTGACCTCTCCGGCCTGCCGGAGCATCCGGATGGCTGCCGGGTGCGCGGGAGCGGCTTCGACCGGCCACCCGAGCGCTGCGGCGACCTCCTGCGCGCGCTGCTCATTGCGCGCGGCGATCCGGGCGGGGCGCATCATCGTCATGCAACGGAACATACTCGCTGAGCAGCCGCTCAGCCTCCCCCTCCAGATCATCGGTGATCCCGGGCATCGGCTCCGCGAGCAGCAGGGCGTCCTCGCGCCGCGCCGCTCCCTGTCGCCACCAGGAGAGCAGCGGCGAAGGCTCGCCGGGGACGGGAGGAGCCTCCATCTTCATCTCCACGGTCTTCACGATCAGGCTCATCGTATGGATCGCGACCCTGCCTTCATCAGAGAGCAGGTTCCGGGCCGGGATGTGAGACGCAAGACGGATAAACCGGCGCTCCGGGTTCACCACCAGCACCGCGATCGTGCGCCGATCTCCTCCGTACGCCTGCAGCGACAGGCGGAGCGGCGCATACCAGTAGACCTGTTCAGGCTCTCTCACGGCTGTTCCTCCCACCGCTCTTCAAGTTTTTCGACGAGCGACAGGCGCTCCAGCTCGCCGAGCCATGCGTCCGGGATCATCGCTGCGATCTGTCGCAGGCGACGCCGATCGCACGGCGGGATCAGCCCCGACACCGGCAGCTCCGTGAGCGCCGTCCATGCGAGGTGGGCCGAAAGATCAGCGGCGCGGTCGGACTCCTGCCCCCGGAGCCAGCCGAAGCCGAGCGCATGATCGATGGCGATCGGCCCGTCCGGATCAAAGAGCAGGTTGGGATTGTCCCTCGTCCGATCCGGATTGCCGATGAACAGATCGAACCTCAACAACCGCCTCATCTCCTCCGGCCACGCCAGCAGGGGTTCCGCTGTCCGTGCCAGCGGCGCGATCATCTTCCGGGAGCCGAAGGCAAGCCCTCCGGACAATCCGATCTGCCGCGCTGCCAGCGCGAGTCTCGCCCCGCCCTCCGCCATGTAGCGGACCAGCATCGGCGCGAAGCAGACGATCACCGGCTCCGGAACCCGGATGCCCCAAACCGGCGCGAGCAGCGCCCCCAGCAATTCATGGAGCGCGTCCGGCACGGTCGGTGATCCGGGCTTCACCACATAGTCCGCGCCGTCATCGGCCCGCACCAGCAGCGGCTCAGTCGAGCCGTCCGCCATCACGCGGACGACGCGCCGCGCATGCACCGTCCGCACCCTCACCCGCCTGCGCCCTGCCCCTGCGGCAGATCCATCTTCTGCGGGCTCTCCAGCAGCTCGCGCAATTCGCGCACCAGCATCCCGCCGTGGATGCCGTCGATGATGCGGTGGTCGAAGGTGCCGTTGATGTGCAGCACGCGCCCGATGGCGAGGCGGCTCACGCCCGCCGCGTCCTTCTCGACGACCGGCTTCTCCTCGATGGTGCCGAGGGTGACGATCAGCACCGAGCGGGCGAGCGGGAAGAACGGCGACCAGGCGCGGGCGACGCCGAAGACGCCGATGTTGGTGACGCAGGCGGAGCCGAAGGGGTCGGGGGGGCTGCCGAGGAAGCGCGGGCTGATGTTGAAGGTGTAGGAGAGCGTGTCGACCAGCCGCAGGATCGGGCCGAGCAGCAGGCCGGGGATCATGTCGAGCAGCCCCTTGGTCGCCTCGAAGTCCTTGTCCTGCCGCGCCCGGATCTGCGCCGCCTTCTCGCGCACCTTCTTCGCGATCTCTGACACGGCGAGCGCGTCCGCGCAGGCCACCTTCACCCCTGACAGATCGGCCTTCGCCGCCCGCCCGCCCTCGCCCTCCACCGACACCTGCAGGAAGATGTCGACGTCCCGCCGCAATTCGATCCGCCCCCACCGCACAAGCGCGTTCAGATCCGGGTGGCGGCGCAGCAGCATCGCCACCGCCCGCGTCACCGCATGCGTGACGGTCACATGCTCGCCCGTCGCGGCGCGCTGCGCCTGCACCCAGGCTTCGAGGGCCTCCGCCCGCACCTCCATCGCCCCGTAGATGTGCGGATCGCGCGGCTCAGGCCAGACCACGGCGGCGATGCGCCGGAAGGAGCTGGCGCCCCGGAGCGGGGTGAGCGGCAGGTTGCGGATTCCCATCTCAGAGGCTCCGGCCGGTGCGGCTCATCTTCGACAGCGCCTCGCGCGCCTTCTCGGCCTCAGGGATCTCCGACTTCGCCGCCCGCTCCAGGCAGGCGATCGCCTCCTCCCGCCGCCCGGTCACGCGCAGCAGCACGCCGAGGTGGTAGCTCGCCAGCGGATCGTCGTGGCGCAGCGCGAGCGCCTCCCGGTACTTCTTCTCCGCCTCGTCCACCTCGCCGTCATTGAACAGATCCATCCCCTCCCGGATGCGATCCTCCGCCTCGTGGATGAACTCCACCTCGACGAACGCCTTGACGCCGAGGTTCGCGATCAGCAGGTACAGCGGGCTCGCCACCAGCAGCCCCAGCCCCTCCATAGCGATCAGCGCGGGCAGCGGCACCTCCGGCCCCATCGGCTTGCCCCTGTACTTCAGCCGGACGCGCGTGTAGCGCCCCTCCGCCACCAGCCGCTTCGCCCGCTCCACCAGCTCCCGCAGCGACGCCTCCAATGCCTGCGGATCCACTTCCCACCGGAACCGTTCCTGCGACATCCTGCCTCCGGCCCTGAAGCTAACGCGCCGCGCTCAGCCCTGCGGAGCCTCTCCCCTGCTGTCGGCCTTGTCCCCGCTCTTGTCCCCGGCCTTCGCCTCCCCTCCCTCTATCCGGCGCTGGAGCGCCATCGCGGCGTCGTGGGCGAGCCGCTGGAGGTTGGCGCTGACCGGAGGGGAGCGCTCTTCAGCCTTCTTGCCGTCGGGCTTGCCGTCGGGCTTGCCATCCGGCTTGCCATCGGGCTTGCCGTCCGGCTTGCCATCGGCCTTGCCCTCCGGCTTGCCATCGGCCTTGCCATCGGCCTTGCCATCGGGCCGCTTGATCTCCGGCAGCTTGCCCTGCGCGTAGTTGTTGAGCACCTCGATGCTACGGCGGGTGCCGAGGCTCTGGAGCGCCTCGACGGACTTGACGCGCACGGACTCCTCCGGGGCGGCGAGCAGGCGCCAGAGGTGCTCCTCGGCGGCGGGATCGCCGACGCTGGCGAGGCAGGCGATGAGGGTCAGCCGGTCTTCGGGCAGGTCGGGGAGCGCGGTGAACAGCGGCAGGGGATCGGGGATCTGGAGGCGGACGGCGGCGACCATCGCGGCGTGCCGGATGGAGGGATCGACCGAGCGGCAGAAGCGGGCGAGCAGCGGGCGGAGCCGGGCGGTGTCCTTGATGGGGCGGAAGCTCTTGAGGGCGTCGACGGTGCGCTCGGCGGGGAAGCGGGGATCGGTCGGGAGTCCGGGGCCGGGGATCTCCTGGAGCATCGCCTCGATGGCGTGGATGCCGTGGTCGCCGACCTGGGCGGCGGCGTAGAAGCGCACGACCGGATCGCCGTCCGCGCAAAGCCCGACGATGCGCTCAGGGCGGCCCATGATCATCAGGCCCTTGATCGCGCCGATGCGGACGCCGGAGACGGTCTCGTCGCGGGAGATCTGGACGAGCCGATCGATCTTGACGAGCGCGTGCGCGAGCATCGCCTTCGCCACCGCCAGCACGCGCTCCACACAGCCGAACAGGTAGCCCGCCGGGCCGGACGGGGGCGGCTTCTTCGCTGAGTCGAGCTGGATCGTGACGCCCTCCGGCGGCGGCTCAGGGGGCGCCTGCGCGGGGGCGGCGATGCTCCCGCCGATGATCACGCCGTCGGCGCTCGCGACCGGCTCCGCCCCCTCCTCCTCCAGCATGATCGGCACCTCGGCGATGAGGCTGCCGTTCTCGGTGCGCGCGGAGAGCGAGAGGACCAGCGAGGCGATGGCGGTCCGGGTGGGGGCGTCGAGGATGGCGGCGAGCCACATCGGGTCGCCGTCTGCGGCGACGACCTGATCGAAATTCTTGTCGCCGGTCTCGAAGCGCGGCCCCTTGTGCAGCTCGCAGGCGTGAAAATTGATCGCCTTGAGCGAGGTGGGGAGCGGGATGCGGATCAGCAGGCGGGGCGAGGTCTCCAGGTTGGTCGCGGTGAGTTCGAGGGGGATGCCATCGTACTCCCCGCCGATCACCATGTCGGCACCCTCCTTCTTCACCTCCAGGCTAAGCGCGCGGGCCAGCCCGGCGATGCTGCCGGATAACGCCTGCACGCGCGAGCGGCCCCGCCCCGCGTTCAGCATCATCATCAACCAGAACGGCGATGTCAGCAGCATGACCACCGCCAGTAATTCGCCCATGCCGCCTACCCTGCCCGGAGCGTTCCGGGGTCACCTTCGTCCCCGACCGCTTCGACCGGACAGCTCTCCAGCGCAGCCCGGAACAGCGCTGCCTCCTCCGGGCGCCACGCACGGACATACGCCTTGCGCGCCGCGTCGCGCCAGAAGATCTCCGGGGAGATGTCGGTGCAGGTGTCACAGGAGATACACGCGCCGTCGACGAACCAGGGTCCGGCGACGTTCAGTGGATGTCTC
>JBEIQZ010000943.1:0-1159 GCA_040376255.1 Alphaproteobacteria bacterium
AAGGCTCCTGGCTGCCAGCCAGGTGACGGGTCTATCCCGACCGGGTTCAACTCCCGGTGTCCGCTTATTCATTGATTGTCTTGAAAAAGACAACAAACACACACGCATCACAACTGGGTAGAATCCGTGGGTAGAATCTGACGCGGAAACATGAAAGCACTTGCGACGCACCCATCGCGAAAACGGATTCAGTGCATCTGTCCAGTCACGACGGATCGGCCGTGAAAACGCATGTGCCGGATGTATACGGCGCGTCAGAATCCCGTACACACCCGGAAAGCGATCCGGCAGCGGAGCGGATCTCAACGAAAATGGAACCCGCTGATCGGGACGGGCGTTTTCGGTGCTGCGGCGCTCAGGACACCGGCCCGGCCTCCGGCGGGGTCAGCGACGCCTGCTGGATGGCATCGACCTCCAGGCGGGAGATCGAGTGCTGGTAGACCCCTTCGAGCATCGCGGGGCTGCTCCAGCCGCCGAGTCCCATCGCCACGGCCTTCGGGACGCCGGTGATCGCGAGGCGCGTGGCCCAGCTGTGGCGCAGGCCGTGGGGGTGGATGACCGGGATCCCCGCGAGCTCGCAGGCCCGGCGGAGCGCGAGCTTGAATGTCGCCAGCGGGGCGCCCGGCTTGCGGCTGGAGGCGAACACCCACCCGTCCTCCGGGCTGCCGAGGCGGACCCACTGCCGGCGGAGCGCGTCCCGCAGCCCGGCGGTGAGCGGGATGGTGCGTCCCTGGCGCGTCTTGGTCGTCCACACCACCCTCCCCTCCCCGTCCAGCCGCTCCCCGATCCACAGCGATCCGCAGCGGCCCTGCTCCCAGCGGACATCGCTCCACCGCCGGGACATGATCTCCCCGGCCCGCATCCCGAGCTCCATGGCGGTGTGGATCGCCAGCGCCGCCGACGCATCCCGGATCCGGCTCAGCGCCCCGAGCAGCAGCACGGACTGCTCCGGGCTGTGGTAGCGGTGCGGCTTGCGATCGGTGCGGCGGGGCTTCTGGATCGCCGGACAGCGGGCGAGCAGCCCGTCCGTCACCGCGAGCTGAAGCATCTGCCGGAGGTGGCCGAGCTCGATATGGATCGTGCGGGAGCGCACCCCCTCCCGCTGGCGGGCAGCGATGTAGGCATCGACGTCCGGCGCGCCGACCAGCCCGACCCGGAG
>JBEIQZ010000767.1:0-2071 GCA_040376255.1 Alphaproteobacteria bacterium
AGATCGCCTTCCGCATCCGGTGGAAGGACCCGGTGACGGAGGAGGCGAAGGAGCAGCGCGTGGTGACGACGGTGGCCGAGGCCCTGAAGCAGAGCCCGGACGCGATCCACAAGGCCCGCGCCCTTATGGCGTGGGCGGACATGGCGTTCGCGCGGGCGGCGAACGCGGAGGCCTGCAAGGCGCCGTATGAGCGGTTCAGCGGGCTGCTGGCGCCCGTCTCCGCCGATCCGGAGATGGCCTGGCTCTCCACCCTCACGGCGAAGCTCTGCAACAGCGAGGCCGGGACATGGCGCACCATCCAGCAGGCCTACAGCTACAGCGGCGGCGGCAGCGGTGTGGCGCAGATCAGCGCGATCTCCATCGCCGGAGGCGTCCCGCAGGATCAAGGGCAGTACGTCGTCAAGCGCAACATGGCCGCGATCCGGTACTGCTACCAGCGGGAGCTGACGAGAAACCCCGCCCTCGCAGGCCGGATCCGGATGCAGGCCTCCATCAACGAGGACGGAACGGTGAGTCAGGCGCGCGTCGTCTCCAGCACGATGGGCAGCATCGCTGTCGAAAACTGTCTTGTCGGCCGGTTCATGCGCCTCATGTTCCCGGCGCCGACCTCCGGCGGGGCGACATTGAACGTAGAGATCACATTCAGCCCCTGAGGAGCCTCCATGCTGCTGTTGATGTTGTTGAATGCCTGTGACAGCGGAGCCGACGCGAGCCGCCCGGCGGTGGTGACCCGCAGCTGCAGCATCCAGTGGAGCGGCAGCCCGGAGCCCGCGCCGGAGCCGGTCGCAGAGGGACCCTCCTTCGGGGAGCGGGCTTGGGAGTGGCTGTGGCAGTCGCCGGTCGAGGACGCGTTTGCGCCTGCCTCTCCCCCTGTGTCCGCCCCCGGGGCGTCCGCGCCGTCCCACACGCCGATTGCGGCGTCCGAAAAGCCGATGCCGAGCCGCGCCATCCAGAAGACAGCGCCCGCCGCGAAGCAGGCAGACGCAAAGGGCGCCAACGCGAAGCGGGAGGAGGGCCGCGTCGGCAGGAAGGAGATTCACGGGGTCGGCTCCGGCGTGGGCAGCGGCGGCGCCACAGGCGGCGCCACAGGCGGAGGGGGCGGCAGCGCGTCCGGCGGGCAGGGCGCCGGGCAGGAGATCGGTGGGTTGATCGGCGCGAAGGGAGGTGGTGGTTCGTACGGCGGGAAGGGGGAGTCATACCCGGCCCCGGCGACATCTGAGAACAGCACCGGCACCCCGGGCGCGCTGCGCGATCCGGCGCCGCAGGAGCCGCCCGCCCCGGAGGCCCGGCCCGTGCAGGCTGCGGAGCAGCAGCCCGCCATCCCCGAGGCGGTCGCCGCGAAGCCCGCCGTGAAGAAGAGGCCGGAGGCGCCCGAAGAACCGCCGCCTCCCCCTGAACCCCCGAAGCCGGAGCCCGACTGGGGGGCAGAGATCCACCTGTCGAACGACGACTCGATGAGCCTGGCGTCGGCGCAGCGGCTGCTGTGGGCGGCCGAGCAGGGTGCACGGATCGAGGCGCGGCAGGTGCGACCGCACGAATTCCTGAACTACTTCCACTTCCCCGCCGCGCCGATCACCGGCGACCAGACGTTCTCAGTCCAGACCTCCACCCTCGCTGACCAGGACGGGAAGATGACCCTCGCCTTCTCCGTCGCCGGTGCCACGGTCGCCCGCCAGCCGCTCGATCTGACGTTCGTTCTGGATCGTTCGGGATCGATGCGGGCGGAGGGGCGGATGGACTACATCCAGCGCGGCCTCCACCTCATCGAAAAACAGCTTCAGAAGGGCGACCGCGTCGATGTCGTGCTGTTCGACAACGACGCCTGCACGCCGCTGGAGAATTACGTCGTCGGGCGCGATGATCCGGCGCTGCTCGGCGGCCTGATCGACGCGATGAAGCCGCGCGGCGGCACCGATCTCGGCACCGGGCTCGCGGAGGGCTACCGCATCGTCGCGGGGCGCACCCCGGAGGACACGGCAGGCCGGAACCGGCGGGTGATGCTGATAACGGACGCGCTGGTGAACGAGGGGCAGCTCGACCCGGACATCCTCGCGCAGATCGGGGCGGCGTA
>JBEIQZ010000926.1:0-1249 GCA_040376255.1 Alphaproteobacteria bacterium
GGACGGCATCTGTCGCGGGGACGCGCTCATCCTGCGCGTCGAGACGTCGATGCGTCAGGTGGCGCCGCTGGCTGGGCGTGTCCTTGGCCGGCGCGGGAGGCATGTCGCCATCGCACCGGGGCGGGACGGGGAGGGTCTGCGCGATGACGACCTCCTCTATGCCGCCAACCAGTGGAAGATCCTGCGGGGAACCATCCAGCCGGACACCACCATCGCCTGGGACATGCACGCGGCGGGAGTGGTCGCGGACTACCAGAACCCCCTGACGTTCCGGTCGCTGCGCGGGCTGGTGCTCATGCGGGAGGATGCTGTCCGCCTGGGGCACCTGTGGTTCCGGCCGCTGGACATCCAGATCAACCGGCAGACGGAGATCCCGGCCCCTGCGGATCTCCTGGAGGCGCCGGTGCTGGTGGAGTACGTCTCTCCGCCGGAGATCTCCGAGTCCGACAACGGGCTGCTCGCGCACTTCGTCGACGGGTCAACCCGCAGCATGAGCCACCCACCGCTCGTCCTCGCGTCCGGCACGGACTACAGCATCCGGCGCGAGCATCATCACGGGCAGGACGGCGTGGTCGATGCCGGGTGGTTCCGGGCGGCGACGCTGCACCTCGGACGGGAGGGCGTGCAGCCCGGGGACACGATCACGATCCGCTCTGGCTTCGACGCCGGAGAGTACATGGTCGGCCCGGTCGACGGCGGCTCGGGCCGTCTGCTCTCGATGACGACCCGCCTCCAGGCCAGCGTCCGCGACGCCACGGGGCTGCTCTGGACACTCCGACGGAGCGTCCCCGGAACCCGCATCGGCGTGTGGGCGACCTTCGATCACCAACTCCCGCTGCTGTGGGCGCGGGAGGCGCTGATCAGCAACATCCCCCACATCGACCGCACCTGGGGCGACTGGCTCGGCCTGCGCGCTGGCGCCTTCTTTGGGGAGGCGGGCGAACCGCTCGTGCCGGGCGGGTACCTGACGGCGCTGCGGGCGCTCCTTCGCGCCTACCTTGCGCGTGGCCGCGCGTACCGGATCCAGGCGGCCATCGACGCCGTCGTGGGCAGCCCAATCTACCCGCACCCCATCGAGGTCACCGACATCACAGCGGTTCCTGCGGACGAGATGGGGCGGGAGTGGTACGAGGTCACATGGTACGAGCTTGACCCCCGGATGAAGTCGCGCGTCGGCGCGCCGCAGCTCTGTCGCATCCTCCGGCGCGACGACCTCAACGGGCTCACCACCATCGGCATGAGCCCGGAC
>JBEIQZ010000351.1:0-6690 GCA_040376255.1 Alphaproteobacteria bacterium
CGCGGAGCCCCCCGCCCCCCCCGCCCGCCCCGCCGCGCCGCCCGCCCCGGCCAGCAGGATCCTCCACCCGCCCCGCAGCCGCAGGCCCCGCCCGCCGCTCAGCCCCACCCCATCCTCCCGAGCAGCGCCCGCGCCGCCCCCCGGAATTCCGCACAGCCCTCCCCCACCTCCACCCCCGCCGCCGTGATCGCCCCGCAGCCGTCGCAGCCGTCGCCCATGTCCAGCCGGTACCACAGGCCCTGATCGTCGCGCAGCGAGATCGCCCCGGAGGCGCAGCCATCTCCGCCGTCGAGCCCGGTGGCGGCAGCAGTATGAAAATACACCTCCGTCCCGTCCACCGCGTAGCCGCCCTCCAGCGTCAGGCTCCCCGGCCCGCCCGCCATCCACACCGCCGCCCCCGGCGTCCGCCCGATCCAGCCCGGCTCCGGCGGGTAGCCCCAGGTCCCGGTGACCTTGCCGCTGAAGCCCGCGCCGCCCGCCGGCTCGTCAAGCTCCAATTCCCCGGCGCAGTCGAGCCGCTGCCCCGCGTCGTCGATGAAAAAGCAGTCCCCGAGCAGGAAGAAGCCCCGCCCGCCGTCGCCCGCAGGCTGGAAGATCGAGACCCCGGCGTAGGTGTAGCCGCGCGTGGAGACGCAGCCGTTGAACATCTCGTTGAGCGAGGGGCCGGGGTTGTGCGGGCACTGATCGTCGCGCCCGGCGTCGAGCATCCGGATAAAAACGTCGAGCATGCTGACCGGATCGGGCAGCCCGACCCCGCTCAGCACCCCGTCGATCCCCGCCGCCACCTCCGCCGCGCTCAGCACCGGTTGAGGGCCGGTGCCTGCGCCGCTGTCCTCTGTCTCAGCCGCGCCCGTCGCGCTGTCCGTCGCGCCGTCCGTCGCGCCCGGATCTGGCGCATGACAGCCGCAGAGCCCGATCAGGGCGCCCGCAGCGCACAGGGCTACAGGTCGCATGCGAGCATCACCTCCAGCAGCGACAGATCCTCCTCGTACACCCCGCCCCCCAGCGGCATCGTCTCCTCCTCCAGCACCCGCGCCCGGATGCGCGCCTTCCACTCCACCGCGTCAGCGCGGCTGTCGAAGTCCACCCCCTCCGGCGCGCCGCTCCGGTTCGCCGAGGTCGCGGAGTGGCAGGCGTTGCAGTAGGTAAGGAAGAAGCCGTGCCCCCAGCTGTCCCAGGTGACTGATGGGGCGGTCTCGCAGCTCGCGGGCGCGCCGGTGTCCGCCACGGTCGTCCCCGGCTCCTTAGATGAGTCCCCTCCTTCCCCGCAGGCCAGCAGCAGCAGCAGCATAGGGCCAGTATACTCTTTGCACAGCGTCCCTGGCACGATGAAGAAGAAACACCGGCTGATCAGCGCCGGCGGCGGATCAGCAGCATCGCCGCCCCGAGCAGGCCCGCCGTCGCCAGCCCGCCCGTCCCGTCGCAGCCGCAATTCTTCGGCTCGTCCTTGCCGCCGATGTCATCCGCGCTGTCGCCGGAGAGGGAGCTGTCGTCGGTCGCGCTGTCAGGGGCGCTGTCGGTCGGGCCGGTGTCGCCGGTGTCGCCGGTGTCCTCCGTGCTGCCGACGCGGTCATCGGGCTCCGTCCAGGTCTCGGCGGAGGAGGCGAAGCCGATGGCCTTCAGCCCGGTGCCGGGATCGGTGCGGGAGTACCACATGATGTACTCGTCCCCGGCGGAGAGCAGGTCGATGTGGTTGAGCTCGCTCATCGCCAGCCCGGCAGAGGAGAGCGGGGTCTGCGGATCGTTCGCCCAGATCGTCCCGTCCGCCGACGTGGCGAGCGCGATGCTGCGCCCGTCGCTGCCGTCCGCGCCGTAGAAGGCGGTGAACCCGACGGGGTCGCCGCCGCAGAGCAGCGCAGGCGAGAACACCCAGATGTCGCTCCAGGAGGTGCCGGACTGCGGCGAGATCACCGGGCTCTCCGCGCTGATCCAGCTCCCGTCCGCCTGCCGGACCGAGAGGTAGACGTCCGGGTAGGAGGACCACAGCACATAGAGCTGATCGTCGAGCTGCGCCGCCGAGGCCATCGAGGGCCGGATGTCCTCAGTCGGGGCGATCACCTGCCCCTGCGCGGTGAAGGTCTGCCCGTCGGCGGAGGTGAACCAGCCGATGCCGTTTGGCGTGTTGATCCCGCTCCCGTCCAGCGCCCCGCCCATGCTCACAAAGAGCTGCCACGTGCCGCTGTCGTAGACCACGGCGGGCTGGGAGACCGCGCAGGCCCGCAGGCTGTCGGCGGCGTCCGGGCCGAGCGCCGGATCGGCGTCGACCGTCCACGCCGTCCCGTCAGGGCTGGTGGCGCGGCCGATGTAGTAGCTCTGCGCGCACCCCTCAGCGGTCGGGCCGGGAGCCTCAAAGAACATCACGTACTGCGCCCCGTCCCACGCCACGCTCGGCGCGCCCACGCCGCCGCTCCACGGGCCGGCGTTGCTCCCGTCGAGGACCAGCCCATGATCCGTGAAGATCGGCGCGGCGGCGGCGGTGAGCGCGGTCATGGCAGCCAGGAATGAGACAGCAAACGAACGCCCACAGAATCCTGACATTTCCATGTAGAATCTCCCCTTCTGATGTTTGACTTCTCCGCTCAGTGTACCCACACCTCCGGAGATCTACCACCGCTTTCTGGAGGGCGCTCTGTCATGATTCTGTCTGGAGCCTCACCGCCGGGGCGGTTTACCGGACGGCTCCGGGTGGATATGCTGTCCATGAGCGCATAGAGGAGAAGATGGCAATTCTGGAGATCCTCACGGTCCCGCATCCGTTGCTGACGAAGAAGTGCCGTCCGGTCGAACCGGATGACTTCGGCCCCTCGCTCCGGAAGCTCGTCTCGGACATGGCGGAGACGATGTACGCCGCGCCCGGCGTCGGGCTGGCCGCGCCGCAGGTGGGCGATCTGCGCCGGATCATCGTCGCCGATCCTGGCAACTCCCGCAAGGAGGAGGACAAGAGCGGCCGCCCGAAGAAGCCGCGCTTCGTGGCGATGATCAACCCGATGGTGGTCGAGGCCAGCAAGGAGCGCATGGTCTATGAGGAGGGCTGCCTGTCGGTGCCGGAATTCTACACCGACATCCTCCGCCCGCGCCGCGCGCTGATCCGCTGGCTCGACGAGGAGGGAAAGCCGCAGCAGCAGTGGTTCGAGGGCTATGACGCCATCGTGATCCAGCACGAGATGGATCACCTGGAAGGCACGGTCATCCTGGATCGCGTGTCGGGCTTCAAGAAGAACCGCTACCTCCAGAAGCAGAAGAAGGTCGCCGCCAGCGCTGAGCTGTACAACGGCGCATGATACCGGTTAAGCGGGCGCCCGCCCTGCGTGCTGTCCATGCGTCTCGCCGTCCTCGGCACTCCTGAATTCGCCGTCCCCGCGCTCTCCGCGCTCCACGCCGCCGGGCACGACATCGCGCTGGTCGTGGCGCAGCCGGATCGCCCCGCCGGGCGCGGGAACCGGCTCCAGCCGCCGCCGGTGATCCTGCGCGCGCGGGAATTGGGCCTGCCGGTGATGCAGCCAGAGAAGGTGCGGAGCGGCGCCTTCCCTGAGGCGATGAAGGCGCTCGGGCTGGATCTGGCGGTGGTGGTGGCCTACGGGCGCATCCTGACGGCGGAGGTGCTGGCGGCGCCGCGCGACGGCTGCGTGAACGTGCATGCCTCGCTGCTGCCGCGCTGGCGGGGGGCCGCGCCGATCCAGTGGGCGATCCACGCCGGAGACGCAGAGACCGGCGTCTGCGTGCAGCAGATGGTGGAGGCGCTCGACGCGGGCGATCTGCTGGCGGAGGCCCGCACCCCTATTTTACCCGCAGACGACACCCCGGCGCTGCTGGCGCGGCTCTCCGCGATGGGCGCCGACCTGATCACCGCCACGCTGGCCCGCTGGCAGGAGCGGCGTCCGGCGGCCCAGGACCCGGCGGGCGTGACGCTGGCCCGCATCATCCGGAAGGAGGACGGCCTGATCGACTGGACGCAGCCCGCGCAGCGGATCGACTGCCAGATCCGGGCGTTCTCCGGGTGGCCCGGGGCGACAACGCTGTTCCGGGGCGAGGCGCTGAAGATCCTGCGCGCCGCGCCCGCGCCCCACCTCTCGGTGCTGCTCAACGAGGGGCCGGGGATGCTGCGGCCCGGGATGCTGCTCGGCGGCGGGATCGTGGCATGCGGCCTCGGCGGGCTGCAATTGCTGGAGGTGCAGCTCCCCGGGCGCAAGCCCACCGGGCTGCGCGATTTTCTGAACGGCAGCCGCGTCCAGCCGGGCGAGCTGCTCGGATAACCCCGGAGACGTACATGCCCGCATCCGCTCACCCCGCCCTCATCGCCCCCAGCATCCTCTCCGCCGACTTCGCCCGCCTCGGCGCAGAGCTCGCGGACATCCAGACCGCCGACTGGGTCCACGTCGATGTCATGGACGGGCGGTTCGTCCCCAACATCACGATCGGCCCGCTCATCGTCGCCGCCGCGAAGCGCAGCACCGCGCTCCCGCTGGACGTCCACCTGATGATCGTCGAGCCCGACCGCTACCTCGCCGACTTCCGCAAGGCCGGGGCCGATGTCCTCACCGTCCACGCCGAGGCCTGCACCCACCTCGACCGCACCGTGCAGTACATCAAGAGCCTCGGCGCGCTGGCGGGCGTGGCGCTCAACCCGCACACCCACGAGTCGGCGCTCGACTATGTGCTGGACACCCTCGATCTCGTGCTGGTGATGAGCGTGAACCCCGGCTTCGGCGGGCAGTCGCTCATCGAGCGCGTCTTCCCGAAGATCGAGAAGATCCAGACCGAGATCCAGCGGCGCGGCCTGAAGACGCGGCTGGAGGTCGACGGCGGCGTGACCCCGGCCAACGCGCAGCGGTTCCGCGACGCGGGGGCGGACGTGCTGGTGGCGGGGTCGGCGGTGTTCGGGGCGGCGGATCGGGCGGCGGCGATCCGGGCGATCCGGGGCTGAACAGGATATCTGAATCAGATATCGGCCAGAATCTGTCCTCGACCGGACTCATGCGCCCGTGATAGCATAGCAGACCTTCGCTTTGGAGCAGGAGCTATCATGAGCAGCAACCGTTTCGCCCTCCGCAAATTCGACGGGACCCCGTACCGCTATTTTCTCGTCGACAGCGAGGATCTGGCCTCCGCTCAGCAGCAGGACGTGGGCCGCACCTCGCACCACATCCTGATCGTTGACTGCTCCGGCTCGATGTGCGGCGACATCCGCGATGTGCGCGAGACGATCCAGAAGGTGCTGACGCTCGAAGAATTCCAGAACGCCGACCAGCTCATCAGCCTGATCTCCTACGCCAGCATGGGCGACGTGAAGATCCACTTCAACCGCGTGAAGGTGGACGCGGTGATGGCGCCCGGCTCCGCCTACCTCGACCAGATCCGCAAGCTCGACACGCGCGGCTGCACCTGTATCTCCCAGTCGCTCGCCATCGCCCAGAGCCTCTGCCGCGCGGGCGAGCTCACCTGCATCAGCCTCCACTCGGACGGCTGGGCCAACGATCGCAGCTCGGCCTCTGAGAACGTCGAGCTGGACAAGCAGATCAAGCAGTACAGCAAGATGGGCGACGTGTTTGTAAATACGCTGGCCTACCGGCAGTACGTGGACTTCAACCTGCTGTCGAAGGTGGCCAACTCGCTGTCCGGCAAGTGCCTGAAGGTCGGGACGATCAAGGAGGTCTACACCGCCCTCCACGACACGACGGCCCTGCTGGCCAGCAGCCGCTTTCCGGCAATCGTCCGCAGCATCGACAGCTCCAACTACCAGATCTTCGCCAGCCGCGCCGACCGCAAGACCAACGGCTCCGCCGGGGAATTGGTCATCCGGGGCCTCTCCGGCGAGAGCGACAAGACGCTGTACCGCTACCGCGAGGTGGACGCCGCGACCTACGAGGCCAGCAAGGCCCCGATCTGCGGCGAGGGCGGCGATCTGGTGCCGCTGTTCGCCTTCGCCCGCGCGCAGCTCGCTGAGGGCAACATCAACCCGGCGAAGTACGCGCTGGTCGCCACGCGGGACGAGACGCTGCTCGGCACGCACTACCGGGCGCTGACGAACGAGGCGCTCGCGCTGATGGCGGTCGATCTGGACGCGGCGATCTACGACGGCACCGGCACCCACAGCTTCTCGGCGGGCTACGGCCTCGACACCTCGCGGGCGAGCGTGCTGGAGGTGCTGCGCGTGCTGGAGCACTGGACGGGCAAGGTGCAGGTGGACGTGAAGCACCTGCAGGCGGGCTACCACCACCGCAGCGTGCAGCGGCTGGAGGGGTCGCGCCAGGAGGACGGCAGCCTCGCGCTGCCCTGGATCAACACCCGCTACACCGACAAGCCTGAGACCGGCCCTGACGGCGAGGAGCGCTGGTGTACGCTTACCGATCTGGTGTTCAACCGGAACAACGCCACGATCAACCTCCAGGTGCGCCGCCCCATCGAGATCGTCGAGCGCGCCACCGGCACCCCCGTCCACGAGGTCGCGGGCGTCGATCTGCGGAACCTCGCCACCTTCCGCAACTACACCGCCATCGGGGACGGCGCGCTCAACATCAACGCGCTCAAGCTGCGCTTTGAGGACAAGCGCACCTTCCGCGAGCTCCAGAAGCTCGGCGCGGTCGAGGGCGACTACCACCCGCACACCGCCTATACCATCGACCTCGCCAGCCGCGCCGTCACCCCGTTCTACCAGAGCTTCAAAAAGAACGAGTTGGACGGCGTGTTCGA
>JBEIQZ010000094.1:0-14371 GCA_040376255.1 Alphaproteobacteria bacterium
CCTTCTCCCCCAAGGGGGCGAAGGGACGGCAGTTTATTTCCCGGTCCGGTATAATATCTGTCCATGCGGATAGACGAATATTCGGATTAGATCAGACCTCCTTCCCCTTCGACTGCACCAGATACCCTCAGGCGAAGCCCCTCCCTCCCGCCTTCCCGCCTTTCGCCTTTTCCGTGCTTCCGTGCTTGCGTTTCCCCTCACAAAACCACCTTCCCCAGATAAACCCTCCTGAAGTCCCGCACCGCATCCCCCACCCTCCCCAGCGCCGCCACCGCCAGCCACACCCCGTCCGCCCGCCCGACCACCGCGATGTCCTGGTTCCCGACCGTCCCGACATTGACGAGCTTGCGCCCTGCCGGGTTGCTGACCGGCGAGGCGTAGATGGGGGAGAGCTTCGCCTCATCGGCCTTGACGTAGATGACATGCGCCCCGTCCGGCGACCACACGGGGCCACGGGGGTTGAGGAGGACATCGGTGTCCATGAGGACGGGCTCCCCGCCGGAGACGGAGAGGACATAGAGGTCGTAGCGATCGATCTTTGTGTGGTTGGAGTAGAAGGCGATCCAGCGGTTATCGGGGGACCACGCGGGGCGGGTCTGGGTGTGGGGCCATTTGGTGACGGCGCGGGGGGCGGGGAAGGCGAGATCGTCGATGATCCAGAGGTTGTCACCTTCGGAGGTATGACCGACATAGGCGATCTTTTTTCCGTCAGGGGACCACGCCGGGTACAGCTCGGAGGCGGTCTCATCGCCGGTGAGGCGGAGGAGAGCGCCGGTTCCATCGGGGGCGAGGAGGTAGAGATCGCCCTGCCCGGTGCGGGCGGAGCTGAAGACGATCCGCTTGCCGTCGGGGGACCACGCGGGGTTCCCGTCGGTGCCGGGGGCGGGGGAGAGGGCGCCGCCGGAGCTCAGGTAGAGGTCATAGTCCTGGCCGGCGCCGCTGGAGGCGTAGATGAAGAAGGGGCTGAAGGCGGGCGGGGCGAAGCTGAGCTCGTGGTGGACGGCGGAGGTGGAGGTGGAGAACCCGGCGGTGGCGGAGCTGGCGCGGGAGACGGGCTGGATCTTGCGGGGGGCGCCGAGGCTGCCGGTGAAGGGGGCGACATAGAGCTCGATGCTCTTGCGCTCCAGCCAGTTGACCTCCCAGGAGAGCATGGCGCCGTCGGGGGACCACTGCGGGGACTGGCAGTGGGCGGGGTAATCGGGGGAGACGAGGGTCTGGGCGAGGGCGGCGGTCAGCAACCAGAGCATGGGGACCTCAGAAGGTGAAGCCGGTGTACGCCTGGAGCCGGATCTCCAGGGAGGAGGCATGCCGATCCGGGGCGGAGAGGGACCAGGTGAACGGGGCGCCGTCGGGATCGGCGGCGGTCCCGGCGGCGGGGAGGGTGAGCGTCCAGTAAGCGGCCTCTGCGCGCAGCCCGACCGGGGGGCCGCCGGGGCGGCGGTACTCGGCGGCGAGGGAGAGGGCCGGGCCCCAGCCCTGGGCGGTGAGCCAGAGATCGGCGGGGGCGGCGGCGCGATCGACGCTGCGGTGGAGGCCGGGGAGCAGGCGGTACTGGAGCGACAGGGCGGGGCGGAGGTGGAAGGGGGAGGCGGAGAAGAGCTCAGTGCCGAGGCCGAGGGCCGCGCTGAAGCCGCGCGCGTCCCAGGCTTCAGCCGGAGCGTCCGGGCTGTCTGCGTCCACGGCGAAGCGGGCCGGGGCGGCGTGGAGGCCCGCCTGGAGGACGAGCCGGCTGACGGGCCAGGAGAGCAGCAGGCCCCCGGAGGGGGACGGGAGGTGGCCATCGATCCCGGCGACGGGGATCAGGCCGGAGGCGCCGAGCAGCAGATCGAGGCGGGGCGGCTGCGGGGCGGCGAGCCCGTCCGCGTGGAGATCGGCGGGGGCGAGGGCGACGGTGACGGTCTGCGCGGGCTGGACGAGGACGGCGTGGCCGTTGAGCGTGTAGTTCCCGGCGGCAGGCCGACGCGCAGCGGGCCGGGGCCGAGGGTGTGGCGCCTGCGCAGGAGGAGCGCCACCGCCTCAGCGCGGGCGCGGAGATCGGGGTCGAGCTGCGGCGACTGCGCCGCGAGCAGGACGCGGGCGACGGCGCCCTCAGCGGGGCCGGTGATGTCCACGAACCCGAACTGGGAGAGCAGGAAGGCGCGGAAGCGCAGGGCTTCGTCGCGCTCCTCCGGGGTGGCGGCGACAGAGACGGCGCCGGTGGCGTGATCGAGGGCGCCGGGGATGTCGCCGCGCGCATAGTCGATCTGGAGGGCGAGCCACCAGACGGCCCAGGAGCGGCGCCCGGCGGGGATGTCGAGCGCGGCGCGCAATTCGGCGGCGGCGTCGTCGTACCACTGGTTCCGCATGAACTTTTTTGCCTGGGCGACGCGGTACCCGACCTGCTCCTGCTCCTGCTGCTCCTGCTCCTGCTCAGCGGCGGGAGCGGCCAGCGCGGGCGTCAGGAGGAAGATCGGCAGGGAGAGCGGCAGGAGCGCGATCATGGGAGGCTCCCGGTGATGATCCCGACGCGGCGGGTCCAGGGGTGCCGGTCGGGGTGGGAGAGGGCGTCGGGGGTGAAGCTGTCGATGATGCGGCCCTCCTGCATGACGAGGATGCGGGTGCAGCAGGAGAGGATCAGAGGAAAGTCATGGGAGATCAGGAGGAAGCCGGTGACGGGGGATCGGCGGGAGAGCAGGAGCGCCATGAGGTCGGCCTGGCGGGCCGCGTCGAGCCCGGCGGTCGGTTCGTCTGCGATGAGCAGCGGGGCGTCGGTCATCCACACCTGCGCCAGCGTGAGCCGCCGCCGCTCCCCGCCTGAGAGCTGCGACGGGAGCGCCTGACGCCGGTGCAGGAGCCCCACCCGCGCCAACACCCCGGACACCCGATCTGCTCCCCCGGAGGCCAGGGACGCCCCGGAGCCGGGCGCTGGCGGGTGGAAGCGGGCGGACTCCTCCAGGATCTGCTGCGCCGTGAGGCCCGGGTTGAGCGAGGCGCCCGCGTCCTGGAACAGCAATTGGACGCACCGGCTCACCGGCTCCCGGCCGGGATCGCGCCCGCTGACCGAGACCTGCCCCCCGGAGGGCGCGCAGACGCCGACGGCGATCCGGGCCAGCGTGCTCTTGCCCGACCCGCTCTCCCCGACCACGCCCACCACCTCCCCCGCCGCGACCTCCAGATCCACCCCCCGGAGCGCCGGGCGCAGGGGGCTGAGCAGCCCGGCGCGGAAGGACTTGTGGACGCCCCGCATCGACAGCAGCGGCGGGCTCATGCGATCTCTCCGGGCGCGGCTGTGCCGGGGCCGACCCGGCAGGTCGCCGCCCACAATTCCCGCCCCACCCCGGTCAGCCGCTCCGGCGCGTCAGCCTGCTCCACCGTGCGCCCCTCGTGCAACAGGATCACCCGATCCGCCACCCGACGCGCGAGCCGCAGATCGTGGGTGACCAGCAGCACCCCGAAGCCCGCAGCCCGCAGCCGCCGCAGCTCCGTCAGCAGCTCCTCCACGATCACCGCGTCCAGCCCGCTCGTACACTCGTCCGCCAGCAGGAACCGGCTCCCGCGCGCGAGGGCGCGGGCGATGGCGACCCGCTGCGCCATCCCGCCGGAGAGCTGGTGCGGCCAGAGCCGGAGGACGGCGCCCGGATCGGAGAAGCCCGCCTGCCGGAGCCACGCCGCCGCCCCTGCCTGCTCCCCCGTCCGCCCCGCCAGCCCCGCCGCCTCCTCCACCTGCGCCTGCACCGTGCGGAGCGGATCGAGCGAGGCCCGCGCGTCCTGATCGATCCAGCCGACCCACCGCCCCCGCAGCTCCGCGCAGATCCCGCCGGGCCCCCGCGCCGGCTCCCCCGCGAGCGATCCCGACAGCGACTCCCCCCGCCACCGCAGCCGCACCTCCCCGCCCGCCACCCGCAGCCCCGGCCCCGTCAGCCCCAGGCAGGCCCGGACGGTGAGGGACTTCCCCGATCCCGACGGCCCCACCAGCGCGACGATCTCCCCCGCCCCCACCGACCACGCCCCGTCCGCCACCCGCGCCTGATCCCCGGCCAGCACCCGGACGCCCCGGATCTCCAGCCCGTCCCCGATGAGCGCCGGGAGCGCCGCCGGGCCAGCCGCCGCCGGATCGCCCGACCCGCCGATCTCCAGCGCGGTCGCACCCGGCCCGCCTGTCGCCAGCCCGCCCGTCGCCAGCCCGCCCGTCGCCAGCCCGCCTGTCGCCAGCCCGTACGTCCCCCACACGCTCCCCGCGAGCATCGCCGCCGGGGCCATCCAGGCCAGCGGGTTCTCCCCGTAGCCGGAGAGGGAGCCAGAGAGGGAGAAGGAGATCATGTTGCCCCAGGAGGGGGTCGGCTCCGGGATGCCGTAGCGGCCGAGGTAGGAGAGCGTGGCCTCCAGGATGAGGAACTGGCCGAAGGTGGCGACGGCGTGGCGGGCGATCAGGCCGCGACCGTGGACGTAGAGCAGGTGGTACCAGAGGATGCGGGCGCGCGGCACGCCATGCGCCCGGAGCGCGATCACGAACTCCTGCCGCTGCAGCGCCCCGATCCGCGCCTGCCAGGCCTCCGCGAGCAGGGGCGCCTCGGAGATCCCGAGCGCCACCGCCAGCACCCAGAGGCTGTCGTCCGCGCGGGCGAAGATGCTGATGGCGAGGAGCGCCAGGATCAACCTCGGCACCGCGCTGATCGACGTGCTGACATAGCGCGCGAGGTCGCTCAGCAGCAGGCCGCCCCGGCGGGGTTCACCATCGCCCCCGGCGCTCCAGCCCGCCAGCGTCCCGCCCGCCGCCCCCAGCAGCGAGGAGAGCGCCGCCGCCAGCAGCCCCGGCACAAAAAAGCTGCGGACGCTCCGGATCACCCGCCAGAGGACGTCCCGCCCGAGGTGATCGGTGCCGAGCCAGTGCGCCAGCCCCGGCCCCAGCCCGCCCCGCGCCGGATCCACATCCCCGACCACGTCATAGGGGATCAGCACCGCCAGCAGGTACAGCCCCCCGAGCAGCGCCGGGAACACCCGGACGCCGCGCGGCCCCCCCGGCTGCAGCTCCGGCAGGCGCCCCGGCAGGGGCCCCGGCAGGCGCCCCGGCAGGCGCCCCGCTGGCAGGTCTGTCGGGCTCACGGCGTCCTCAGGCGCGGGTCGCTCCACAGCCGCAGCAGATCCGACCCGAACCCGCCCGCGCAGACCACCGCCGCCGCGCCCACCGCCAGCCCGGTGACCAGCGGGT
Organism: Alphaproteobacteria bacterium; assembly: GCA_040376255.1. Classification (GTDB taxonomy): domain Bacteria; phylum Myxococcota_A; class UBA796; order UBA796; family SXON01; genus JBEIQZ01. Next base: position 5,189 of record JBEIQZ010000094.1, read on the forward strand.
AGTCGCGCAGGCGGCAGGCCTCCCACAGCATCGCCCCCGCCCCGTTCCGCAAAAACAGCTTCTCCACCACCACCAGCCCGCCCAGGATCGCCGGGAGCGCCGCCGCCGCCATCCCCGCCGTCACCGGGAGCAGGTTCCGCGCCACCACCGGCCACACCGGCGCCCCGATGGCGCGGGCGGCGTCGACGAAGGGCGCGGAGAGCAGCGCCTGCAGATCCAATTCTGCCTGCCGGTGCAGCCCCGCGAGCGTGCCGGAGGCCCAGCCCAGCACCAGCGCCGCCAGCGCGTCCCGCAGGACGCTCTCCGCGTCAGGCAGGGTGAACCAGCCCGGCCGCGCGATCCAGCCCGCCTCCATCATCGCCCAGCACAGCGCGTTGATCCCGCTGATCAGCCCGAACGATGTCAAAAATGCAGGGATTACCGAGAGCCCCCGCACCCACCGCCGCACCCACCCCCACCGCAGCCCCGCCCACCCCAGCCCCACCGCACCACCCACCGCCGCGATCATCGCCGGGAGCAGCAGCCCCAGCGAGGAGCGCCCGCCGAGCAGCAGCAATTCCGCCACCGGACGGCCCGGCTGGTAGCTCAGGCTGTGGCCCAGATCCCCCGTCGCCACCCGCGCCACCCCCGTCCAGAGCCGCTGCGCGAAGGGCTGATCCAGCCCCCACTCCTGCGCCAGCAGGGGCCGGAGGCGCTCAGCGTCCGGCAGCAGATCGATGGCGTCGCCCGGCGCGAGCATCACCATCGCCTGGATCAGCGCCACCGCCCCCGCCAGCGACGCGGCCGCCCACAGCAGCCGCCCCCCCGCCAGCGCGAGGACCCGCAGCAGACCGGCGCGGATCCCGGCCAGCGCCGGATCGGCGCGCCCCGGCGAAGCTCGCTCTCCCGGCGCCACCCGCTACTGCATCTGCCAGGAAGGCATGAAGGTGAAGAAGTAGAACGGGTGGATCAGGACGTTGCGGACGCGGGTGGAGATCGCCGCGTAGCTGTCGAGCGACCACAGGAACAGCATCGGGGCGTCCGCAGCGAGCCGGGCGTGGACATCGCGCAGCGCCTGCTTCCGCACCGCAGGATCGACCGCGTCGCGGGCCGTGTCGAGCAGGCTGTCGACGACCGGGCTGGAGTAGCCGACAAAATTGCGCGCGCCGCGCGTCACGAACTGCTCCCGGATGTCCTCGTTGCGATCAAACGACCACTGAGACAGCAGCAGATCGAAGTCGTGCGCGCCCCAGATCCGGCTCTTCCAGGCAGCTTCATCGAGGAACTCGACGCTGATGGTGATCCCGGCGTTCTGGAGCTGGCTCTGCATGTTGATCACCACCTCCTGCGCGCTCTCCAGCGACTGGTGCGCCGTCACCCGCAGGGTCAGCGGCTTCCCGCCCTTCGTCCACTGGTTGCCGGTGCGCGTGTACCCCGCCTCGGTCAGCAGGCGGGCGGTCTCGGAGGGATCGGGGCGCAGCGGCGGGACGTCGTGGTTGTAGTAGGGGCTGGAGCGCACGAACGGCCCGGAGAGCAGATCGCCCGTGCCGATGGGCGCGAGCATCGACGCCGTGTCGAGCGACCGGGAGAGCGCCTGCCGCACCCGGACGTCTGAGAGCGCGCTGTCCATCATGTTGAAGCCGAGGTACCACCAGGAGTTCGTCTGGTACGGGTACAGCTCCACCTTCCGGTTGTTCTCCAGCACCGGCAGATCGCGCGGCAGCACCCGCACCAGCGCCTCCAGGCTCTCATACAGCAGCAGCTTCGCCTGGTAGTTCTTGTCCGACACCTCCTTCATCGTGACCTGCGAGATGGCGGGCGCGGGCTTGTAGCCGGGGTTCGCCGCCATCGAGATGGAGTTGTCGTCGTTGTACTTCGCCAGCCGCCACGGGCCGCTGCCCACCGGGTTCTGCCGGAAGGCGTCCGTGCGCTTGATCGTCGTCGAGACGAAGCGCCCGGCAGGCAGGATCTTGAACTGCAGCCGCTCCTCCGGGCGGGCCTCCGGGCGCACGAAGGTCAGCCGCACCCGCAGATCGTCCACCGCCACCGCCCCGGCGATGAACGCCGCGCGCCCCGCCTCGGTGGAGGCCGTGCCGGGATCCTTCATCGCGTTGATCGTGAACACCACGTCGCGGGCGGTCAGCGGGCTGCCGTCCTGCCAGCGGAGGTCGGGCCGGAGCAGGATCAGCATCTCCATCCGGTCGGCTGACAATTCCGCCGACTGCGCGAGCCTCGGCACCGTCGCCAGGTTCGGATCATCGGCGTACAGCCCATCAAAGAGCATCTCGTAGATCCGCGCCTCCGCCATCGTCGTGCCGAACAGCGGGTTCACGATCCCCGGAGCCTGATCCTCCGCATACCTGAGGTTGGCCGCCGATGCCGGAGCGAGCGCCGCCCACGCCCCGGCGGCCAGCACCGGGATCAGCGCGCTCAGCAGCGCTCCCGCTCTGCGAACCCTGCACATTGCTGACATCCTCCCTCCTGTGTTCCCGTCTGTGTTCCCGTCTGTGTTCCTGCTAATGCTCTTTGGAGTCACCCGACCTCCCCATCGCGTCCAGCACCACAAGATCGCCGATCGTCTCGTCCAGCGGCACCACCTCAGGGTAGCTGTCCACCAGCACCTGCAGCGTGTCCATCGCCTCCCGGCGGTGGCCCAGGCGGAACGAGGCGGACGCCAGTATCGCGTAGAGCGTCGGGCTGTTGATCGGGCCGATGGTGCGCCCGTGGTTGTCATCCATCGCCAGCGAGGCCAGCGTCCACGCGCACCGGGGCCGGGTCGGCAGCACCTCCTCCGCCCGGTCGATGAGGTAGCGGGCGCGGGTCCCCTCGATCAGCCGGAGATCCTCCAGGATGGCCCGCCCCTCCTCAGACGATCCGGCGCCGAGCTGGCGGTGCCACGAATCCAGCAACGCGTCCACCTGCTCCACCAGCACCCGGCAGGCGTCCGCCCCGTCCTCCGCAGGCAGCGCGATCCCCGCCGCCTGCAGCCCGAGCTGCCCGCTGAACAGCAGCGACTCCAGCCCCGCCCCGGACGACGCGTCTGGAACTCCGCCCGGATCTCCGCCCGGATCTCCGCCTGAAACTCCGCCTGAAACTCCGCCTGGACGCGCCACGCGCCCGCCCGCCTGCCGCTCAACGCCCGCCTGGAGCGACCGGTAGATGAGCGGATCGTAGAGCGCCCGGGAGCTGCCCGACTCCGCCATCGGCTCCAGCAGCACCGGCTGAGAGGCCACCACCCGCAGCGCGGCCCACTCCACCGTCCCCTCCTGGAGCCCCCGGTGCAGGCGCAGCCGCTCAGCGAGCGGCCCCTGGAGCGACGCGGGCGAACCCGGCGGGCGGACGTCGCGGAAGGCGCGGGCGAGCGCGGCGATCTCAGGTGTGCGGCCCTCGGCGATCCCCTGCCAGCGGGCGGCGGCGGGGACATCTCCGGCCTGATCCGCCGCGAAGCGCACGAACAGCGGCAGGAGCGATCCGACCGGCAGGATCTTCCGCGCCTCAAATTCCCCCCCCAGCCCCAGCCACGCCGCGTCGGACAGCGTGCCGAGCACCCGGTAGAACCGCCCCAGCTCCTGCGCCGCCCGCTGCGCCGGGACCCCGCCCTCTGAGAGGGCCGAGATCCAGTCGTTCCGGTGGAGCGCCACCCAGCCCTCCCGGTGATCGGCCATCAGCAGCGTGAAGCGCTCAGGGTGGAGGACGATCTCCTCCACCCAGCCCCCGCCCGGCCCCGGCGCCTCCGGATCGCCGGTGCAGCCGACATGGTGCAGGAGCGCCACACACAGGAGCGCCGCGCACATCACGGGCAGCGCAGGCGTCCCCCCCCGTCTCATTCACCCTCGTAGGAGCCTCCGGCATTCTGCGCCGGATCGGTATGGCTGCCCGGATCGATGTCCTCATCGGAGCTCTCCACCCGGATGATGTCCTCCTGCAGGGTGATCGGCGCGAGGATCAGCTCGCCGCGCTGGTAGCTCACCGCGATCTGCTGCTCGTTCCAGCCCACCCGGAACAGCAGCAATTGGTACTCCGTGCGGCGGCTGAGCCGGATGCGCTCGCCGCGCGCGTCCCGCAGGTAGTCGATGCGGAAGCTCCCGTCCGGCTCAGTCACGATCTCCACGTTCCCCGGCGCCAGCGACACGCTCACCATCCCGAGCCCCTGCCCGTTCCGATCCACGACCTGCCCCTGGATCGCCCGCCCCTTCGCCAGCGCCTCCCCCGGCGCGCCCACCCCATACAGCGCCCCGGACAGCGCGCACAGCAGGAGCAGGCTCCGCAAGCGCCTCATGTGAACAGATACCGCTGACATCATTGCACCCTCCCCCGCACGCCCTCAAGCCTGGCGATCTCGGAGCGGGCCCGGGTCTCCAGATCGGTGCGGGCGCGCGTCGCCGCATGCTGCTGGTAGCGCTCCCAGCAGCGGATCGCGTTCTCCAGGTACTCCACCTTCTCCGGGTTCTGGTAGAAGCGGCCCTGCCAGGCAGCCGCCTGGATCTCGTAGATCTCCGCCTTCTTGGCAAAGATCAGATCGCCTGGCAGCCGCGCCCAATACCGCTCGGCCAATTCCGCCTTCTTCAGCGCGGTCTCATACTCCCCGTGGTTCACGTACCACCGGGCCTGATCGGTGAGGTACAGCGGGTTGTACTGGTTCTCCGGGAGCTGCATGATCTGATCGAGGTACCGGCGCGTCCCCTTGTCGTCGCTCCGCTGCTGCGCATTCATCAGCAGCAGCGCCCGCGAGCGCGTGTAGTCCGGCGAGCTGATCGGCACCGCCTCCAGCACCGCCGCGTCCGCGCTGCTCAGCCGCCCGCCCTTCGCCGCCCCCGCGTAATCGTCAAGGGAGGGGCCGCCCGGGGAGGGGCCGCCCGGTGTGAGAGTGCCTGCGGTCTGCGGCACAGACATCGCCGCCGCCTGCACCGTCTGCGGCGACGCCACAGTGCGGGCGGGGGTTGTGGTCCGCGCCGTGGCGGGGGGCTCCCTGCCCGTGGCGCTGACGGGGGTCGCTGTGGCGGTCGCTGTGACGGTCGCGGGGGCGGCCGGGGTCAGCGGCGGCAGCGCCGCCACCTGCACCGTCTCCGGGGCGGTGGGAGGCGTGAGCGCCGGGGTCGGTGTGCTGGAGGGCGCGACAGACGGCGCGACAGACGGCGCGACAGCAGGCGCGACAGCGTCGACCAGCGCGGCATCGGGCGGGAGCTCCGGCCCGCCGCGCTGCGCTGACCAGATCAGCCCTCCCCCCAGGCAGAGGACGGTGAACGCCGCCGCCGCTGCCAGCCCGACGAAGAGCAGCGGGAAGCCGCTGTTCGCCGGCTCCTCCTCGATGACAGGCTTCGGCGCAGGGCGATCCACCGGGCGGATCGGGCGCGGCGCCGGGGGCGGCGGCTCGGAGCGCCGATCCGCTATCGACGGCGCGGGCATGATCGGCGCGGGCGGCGCAGGCAGGATCGGCGCGGGCGCAGGCGCCTTCACCGCCTGCTCCGACAGGCTGGTCGCCGTCGGATCGACCGGGCTGACCGGCGGCATGGTGTGGGTGCGGGGCCGGAGGGCCGGGTGGAGATCGGGGGAGGACGGATCGGGGATGGCCGTGAGCGGGAAGCGGGTGCCGGAGGGCTCGCTGTCTGCAGGCAGCAGCGCGGCGAGGGAGGAGGCGGCCAGCACCGCAGGCGGGACCGCAGGCGACACAGCGGACGGAACCGCAGGCGACACCGCCTCAGGCGCGCGCACCGGCGCGCTCTCCGGCGGGAGGATCGTCGGCGCAGGCTGGGCGGGCGGCAGCAGGAGGTGGGCGCTGACCGGCGCGGGCTCGGCGCGGAGGGCCTCGCGGAGCCCGTCCGGGAGCCACGCCGCTGTCGCAGAGGGCGCGGCCGGGCGGGCGGGCGCGAGGATGTCCGCCTCGACCGATCGGGCAGGGGCGAGGGGTTCGGCGGGCGGGGCCGGGGGGACGAACGCCTGCAGATCGGTGGTCTCAGTGCCTTCGTTCAGGTAGTTCGGCAGCGCCGGGAGCGCGGGCCGGGCGGCGGCATAGCCGGGCAGCGGCATGGGGCCGGAGAGCAATTCCGCCCCGGCGCGCTCCGGGGGCGCCGGATCGGGCGCGTACCGGAGGGTCGCCTCCTGGCTCGGCTCCAGCAGGGCGGCGTCCTGGAGCGTGGCCTCCTGATCCGGATCGGGCGCCGGGACAGCCACCGGAGCCGGAACCGCCGGAACCGCCGCCAGAGCCGGAATCACCGGGTCAGCCGGGGGCGGCGCGGCGCGCTCGGCCTCAAGCGCCTGGAGCAGCGGCAGGAGGAACTGGCGGGTGTCCTCGTGGATCGTGGAGAAGCTGTAGCCGGCCATCAGGCCGCGCAGATCCTCGCGCAGCACGAAGGCGCGCTGGTAGCGGTGGCGGGGGTTGAGCGAGAGGGCGCGGGACAGCACCTTGTCGAGGCCCGGCATGATCGTCTTCAGCCGGAGCAATTGCGATCCGACCTCGGCGCGGCGGATGCGGTGGATGGTCTGGAGGCTGGACTCGGCGCGGAACAGGTTCTCCAGCGCGAGCATCTCGAAGAGCAGCGAGCCGAGCGCGAAGATGTCGGAGGCCGGGCTGAGCTTCTGATCGATGTGGGTCTGCTCAGGGGACAGGTACTCCATGCGCGTCGGGACGGGGCCGGTGACGCCCCCGTGCGGCAGGTGGGTCGGGCTGCGGACGAGGCCGTAGGAGCCGACCAGCACCTTCCCCTCCCGCGTCAGGAACACCGCGCCGGGCTTGATCCCCAGGTGGAGGACGTGCTCGCCGGAGACCCCCTTGCCGGTGCGCCCGTGCAGCGCCTCCAGCCCGTTGCAGATCTGCGTGGCGATGTTCAGGAAGACGTTGTGCGGGATCGTCCGCCCGGTCTGCCGGCACCAGCCGAGCACCCGCTCCAGCGTGATCCCGTCCACCTGCTCCTCGACGACGAACCGATCCTCTCCGTCCACCACATGATCGATCACGTGGACGAGGAAGGGGTGGCGCACCCCGAGCAGCTCCCGGATGCGGTTCTCGATGGCGTCGAGCCGCGCCCGATCCCGCTGTACATAGGGCAGGATGTACCGGATGACCACCGGTTGACCGCCCTGCGCGTCAAAAGTCCCGGCGTAGGTTTCAGACACCCCGCCTGTCCCCAGCTTGCGGAGGAGGGTGAACGAGCCCAGCCGTTTCGGAAGCAGGATCATACGATAGCTCCGGTCCTTCAGGACCCTGCGGCCTGCTATCCTGTCGCGCCACCATAGGCGACAGCATAGGCGACAGTGTAGACCCCCGTCCAGCAGGAGAGCCACGCCCGCCCGCGCGCAGCATCGACGAGCAATTCGCGCACCATCGGCATCACCGTGCCGAACCGCCCCACCACCGCGCCGTCCTCCAGCCGCTGCACCAGCACCTGTCCGGTCAGCACCGAGGCGGTCAGCAGCAGGCCGCGCCCCGCGTCGATGTCCGCCGTCCGCACGCCGGGCTGGGTGGGGATGGCGCGGATCGCGCCGGTCTGCGGATCGATCAGCCAGATCTCCATGCGCTCAGGCAGCGGGAGCAGGACGCGCTCAAGCCCCGGCACCCAGACCGGGCGCCCGTTGAGCGCGGAGTGCCGGATCCACGGCGTCGCCACCGGCTCGTCCGGATCGACGAGGTAGAGCTGCTCCCCCATGTCCGGCACCAGCAGGAAGCGCTGGATCGTCGGGATCCACAGCACATCCCGCGTCGTCGGGATCGGCGCGCCGGCCGCGTCGGTGTAGCGCACCGACCGCTGCACCTCCAGCGTCTCCAGGTCGAGCCGGATGCTCCGGGCCGGATCGTGCGGGCTCCGCGCCCCGACCGCGAACAGGTAGAGCGCGTGCCGCTCAGGGACGGCCTCGGTGTAGACGTGGTGGATCATCTCCGGCAGCCGCCCCGACCGGCCCGCCTTGCGCCAGCCCTCGCCGGTCTGGACCCACGCGATCACCTCAGACGGCCCGCCCACCGTCCACGTCCGACGCTCTCCCGCCCCCACGCCCGCCCCCGCAGGCAGCGCCGCGCTCGCGCTGTCCATCACCAGCCCCTCGTTGACCCCCCACCACGGCGGCATCGGCGCGGTCATCGGCGGCGCGCCTGGCAATTCCGCGTCCCACGACAGCAGCAGCCGCTGGCTCTCCGCCACACCGATGATCCGATCCCCCGCCATCGGCCCCGCGCCCTGCCCGCGCACAAGATCGATGTCGTGGAAGTCCGACTTCAGCCCCGGCGGGGTCTGCGCCACCTGCACCACCCCCGCCCCCAGCCGATCCGCCGGCCACGGCTGGAGCAGAACCTTCTCATACTCCTCAAACCTTGACACGACATTCAACAAAAATATAACTGTCACCAACCCCGCGAGCAGCCCGCCCCCTGCCAGCCCCGCCAGCCCCGCCGTCCACCCCCGCGCCGCCGGATCCTCCCCCGCCCCGCCCCGGATCAGCGGCAGCGGCAGCGCCAGCCACACCCCCGGCGCCCACGCCGCCGCCCCCCGGAGCCGCCACGGCAGCAGCCCGATCCCCGCCAGCCCCAGCCCCGCGATCAGCCACCCGTCCACCGAGATCGGCCCGAGCAGCGCCGCGATCCCCGCGATCCCGGCCGCCCACCACCGCGAGGGCCGCCACACCGACCCCGCCCCGATCAGCAGCGCCAGCCCCGCCGCCGCCCCCAGCCGGGGCAGCCAGAGCAGCCCCACCTGCCAGATCAGCAGCACCAGCTTGCTGTCCCCGTGCGCGTAGGGCAGCGCCGCGATCAGCCGCGCCGCCGCCGCGCCCCCCCAGATCGGCGCCGTCGCCGCCGCGACCAGCAGCAGCGCCACCTGCGCCCCCGCCCACCCGATCGGCCCGATGCTCCGCACCGCCCGCCTCATGCCCGCCCCAGGATCAGCGAGTGCGGCACAAAAAACCCCTCCCGCGCCGGGAGGTGCGCCGCGTGTTCGACGGTGAACCCCGCCTGCTCCACCCGGCCCGCCCACTCCGCGCACCCCCGGAACACAACCGGATCGGACTGTGTCAGCCCGCTCCCCACCGCCACCCGCTCCACGAGGCAGCTCACCGCGTACTTCCACGCCGGGCCCGTGTCGTTCTCCTTTATCACCAGCACCCCGCCCTCCCTGAGCGCCGCCCGCGCCGCCGCCAGCACCTGCCCGATCAGCTCCCCCCGCAGGTGATGCAACACATAATAAAAAATCACACAATCCACCCCCCTCCCCTCTCCCC
>JBEIQZ010000273.1:0-8079 GCA_040376255.1 Alphaproteobacteria bacterium
ACAACAGAGGGCGGAGCAGGCAAACCGAAGGCCGGTGACGGCACAGCGGCGGCCCTCACTGTCGACGCGGACGGCGCGTGGAGGCTGACGCTAAATGAGCCGGGCGGCGAGAAGGGCGCGCCGCGCGGGATGGCGTTCCTGTTCCCGCCCGGTGCGCCGGTGAGCGCGAAGGCCGGGGAACTCTCAGACGGCTCGCGCGGGTTCACGTTCTCCGCGCCCGAGGAGGGCAACCCGGTGGTCTGCACTCAGCCGATCCCGGTCTCGGCCCGGATGCATGTCGGTGTCCGGATGCGGCTCGCTGAGATCGTGCCGGGGCCGCAGAAGTTCATGGGCCTCACCGTGGAGCTGCGCAGCCGCGACGCGTCGGGCAACCTGCTCTCCCCGGCGAGCGGGCGCTACACCCCGATCCGCTCCTTCCGGGAGCCGGGCGAGTGGTCGGCATGGGAGGCGCCTGTCCAGCCGGTGAGCGGGGCGGCGACCGGGGAATTCTGCTTCCGGTTCGTGCGGTCGACCGGCAAGGTGGAGGTGGACGCCATGGTCATCGCGCCGGAGGGAGTGGCCCTCGGCATGGCGACGGGCGGGGCGGCAGCGGGATCAGCGGAGGTGGGATCAGCGGAGGCGGAATCAGCAGAATCTGTCGTCTCAGCGGCGCAGGAGCCGGTCTGTCCGGAGGGCTGCTGCCCCTGCGCGGAGGCGGCGTCCGGGGCGGCTGCGGAGGCGCTGCCGGGGAAACCTTCGAAGCCGGCGGCGGGGAAGTCGGCGGCGGGGAAGCCGGCGGCGGGGAAGCCGGAGGCCGCGACCCCTTCCTCTCCGCGCGGCACCGCCAGCAAAGAGATCGCGGGCATCCCCATCAAGTGGGAGATGAACCAGTCCGTCGGCGGGCTGCCGAGCGGATTCGAGTTCATCCCGGGCAAGGCTCCGAAGACGACCGTGGGGATGTACCGTGGCGATGAGACCGGGCTGGCGATCAGGGCGACGGGCGGAGACGGGAGCGTGAGCTGCTCGGAGCGGTTCGTGTCCGGGCAGCGGTTGATCGTGCGCGGGCGCGCTCAGGTCACCGGGATCGTCCTCGATCCGGCGAAGAGCAACAGCGCATTCATCATTGAGGTGCGGAATTATTCTGCCGATGGCAAGCTGCTTCAGACGCAGAGCGTCCGGTTTCAGCGGGTCTTTGTTGTAGAGACGCTGGTGGACTGGTTTGAATTCTCCAAGGATGTCAAGCCCCCGACAGAGACCGCCTTCTCCCGGCTCTGCGCGCGCTTTGTCGAGGCCAGCGGGGAGGCGGCGCTCGACTGGCTGAGCGTGAGCCCAGGATGAAGGACGATCCGGTGAGGGAGGATCGGTTCACGCGGCGCGGGCTGCTGCTGGCGCTGGGGCTGGCGCTCCCGGCCAGGGCGCTGGCGAAGCAGGCGGAGGTGGAGCCGATCCGGATCGGGCTTTGTACACCGCTCGGCGGGCCGGAGGAGGCGCTGGGGCGGTCGCTTCGGCAGGGCGCGGAATTGGCGCTCGCGCTGTTCCGTCGGCAGCGACCGGACATCGCGCTCTCGCTCCAGATCGCGGACGAGGGTCGCAGCAGCAATGACACGACGGTAGCGGGGGAGGTGCTGGTTCGGGGCGGGGCGGTGGCGGTGATCTCGGCGCAGACCTCTGTGCGGGCGCGCGTCCTCCTCCATGTGACGGAGGGCTACGGCGTGCCGCTCCTGATGGCGATCTCGACCAACCCGACGCTGACGACCCTCGGCACGCACAGCTTCCGCGTCTGCTTCCCCGATCCCCGGCAGGGGGACGCGATGGCGGAATTGTTCCGGCAGCGGGGGATTGAGCGGATCGGCATTCTGAGCGACACCCGCAGCGACTACTCACGCGCGCTGGCGATGCGGCTCCAGCAGCGCTTCAATGGCCGGATGCACCAGGAGTTCTACAGCAGTATGGATGTGGATCTCCGTGCCCAGTGGCGCCAATTCCGCAAGGCGAAGATTGAGGCGCTCTACATACCCGGGTACTATCCGGACGTCGCCCGGATGGCGCCTGCGCTGCGGGCGCTCGGGTTCCGGGGGCTGCTGGCGGGCGGGGACGGCTGGGCTTCGTCGGGGATTTTCGACGTGGAGGGGGCGGCGGAGGCGCTGGAGGGCGCGGTCTTCACCGACCACTTTGCCGCAGATGATCCGGACAGCGCGGGGTTCGTGGCGGACTGGCGGGCGGCGTATCCGGGCGCGGGAACCGACACGCCGGACGCGCTCGCCGCGCTCGGGCATGACGCGATGCGGCTGCTGCTGAAGACGGTGGAGAAGATGTCCGGGGAGGCTCGGGTGCGGCTCGGGCGCGGGGAGGCGGCGGCGCGGGCGGAATTGCTGGATCGGCTGGCGTCGGCTGAGCTGAAGGACGGGGCCACCGGCGGCATCCGGATGGGGCCGGATCGGGAGCCGCAGAAGCCGGTGGTTCTGCAGGAGATCCGGGGCGGTGCCTTCCAGTTTTTACAGCGGGTAACGCCTGCTCAGCCATAGGGCAGCCCGGTCTCGGGGCCGCTCAGTCATAGGGATTGTAGTCCGGCCTCGCGAGGTTGAGCAGCACGGCGGCCTGGACGGAGCGGTAGTACGGGACGCCGCTCAGGACGCTCTCGGTGCCTTCCTCCCACCGCCTGCGCTCGGTCGGGATGCGGCAGCCGGGGATCTCCAGGCCCAGCGCGACGACGGCGGTCTGTGCGGCAAAATCCTCCTCCAGCGGCCATGCGTGGAGCTGGTGCGTCCGGATCATGCCGGAGACGAGCACGGTCTCCCCGAGCGCGGCGCAGAAGCCGAACGGGGTGCTGTCCGGAGGCAGCGACGCGTCCGGCTGCTGCAGCACAGCGAGCCAGGCGTTTGCCAGCCGCTTGTGGGCCTCGATCTGGGCCTCAGTGGGCGGCATCCAGTTGTTGATCGCGCTGAGCAGAGAGGGGGTGACCCCGGCGGGATCTCCGGCGGGATCTCCGGCGGGCGCCTGGGCGGGCGCGCGCAGTACCATCCCGTCGGGCGTGCCGATCAGGTGGCCGAGCCGGACGCCCTCAGCGGCGGCCTTCCGCTCCATGGTCGCCATCCCCAGCGCGCTCATCGTGGAGATCAGGGTCTCATCGCTGTAGACGAGGGCGGCGAGGTGCCGGGTCTGCTGGAGGGCGGAGAGCAGTTGATCGGGGCGGCGGAGGCCGTCAGCGAGGCGGGCGGCGGCGAGATCGGTGAGGGGGCGGTAGTCGGCGACGGGCATCCGGTCGTATCCGGCGCGCGGGTCGGCGGCGAGCATGCGGGCGTACGCGCCATAGGCGTCGGCCTCCCACCACTGGAAGGGCTGCAATTCTTCAAGCAGCGAGAAGTCCCCGGTGGGCATGCTCGCCGGATCGTTCAGCCAGCCGTCCTTCAGCCGCTGCGGCATCCGATCCGGCCCGTTCCACCAGGAGCGCTCCATCGGCGGCTCCGGCGCTGCATTCCCCTCGCCAGTGATGTAGCGCCCCAGCACGGGCGCGGCGTCGATCTGGACGCCGGGCTGATCGGAGGTCTGCGGCGGCGGGGGAGGGAACAGGGGGGCGGCGCGGACGGCCTCCAGATCCTGTCGGAAGGCGGCGAGCTGGGCGGGGGTGAAGGGCCGCCGATCGATCTGGCTCATCGGCGCGAGCAGCAGGAGCCGGTAGCCGCCGTATGTCAGCAGGAGGGAGAGGAGCAGCAGGGCGGGGATCAGGCGCAGCAGGCGGGCGTTCATCGTTCGGGCGCTCATCGTGCGGGGAGGATAACCGATCCCGATGGCGCACCCGAAATTCCACCCGGTGATGATGCTCCCCTCCGACCTCCATGTCCGCGACCTGAGCCGCCCCTCGGCGGTGAAGCCGCCGCTCTGGAGCGTCGGGCGGTACGACGAGATCCGGCGCGGGATGTACACGGCGGCGCTGTTCGGGGAGCAGGAGGAGCGCTGCCTTCACGTCGGGATCGATCTCGGGGCGCCGGTCGGGGTGGCGGTGCATGCGTTCGCGCCGGGGCGGGTGCTGCACCGGGGGGCGCTCCCGGCGCCGGGGGACTACGGGCATGCGATCGTGGTGGAGCACTGGATCGGGGAGGGGGCGCCCCTGTATGCGCTCTACGGCCACCTCGCGGCGCGCTCGCTGCTGCTCCGGGCGCCGGGGGATCAGGTGGAGGCGGGCGAGGTGCTGGGCTGGATCGGGCCGCCGGAGGAGAACGGGGGCTGGCCGCCGCACCTGCATTTTCAGCTCAGCCGGGAGCGCCCGGAGACGCACGACATGCCGGGCGTGGTGCGGCCCTCTGAGCGGGAGGAGGCGCTCCGGCGCTGGCCCGACCCCCGGCTGGTGCTGGGGCCGATCTACTGAGCTGCAGGCCCGACCGCCCGATCCCGCCCGCTCAGCTCCCAGGCCAGCAGCGCGAGCGCCGCCGCCATCGCGAGCGCCGCCCCGATGCCGAGCGCCGCCCCTGATCCATGCCGCTCCCACAGCCCGCCCGCGAGCAGCCCGGCGGGCAGGGCGCTGATGCCGATGACGAGGTGGTACCAGCCGTAGGCGCGGCCCCGGAGCGCGGGCGGACTGAGATCCTTGATCATCGCCTTCTCGGTCGGCTCGGTGAGACCATAGAAGACGCCGTAGACGGCGAAGCATGCGCAGATCTGCCAGGGCGTCGTCGCGAGCGCAAAACCGGTGTAGGCAAGCGCGTAGATCAGCCACCCCGCCATCACCAGCCGGGCGCGGGGCAGCCGGTCTGCGAGCGTCCCCCCGGCGCGCGTGCAGGCGATCTTGATGACGTGGAAGCCCGCCCACAGCAGCGGCAGCGCGGCGGGCGCGATCCCGACCTCCCCGGCGCGGAGCAGCAGGAAGGCGTCCGAGGCGTTGCCGAGCGAGAACAGCAGCAGGATCACCAGCCAGGCGCGGAGGCGGGTCGGCATCGGCGCGTCCGCTCCGGCGGCACCGGCGGCACCGGCGGGGGCGGGCAGGGGCGGGGCGGGGGCGTCCTCACGGATCAGCGCGACTATCCCGAGCGCCAGCAGCCCCGGCACCAGCGCGAGCCCGAACACCGTCCGCAATTCCACCCCGGCGGCGAGCAGCACGGCGGCGACCAGCGGCCCGATCAGCGCCCCGGTGTGATCCATCGCCCGGTGGAAGCCGAAGGCGCGGCCCTCCTGCCCGGCGGGCGCGGCGGCGGCGAGCAGCGCGTCGCGCGGGGCGGAGCGCAGCCCCTTGCCGACCCGGTCGCTGAGCCGGATCGCCAGCACATGCCAGGGCGCGGCGGCGAGCGCCATCAGCGGGCGGACAAGCGCGGCGAGCCCGTAGCCGCCGAGCACCAGCGGCTTCCGCCGACCCATCCGATCCGAGAGCCGCCCTGCCACCGGCTTCAGCAGGCTCGACAGCGTGTCCGCCGCCCCCTCGATCACGCCGAGCAGCGCCGGGGAGGCGTGCAGCGTCCCGGTGAGGAACATCGGCAGGAGCGGAAAGATCATCTCCGAGCCGACATCGGTGAGCAGGCTGGTCAGGCCGATCAGCCAGATCGTCCGGTTCACGCCGGCTGCCGACCCTTCTGGAAGGCGGGGCGCTCGCTGAGGCGCTGCATATAGGCGAGGCTGGCGGGCAGGTCGGCGATGAAGCCCATGCCCTTCGCCCATCCGAGGATGGAGCCGACGATCACATCGGCGGCGCTGAAGCGGTCGCCGCAGACGAAGGCGCGGGCGGCGAGGTGCGCCTCCAGCGGAGCGACGGCGGTGAGGAAGCGGGCGCGGGCCCCGGCGAGGGCGGCGGCGTCGCGGGCGGCCTCGGGCTTGCGGAGCTCGGTGAAGGCGGCGGCGAGCTCGGGCTCGACGCTGACCTGGGCGTAGATCGTCCAGGTGTGCCAGTCCGCCGACTCGGCCGAGCCGGGCGCGCCGGGGCCGAGGTCGCCTTCGGGGAAGGCGTGGGCGAGGTACTGGCAGATGGCGACGGACTCGATGAGGGTGTGGCCGTCGTGGGTGAGGGCTGGCACCCTGCCGAGCGGGTGGATCTTCAGGTATTCCGGCTGCTTGTGCGCGCCGCCCTGGAGGTTCATCGGGACGAGCGTGTAGGGGACGGCGAGCTCCTCCAGCATCCAGCGGACGCGGGTGGCGCGGGTGAAGTGGTTGAAGTACAGCGTGATGGAAGGGGTCATGGACACAGTGCCTCCGGCCCGCCTGATAACCCGCCGGTCAGGGCCGGGGCGGCGCGGCGCGGGGCGCGGCATAGATGGCGTATCCGCCCTCCTCAGAGGACAGCAGCAGATCGCCGGTGGAGGCGAGGATCGCGCCCCTGATCCGCCCGAGGACCGCGCCGGTCTGCAGGTCGATCAGCTCCAGCGGCGCGGGGTTCGGGTAGCGGACACCGACCCCGGCGTGAACCTCTGCGTTGCCCATGCGGTCGGTGAACGCCCAGCGCGGGCCTGCGGGGCCGAGGCAGCGCCAGCTCTCCGGGGTGGGGCCGAGCAGCACGCTGTCGGCGTGGACGCTCAGCTCGCCGGTCGCGCCCGCCAGCGGCACGGTGAGCGCCACTGCCCCCGTCGCGTCCAGCAGCACCGCCGCGTCGCGCAGATCCCCCGGCTCGCGCCAGCCGATCCCCCCGGACTCGCCGAGGATCGCCCCGAAGCCGGTCAGCGCGGTCGTCCAGCGCGCGGCACCTGTGGCCGCGTCCAGCGCCGAGATCGACTTTTCCCGTACCAGAAACGGCCCGCCCGGCAGATCCACCAGCCGCACCGCCTCCGGCTCGTCCAGCGCGAACCGCACCCGCCCGTCCGCCCCGAGCCCGACGAGCCGATCCCCGATCAGGAACAGCGCCCCGCCCGCGCCGCCCGCCGCGCCCGCCAGCACCGGCGCGCCCGCATGCGAGAACACCAGCCCGCCGCCGAACCCGCCGAACTCCACCGGCGCCGAGCTGATCTCCCCGCTCCACACCTCCCCCGACGCCCGGAACCCCCGCAGCCCGCGCCCCGTCGCGATCACCGTCGTCCCCCCGAAGTCCCCGAGCAGCACCGCCGACCGCTGGAATATCGTGTCGTGCGGCTCCCCCGGCTCGTTGTAGATGTGCATCTCGCCGCCCGGGATCCACTCCCCCATCGGCGCCCCGGTCGCCGGATCGAGCAGGCGCAGATCCTCGTGCTGATCCGCCACCGCGATCCCGCTCCCGGTGATCCCCGAAACCGGCTCCGACAGCACCCGATCCAGCCGGACACACCACCTCTTCTTCCCGTCCATCCCCACCCGGCAGACGCCCCGGCTGTAGCCGTCCCGATCCACCGTCAGCGCCGAGATCCCGCCGGCGTCCGTCACCTGCCCGCCGAACCGCAGCCCGTCCGGCGCGCGCAATTGCCAGCGCACCGCCCCTGTCCGCGCGTCGTGGCTCCGGAGCGCGCCCGCGCCGTCGATGGCGTGGAGGGCGAGGCCGTCCGGGCGGAAGGTCGGTGACACAGCGGCGCGGTCGAGGTGCCAGAGCGGGGTCAGCAGCAGAGGGATCATCGGCGTCCAGGTGCAGAGAGGGAGGAGAAAAGCAGTGTAGCGCCTGCCATCGGCGGTTGACAGTGGAAAAGAGGGGAGTTACGGTGATGACATGATGTTCGTATGCCACGATCGGCGACCGGATCCCACCTGGGGTATGGTCGTCGTGTGCGCGCGACGGACCATGCCCCATCGACCTGATCCGCGTACCCTGGTATGCGTGGGCCTGGAGGCATGATGCGATAGAAGCCGGTACAACCGTACTTCTCGCAGAACCCCGACCCACTCCTGGGTCGGGGTTCTGTCGTTTCCGGGGGACGGAATTCCGTCCGCCAGAAATGTCTGTCAGATTGTGCGCTCCGTTTATGGGACGGGGCTGAAACACTGTACTGTTTCCGGAGGACCGGAGACTGCAGGACGGGCTGCACCCTGCGGGCGGGGTGGAGGAGGGGGACGTGTCTTTAAAAGATATGCGATATTATCATGGTTCAAGCTTGAAAGTTTCTTCAAAAGACCTCTTGACGGCACGGCGCAGAGAGAGCATATTGGTAGCATGAAGAGCGGGCAGCAAGAGAGAAGCAATCAGAAGATGGATAGTCATTCTTCTACAAGGTCTATAAAGTA
>JBEIQZ010000216.1:0-9200 GCA_040376255.1 Alphaproteobacteria bacterium
CAACACCCTCCACGCCGACCAGCACCTCGGCTTCCACGCCGCCATCGCCCTCGCCTCGGCCCGCTCCGGCGCGCAGGGCTACCCCTCCGCCGCGACGCTGCGCGCGGCGTGGCGCAGCGGGCGCATCCGGCCCGGCGCGCTGGAGGAGGCGCTCGCCGATCACCCGGAGCTGCTGCCGGAGGGGATCGCGCTGCCGCTGCCGGGCGCCCCGCTCACGCGCGGCCGGCTCTGCGCGCTGCTGCTCGGCGCGGAGTCCGGGGACGATCCCGCGCCGCCGGGGTTCCTGCTGCGGCGGCTCGCGCGGATGGGCGCGGGGGAGCGGGCGCTCTGGGAGGCATGCGCGGCGCAGGCGGGGCTGTCCGGGCCGGAGCAGGGCGGGCCGGCCGGGGGCGCGATGGATCGGGAGCCGGAGGCGCAGGATCGGCAGCAGGCGGCGGCGATGGCGCAGGAGTCGCTGGCGCGATCCTTCGACGCCCCGATCCCGCCCGCTGAGCGGATCGCGTCGATCTGCGGGGCGGATCTGCTGGCCGGGGTCGCCCCGGAGGTGATCCCGTTCGCGGCGGCGGCGCTCGATGAGGGGCAGGCCGGGGTGGCTCCGGCGGGGCTGTACCGGGCGTGGCGCGAGGCGCAGGCGGCGGCGCAGGGGGACAGGGCGGAGGTCGTGTGGCCGGACGATCCGGAGTCGCTGCTCGCCGCGCGCCTGGAGTCGCTCCCGGCGGCGCACCGGGAGCCGGTGCTGGAGCGCATCGCCTGGCGCTGCCCCGGCTGGGCGGGGATGATCGCGTGGCGCGAGGCCCACCCGGACTGGCCTCCGCAGGCGGCGGCGCCGGTGCGGCTGGCGGAGTGGCTGGCGGTGTGGTGGGCGGAGGAGGAGCGCCTCGCCGCGCGCCTCGCCGCGCGCCACTGGGGGCTCCCGCCGGAGGCGCTGGCCGCCGCGCTGAGCAGGTGTCCGGAAGAATTCTGGTGTCGCCGCCTGCTCTACGCCGGAGAGCTGCCCGAGCCGCTCGCGGATCGCGCCCGCTACGCCGCCGGACGCATCCACGACGCGCCGCAGGCCGCGTGGCGCACCCTCGCCGCCGCTATCTACGCCGCGATCTTCCGCCCCGATCGCCCCGGCGCCCGCCTCCGCCGCGCCGGGACGTGGCTCTGGCCGGCCTTCCGGCTCCTCCTCAGCGCCGGGGCGGGCGCGGCCGATGTGGCGGCGCTCCCCGCCGGATCGCTGGGGCGGCTCTGCGATCTGCTCCCGGCGCTGCGGTCGCAGGTCTTCGGGCCGGTCGGGCTGGAGGCGTTCGAGGCGGACTACCGGCGCGGCGTGGTCGTGTTGTTGCGGGCCGCCCCGCCGGACGATCCGGGGCTGCCGGGCGCGTCGGCAGATCCGGCAGATCCCGACGGAGCAGCGGGCGTCCGCGCCGTCCCCGACGCGCAGGTCGTCTTCTGCATCGACGAGCGCGAGGAGGCGTTCCGCCGCCACCTGGAGCGGGCGGGCGCCGATCTCGGCCTCCGGCTGGAGACATTCGGCGCGGCGGGGTTCTTCGGGCTGCCGATGAACCACCTGCCGCTCCACGCGGATCGCCCGGCGCCGCTCTGTCCGCCCGCGATCCGGCCCGACCGCACGGTGCGCGAGATCCCCGACGACCCCGCTGAGGCGGATCGGCAGCGCCGCCTCCGCCGCCGGATCGGGCGGCTGGCGCAGGAGGCGCGCGCGCCGTGGCTGCTGCCGCTGCTGCCGCTGTTCGCGCCGCTGCTGCTGGGCTGGATCGGGCTGATGATCGCTGCGCCTGCGCAGCTCCGGCGGATCACCGCCCCGATCCTCCAGCGGCTCCTCCCCCCGATCCCCACCCGGCAGACCCTCGATCCCGATCCCGCCGATCCCGATGTCGGCTTCTCCCCGGAGGAGCAGGCCGACCGGCTGGCGCGGCTGTTCACCCAGATCGGGCTGGGCCGGAGCGGCCAGATCCCGGGGCCCGCGCCGCTCGTCCTGCTGCTGGCGCACGGATCGTCGAGCCTCAACAACCCCCACCGCGCCGCCTACGCCTGCGGCGCCTGCGGCGGACGCCACGGCGGCCCGAACGCCCGCGCCGTCGCGACGCTCGCCAACCGGCCCGATGTGCGGCAGATGCTCCGGACGCGCGGCGTACACATCCCGGACGGCACGGTGTTCCTCGCCGGGGAGCACGACACCGGATCGGAGGAGATCGTCTTTTTCGACACAGGCCCGGCGCCCGTCCCCGATCCTGCCCTCCAGACCGCCCTCCAGCGCGCCCTCCAGACCGCCCGCGCCGCCTCCGCGCAGGAGCGCTGCCGCCGCTTCGCCTCCGCGCCTGTCGCGCCGGGGGGCGGCCCGCCGGACGCACAGGCGGCGCTCCGGCACGTGGACGCGCGCACCTGGGACATCGGGCAGGCGCGACCGGAATTGGGCCACGCGACGAACGCCGCCGCGATCATCGGGCGGCGCAGCCGGAGCCGGGGCATATCGCTGGATCGGCGCTCGTTCCTGGTTTCCTATGATCCGACCACCGATCCCGGAGGCAGCGTGCTGGAGGGGATCCTGCTGGCCGTCGGCCCGGTCGGCGCCGGGATCAGCCTGGAGTATTATTTTTCCAGCGTCGACCCGGAGCGCTTCGGCTGCGGCAGCAAGCTCCCCCACAACCTCCAGGGCCGGTTCGCGGTCATGGAGGGGACGGAGGGCGATCTCCGCACTGGCCTCCCGCGCCAGATGACCGAGCTCCATGAGCCGATGCGGCTGCTGATGATCGTCGAGGCCGCGCCCGCCGTCCTCGGCGCCATCCTCGCCCGCCAGCCCGCGCTGCGGGAGCTCATCGATGGGGAGTGGGTGCAATTGCTCGCGCTGTCGCCGGGTGGGGCGGATCTGCTGCGCTACCGGCCCGGACATGGGTTCTCCCCATGCAATTGATCTCATGCAATTGATGCTGATCGGGCCGTTCGGGGCGGCGCTCGCGCTGGGCCTCCGGGGGCTGATCTGGCCCGCTGAAGGGGAGGGGGCAGAGCGGGGGATCGCGCGCATCGGGAAGGGGGGGATCGGGCTGGGGCTGGCCGGGTGGCTGTGGAGCGCGCTGGCGGACGCGCCGGGTGCGCACCGGGCGGCGCTGGTGTGGCCGGTGCCGGGCTGGCGGCTGGAGATATGTCTGGAGGCCGCCCCGGCGCCGATGCTGGCAGCGGGTTTTTCGCTGCTGGCCTGCCTGGGGGTCGCGTCCTTTTCGGATCGGTACTTCCATCGGGAGACGGGCTTTCTGCGGTTCTATGTGCTGCTCTGCCTGTTTTCAGGGGCGATGGTGCTGATCAGCCTGGGGGGGAGCTTGCTGGCGCTGCTGGCCGGATGGGAGATCGCGGGGGCCTGTTCGGCGCTGATGATCGCCTTCTTCCACCGGCGTCCGGCGGCGGCGGCGGCGGGGCTGCGCGCGGCGCTGACCAACCGGCCGGGGGATCTCGCGCTGCTGCTGGCGGCGGCGGTCGGGCTGCGGACGGCGGGCAGCCTGGAGTGGGAGGCGCTCAACGGGATGGCGGCGGCGCATCCCTTCGCCGGGACGGCGCTGGGGGGGCTCCTGCTCACAGCGGCGGGGGTCAAGGCGGGGCTGCCGCCGTTCACCCCCTGGCTCGCCCGCGCGGTGGGGGGGCCGACGCCGACGAGCGCGCTGTTCTACGGGGCGCTCATCCCGCTGGCGGGGCCGCTGCTGATCGGACGGATCGCGCCGATGATCGTCGCGCTCCCGTGGCTGGGGGCGGCCTGTGTGGCGTGGGGGCTCGTCGCGGCGGGGATGGCGTGGGCGCAGGCGCAGGTGCTGACCGACGCGAAGGGGCAGGTCGTCCACCTCGGGGTCAGCGCGGTCGGGCTGGGGGTGGCGGGGCTGGGGCTGGCGCCCGCGCTGGCGCCGCTCGCGCCGGGCTGGCTGCCGGGGGCGGTGATCGCGATGCTGGTGGCGCATGCCCTGCTGCGCGGCTGGCAGATCCTCCGCGCTCCTTCTGAGCTGGAGGCGCTGCCGGCGCGCCCGGCGGGATCGCCTGCGGCGCTGGCGCGCTGGCCCTGGCTGGAGCGCGCGGCGCGCGACCGGTTCGGGCTGGAGCGGATGCACCGGCAGGCGGTGGCGGAGCCGATCCTGCGGCTCTCGGAGCGGCTGGATCGGCTCGACGCGCAGGTGCTGGAGCGGGCGACGGGTCTGGAGCCGTCCGATCCTGCGGATCCGGCGGTCAGCCCCGCGCTCATCCGGGCGCGCGGGGCGGCGGGGCGGATGCTGCAGTATGCCTCCGAGTCGGCGCGATCCTTCGAGGAGCGCTATGTCGCGGTCGGCCTCGGGCGCGGGGTCGTCGCGCTGCTGCTGATGGCCGGGCGCACCCTCCAGACCGTCGAGGAGGTACTGGAGGAGCCGGCGGTCGCCATCGTCCTCGCGCTGCTGATCCTCTCCGGGCTGTACGGATAGACCGATGAACCTCGCTGATATCACCTCGCTGCTCTCGCTGCTCCCGCTGCTGAGCCTGTGCTGGGTTCTGCCGGTGGGCGGCGCGCTGCTGGAGGGGATCGCGGCGCGGCGCGGGGCGGCGGGGACGCTCTTTGTGCCGGTGAGCCTGCTGTCGTTGGCGGCGGCGGTGGCGGTGTTCCTGGTGTTCGACGCGCACGGGGCGGGCGCGCTCGTCGAGGCCCGGCCGCTGATCCCGGCGCTGATCCCGGCGTTGACCTGGCTGCACCTCGGGCCGCGCGCGGCGATAGACGGCATCGGCGCGCTGTTCCTGCCGCTCGCGGCGCTGCTCGGGGTGCTGATCTCCCTGTTCGGAGAGCGGGCGTGGACCCAGCGGCAGGGCTGGCAGGCCGCCGCGCTGCTGCTCCAGGGCTGCCTGCAGGGGATGGCGGTGTCGGAGGATCTTCTGCAGTTCTGCTTCTTTTTTACGCTGGAGATCGTCCCCTGCCACCTGCTGATCCGCGACTATGGCGTGACAGCAGACCCGCTGGAGCGGCTGGCTGCGGCGCGGAAGGTCACGCTGTTCCTGCTGTTCTCGGCGGCGCTGTTCCTCGCCGGGACGCTGCTGCTCGGCTGGGAGCACCTCCAGATCGTCGGCGCGTGGTCGACCGACCGGCCCGACCTCATCGGCCTCCCGCTCCAGCGCGCGGAGCTGATCTTCGTGCTGCTGTTCCTCGCCGTCGCGATCCGGACGCCGGTCTTCCCGTTCCACGGCTGGATGATCGCCGCCCTCGAACACGGGCCGGTCGTCGGCCTCAACGTGTTCCTGCTCGGCGTCAAGATCGGCATCCTCTCGCTGCTCCGCGACGTCCTGCCGCTGCTCCCTGAGCAGGCCGCGCACTGGGCGCCGCAGGTGAGCGTCCTCGGCATCGCCGGGCTGCTCTACGGGGCGCTGCTGGCGCTCATCCAGGAGAAGCTGCGGCGGGTGCTCGCGTTCATCACGCTCTCCCACATGGGCTACATCGTCCCGGCCCTGTTCACCCTCAACCGCTTCGGGATGGAGGGCGCGGTCGTCGAGGCGCTCAACCTCGGCATCGCCGCCGCCGGGCTCTACTTCGCCGCCGGCTTCCTCACCCTGCGCGCCGGGAGCACCGACTTCGCCCGCCTCCAGCAGATCACCCCCGCCATGCCCCGGCTCGCGATGGCCTTCCTCATCATCGTCCTCACCAGCCTCGGGATGCCCGGCACCCTCGGCTTCGAGGCGCTCCACCTCGTGCTGGAGGGCGCGCTGCTCGCCCGGTCGTGGAGCGCCGCGCTGCTCGTCGGGATCGGGACGGTGATCTCGGCGGGCTGCCTGCTGTGGAACTACCAGCGGTTGTTCCTCATCCGACCGGAGGTGCCGCAGGCGGGCGCGCCGATCCTGGCGCCGGTTCTGTCACCGGGGCGGGGGCTGCCTCCCGGCCCGATCCGCGATCTCGACAGGACGGAATTGTTCATCTCCGCCGTCGTCTGCTCCCTCGTCATCACCGGGCAGTCCAGCCACCACCCCGTCCTCACCTTCGTCGGCCCCGTCGTGGAGCGCCTGATCGGGCAGATGGAGGCGCCGTGACGCTGAGCCTGCTCGTGTGGTTCCCGCTCGCAGCGGCGATCCTGCTGCTGCTCCCGCCCGCGTCGGGGCCGCTGAGCGCGCCCCTGCACGCGCTCCGGCGTCTGGCCGCGCCGGGGGCCGCGCTGCTGACGCTGCTGCTCGCCTGCCGGGTGGCGCTCCTGGAGATCCCGGCGGGCGCGACGCGGCTGGAGGAGCGTCTTCCCTGGATCCCCTCGCTCGGCGCGGAGTACCACTTAGCCGTCGACGCCCGATCCGCGCTGCTGCTGCCGCTCCCCGCGCTGCTGGCGCTGCTGGCGCTGCTGGCGCCCGCGCCGCCGCGCCTGTCAGGGCTGGCAGGTGCTGAAACGGGTGCTGAAACAGGTGCTGGAGCAGGTGCTGGAGCAGATGCTGGAGCAGGTGCTGGAGCAGGTGCTGGCGCCGACAGGCCGCTCCGCCGGGGCGCTTCGCTGCTGCTCGCCGCGCTCAGCGCCGCGATGGGCCTGCTGACCGCCCGCGATCTCATGCTGTTCTTCGGCTTCTGGGAGCTCTCGCTCCTGCCGATCTACCTCCTCACGCTCCAGGAGGCGCGCGGCCCCCGGCGCTTCGCCGCCACCCGGATGCTGATGACGATGATCGCGGGGGGGATCCCGTTCTTCTACGCGCTGATCCTGATCGGCATGCAGCCCGCCGCGCTGCCCTTCGACATGGACGGGTTCGCGGCGCTGGCAGCGGCGCTGACGCCGGGGGAGCGGCAGATCCTGCTGGCGCTGCTGCTCGTCGGGATCGGGGTCAAGGTGCCGATCATCGGGATGCACACATGGTTGGTCGGGATGCTGATGGAGGGGCCGCTGGCGGCGGCGATCTGGCTGATCGGGCTGAAGACGTCAGGCTACGCGATCTTCCGCGTGATCCTGCCGATCTGCGGGGACGCCCCCGACTTCGGGCGGGCGCTCGCCACGCTCGGCGTCATCGGGCTGCTGTCCGGCGCGCTGCTCGCCCTCGTGCAGACCAACCTGCGCCGCCTCGCCGCCTTCCTCGCCATCGCCCACGCCGGCGTCCTGCTCGTCGCCGCCGCCAGCCGCGACCCCGCCGCGATCCGGGCCGCCTGGGCGCTGCTGATCGACGCCGGGCTGGCGATGCCCGCGCTGCTGCTGGCGGCCGGCATGCTGCATGCCCGCACCGGTAGCACCGATCTCGCCTCTCTCGGCGGGATCGCCTCGCGCGCCCCGCGCCTCGCCGCGCTGCTGCTGCTCTCCGCCCTCGCGGTCGCCGGGATGCCCGGATCGCTCGCCTTCCCGCTGGAGATCATCCTCGTCGCCGGGGTCAGCGATCGGCTGCCCGGCCACGCCGTCCTGCTCGCCATCGGCCTCTCCCTCTGCGTCGCCGCCATCGTCCGCGCCCTCACCCCCGCCCTCTCCGGCCCGCCCGCCACAGCGGAGATCGCGGCGATGGAGGATCTAAGCGGCGCTGAGACCGCCGCGCTGCTGGGGCTGCTCGCGCTCTGCGGGATCGGCGGGATCTGGCCGGGGCTGGTGTTAAGGTAGGCCGCCGGAGTACGTTGTCGGGATGTCTGACCTGCCCGATCTCCAGGCCCGCCTCGGGGCCGCCGTCCTCCGCGCCCGCGCCCTCGACGGGGGCGCCCCCGCCGCCTACATCCCTGAGCTGGCCAACGCCCCTGTCGACTCCACCGGGGCAGCCGTCTGCACGGTCGGCGGCGACCTGCTCCGCGCCGGGGACATGCAGCGGCTGACCCTGCAGAGCTCGGCCAAGCTGCTGCTGCTGGCCGGGCTGCTGGAGGAGCGGGGGCCGGAGGAGGTGTTCCGCGTCGTCGGGGCCGAGCCGACCGGCGGATCGTTCTCCTCTGTGGCGTGGCTGGAGACCCACGGGCCGCGCCCGGCGAACCCGCTGGTCAACGCGGGCGCCATCGCCCTCTGCGGGCTGCTCCGGGGCAACGCCGAAGATCGCCTCGCCTGGATCGAGGGCTGGGCTGAGCGCCTCTACGGCGGCCCCCTCCACACCAGCACCCGCGTCCTCGCCTCGGAGCGGCGCACCGGCGACCGCAACCGCTCCATCGCCTGGTTCCTGCGCGGCGCGGGGCTGCTCTCCGTCCCGGTGGACGAGGTGCTGGAGGCCTACTTCACCCTCTGCTCCCTCGAAGCCACCGTCGCCGAGGCCGCCCACCTCCCCGCCGTGCTGGCCAACCGGGGCCGCAGCCCGATCACTCAGCAGCCCCTCCTCTCGCCCCGCACCGCCCGCATCGTCCTCGCCCTCATGGCGACCTGCGGCATGTACGACGAGAGCGGCATGTGGCTCGTCGAGACGGGCCTCCCCGCAAAGTCCGGCGTCTCCGGCATCATCGTCGCCGTCGCTGAGGGCCGCTGGGGCATCGCCGCCGCGAGTCCCCGCGTCAACGCCAAGGGCGCCAGCGTCCGGGCGCGGGCGATCATCCGGGAGATGGCGGAGGTCGCGGGCGGCTGATCAGCCGCCGTCGCCTGGGCGGGGGCGCATCAACGCCCGCGCCTGCCGGCGCATTCGGGTTAGGAGGGCGCCCCCTGGAGTCTGGATGTCCCGTCGCCTCTCTGTCCCCGCCCTCGACGCCCCGGATCGCGGGCTGGCTGCCTTCCTCGCGTGGCTGACGCCGGAGGTGCCGCCGTCGATGGATCGCTGGATCGCGAAGGCGGTGCGGGAGGGCGCCCCGGCGGCGAAGCGTTCGGCGGTCGGGGCGGAATTGTCGCAGTTCATGGACGCTGCGGTGTCGTGGGGCGTGCTGGTGGCGTTCCTGCCGTTCCTGCGGAAGCGGTCGCCGCTGGAGGCGGTGCCGGTGTTCTGCGACGCGGTGCGGGGGCCGGGGGATCTGCTGAAGCTGTGGCGGCGCACGGCTGGCGGGGAGGGCGGCCCGGCGTTCGCGGAGCGGGTGCGGCGGCTGGCGGCGGGCGGGGACGAGGGGCTCCGGGAGGTGCAGGCGGCGCTCGCGGCGGGGCCGATGGAGGCGCGGTGCATCGGGGCCGGGCTGCCGCCGTGGTGGGCGGGGCCGCTCTCGGCGCGGGCGGCGCGGTCGGGGGAGGCGTGGGTGAGCGGGTTCCTGGCGGCGCAGCACCGGCACCCGCCGCTCTGGCTTCGGGCGGCGCGGCCGGCGGAGATCCCGGCGCTGAAGGAGGAATTGGCGGCGGCGGGGCTGACGGCGGTGGAGGACAGCGGGG
>JBEIQZ010000918.1:0-1268 GCA_040376255.1 Alphaproteobacteria bacterium
CGCGGCCGGCTGCTGGATCGGGCTGATCGGCGCGGATCTGCCGTACGGGGAGGGCGTGATCTGGCTGGGGCGCGATCCGGAGGCGCCGGGGCTGCTGCTGCCGACGCTGCTCAGGCCGGAGACGCACCCGGCGCTCATCGAGGGTCGGCTGCTGCAGGGGGCGCCGGCGCCGCTGATCGTGGTGCCGCTGAGCGCGGCGGGCGGGGCGCGGGCGCTGGGGATGGCGGCGGCGCGCCCGCTGAGCCGGGAGCGGCTGGCGGCGTGGAGGGGGCGGTGACGCTGCACCTCCCGCCGGAGATGGAGGCGTGGACAGAGCTCATGTCGATGTTCTCGCCGGACGTGGCGTCGGGCCTCCTGCCGCTGGTGGATCGGCTGGCGCGGCTGATCGGGCCGATGCCGGCGGAGCGCCCGAAGGAGGAGGGCGATCCGGAGGGATACCGGGGGATGGTGCGGCGCGGACCGATCCACCGGCTCCTGCTGTCCGAGTGGGTGCTGGCGTCCGAGTTCCCGGAGGAGTTCCTGCGCCGCGCGGTGATGGCTGAGCAGGGATACCTGGAGCTGGCGCAGCGCTCCCCGCAGGGGGCGCGGGTGTGCGCGGTCTGCTTCGACGCCTCGCCGGACATGGCGGGGATGCCGAGGGTGGCGCAGGTGGCGGTGCTGCTGGTGCTGTGGCAGCGGGCGAAGCGGGCGGGGGCGAAGCTCTGGTGGGGGTTCTTCCATAGCGACGCCCTGTTCGACAACGTCGAGCGCGACAGCCTGCGGGTGCTTCTGACGACCGTCCAGCCGAAGCTCCCCGCCCAGGGCGCGAAGGGCTGGCTTGCCGCCTGCCGGGCGCTGGGCGGCAAGCTGGACGGCGGGGCGGCCCCGGAGGCGTGGTGGGTGGGCGGGGCCCGGCTGGAGGGGCTGGGGCTGGCGGGGAACCGGCTGATCCTCGAAGATCCGCTCGATCCGGAGCCGGATCGGCTGGAGGTGCGGCTGCTCCGGCCGGGGAGCGGGTCGAAGATGACGCTGCCGATGCCGGGGGTGGCGGAGTGTGTCCGGCTGGTGCGGGGGCAGGCGTGGGGCGCGGTGCGGGTCGTCGCGCACCGGAAGCCGGACAGGGTGCAGGAGCCGGCGCTCGGCGTTCAGTGGGCCAGCCGCTCCTTCCGGCTGCTCGTCCGCACCGCGACGACAGTGCGCGAGTACATGCTGGAGCGCGAGAGCGTGAAGACCCCCGGATCTGCAGGCGCTGCAGGCTTCGCGGAGCGGCTCCAGCACACAAAGTTCCG
>JBEIQZ010000968.1:0-1045 GCA_040376255.1 Alphaproteobacteria bacterium
ACCCAGTCGCGATAGAGCGCGTTGGGCGCGACGAGGTAGAGCTGGTGATCGGCGGGGGAAAAGCGCAGCAGGACGCTGATCCACACGTCGTGGTAGGTCGCCCCCACCGCGGCGCGCAGCTCCGGCTGGAGCTCGTCCCAGGCCTGCTCTGCGGGCGCGATCATGCTCCCCCCTGCCGCCCGTGGCGCGGACCCCGTCGTCTGGGCCCCGGCGCGCGCGACCCCTGACGCTACCAGCTTCGGCGCGGTCCGGGCGGGCCCCGGTGCGCCGACAGCGGGCGCCGCTACCCCGTCCCGCGGCGGGCGGCCCCCCAGGTTGTCCACAGCCCGATCACCCTGTGGAAAACTCGGCCCCAGGTGTGGATTACTTCCCCCGATCACTGGGGATAGGTGCCGGTCTGTCGGTGGAACACCGTCGAGAACGACATGCAGTGCGATGTTCTCAAAACTCGCGACCCGTGGAGTGGGGCCTCGTTGAAGATCCCCAGCCTGTGGAGATCCTTGCGGAGATCACGGCGGCTGGCGGATCGGCGCGAGGCCGTCGGCGACCAGCGCGCCGTGAGCGCTTGCCCCGTCCAGATCGGCGGAATAGGGGCCGGGGTCTGTCGAGGATCGGGGGAGGGACGTCCACGTCCCGTGCCTGCGCGCCCCTCGGCGCCCACCGGCCCCTCCCCGGCCTGCGGCTCAAGCGCCCCACCCACGGCCTGCCCGGGCGGTGCGCGGCGAAGCCGGGTGGGTCTTCCGGCACGGTCCCCCGCCCTGCGGGGCGGTCCCTGCCGCCGGCGCTGCTGCCCTCTGGGTGGCGGCGACGGGCCCGGCCGCAGCGCCCCATCCCTGATCCCCGCTCTCTCCCCCTGACGATTGGCTCCCCCTGACGATTGGCCTCGGAGGCCCTCATGAAGCGCACCTACCAGCCCAGCAACATCAAGCGGAAGCGCACCCACGGCTTCCGCGCCCGCATGTCCACCCCGGGCGGCCGCAACGTCATCCGTCGTCGTCGGGCCAAGGGCCGGAAGCGGCTCGTCCCGACGATCGCCACCAAGCAC
>JBEIQZ010000189.1:0-10017 GCA_040376255.1 Alphaproteobacteria bacterium
GACCGGGAAATAGAATGCCGAGGTGCGCCCTCCGTCCCTTCGCCCCCTGGGGGGGGCCGCAGGCAGCGTAAGCCGAAGGTGGCCCGGAGGGCCGGATGAGGGGCGTTTGAGAAGGGCTTTCCCCTCATCCGTCAGCCTCCGGCTGCCACCTTCTCCCCGTCCCGGGGCGAAGGGACGGCGTTCTCCTCCTCGATTGCCCCATCCAGCCACCGCCGCCGCATCTCCGCCACATATCCATCAAACCGCGCCGAGCCTGACCCGCCCGCCCCGGTCATCCGCGCTGCCGACCGCGCCGCCGCCGACGGGTGGTGCGCGAGCGCCGCCTGCGCCTCCGCCAGCCGCGCCGCGTCGCCGAGGAAGAAGCAGCCCCACAGCCAGAGCAGCCCGTCCCCGCACTGCTTCGCTGACGCCTCCCAGCGCGCCGTCAGCGCCGCCCCGTCCGGCGCGCCGTCCCGGCGCCAGTTCGCCTGCGCGATCCCGACGTTCCGGGCTGTCCAGGTCTCACCGGTCTGCGGCAGGCGCTCAGACACCTCCCGCATCTCCTCCCACCCCGGCAGCAGCGGGAAGATCCAGTCCGCCTGGCTGACGCGCCGGTAGAACTGCGCCTCCCCTGCCGCCCGCTGCGCCCCGTCCGGCTCCTCCCCGAACAGCGCGCCCGCCACACACTTCCATTTCCCGTACTCCTGGAACCAGAGCCGGTGCGGCGCCTCGACCTCGACGACGAACGACTCATGCCGGAACGGCACCGCCGCCAGCACGCTGTTGACAAAGAAGTGGTAAACGTCCGAGCTCCCCGGCGCGTAGCAGCCGTGCTCCGCCGCTGCCAGGAACACATCCTCCCGGCCCGGGTAGCGCGCCAGGTAGTGAGAGCATCTGCTGTTGTCAAGGTTCCACGACGCAGGGTTGAACTCCAGCGCCCGCATCTGGATCTCCTCCGCGTCTACGAGCTCCCCCGCCGGGAGGCCGAACACCTCGCGGATCGTTCCGGCCAACGACGGCGCCGACCGGATCACGGGCGCAGCGCCTTCGTCCGCCCGAACAGCTCCCGCAGCGACTCCACCGACGAGGCCCGCTCCCCCCGCGCGATCTCCCACACCATCTGCTGCACCGCCGCGTTCACCGGCGTCGCCACGCCCCGCGCCGCCCCGCGCGTCACGATCTCGCCGTTCAGAAAGTCCACCGCCGGGGGCCGCCCCCGCTCCAGCGCGGAGAGCATCGAGCTGCGCATCCGGCGGTAGCGGAACCCGACCGCCAGCAGCAGCGAGTGCTTCGCCAGCAGCGACGGCGACCCCGTGGAGCGCCGCTCCTCCGCCGAGAGCGCCACCCAGTCCAGATCCAGCGTCCCTGACACCTTCTCCAGCCGCACGCCCTCCACCCGCGCCACCTCCACCACCTCGGTCATGATCTCCAGCGCCAGCCGCCGCACGGATCGGATCTGCATCAGCTCCCCCACCCGGTCGCCGCCGATGGCGCCCAGGCTGCTGATCGCGCAGTTCAGCGCCAGCTTCGACCACCGCTTCCCCGCGAGGTTCTCCGTGATGTCGCAGTCCCCCACCGGGGCCAGCAGCCGCGCCAATTCCTCCACCCGCGCGTCCGCCCGCCCGTCCATCCGGCCCAGGGTGAACCCGCCGGGCGCGGTCTGCTCGTACACCCCCGGCGCAGGCATCGACGCCCCCCACCCCACGATCGCCCCGATCACCCGCCCCGGCGCGATCCGCTCCAGCCGATCCTCGCACAGCCCGTTCTGCAGGCACACCAGCGCGCCCCGCTGCGACAACAGCGGCGCCAATTCCCGCGCCGCCTCCTCCACCTGCGGCGGCTGCGTCGCGAGGATCACATAGTCGAACCGCTCCTCCGGCAGCGCCGTCACGATCTTTCCCGGGATCGGGCGATCCACGCCGACCAGCCGGAAGCCGTCGCGGTTGACGGTGGCGGCGATCTCCTTGTTGGTGCTGTAGACGGTCACGGGCTGGCCTGCGGCGAGCAATTGGGACGCGCAGACGCCGCCGATCCCGCCGCTGCCTGCGATCAGGATGTTCATAGGACTCTCCAGATATGGATATATCCTCTCAGGGCAGCGCCGCTCACCCCCCTCACCCCACCAGCGGCACCCACCACACACACAGCCCCGTCACCACCACCGCACAGATCACGTTCAGGAAGATCCCCGCGAACGCCATATCCGACGCCGCCACCTGCCCGACCTCCGCCGCGATAGCGTTGGGAGGCGTCCCGACCGCCATCGTGAAGTCGCAGGATGCCGAGATGGTGGCCGGGATCATCCAGAGCAGCGGATCGATCCCGGCGGCCTGCGCCCCGGCGGCGAGGAACGGGAGGGCGACCTGGGTGGTAGCGGTGTTGGAGGTGAAGGCGGAGAGGGTGGAGATGCCGACGCAGATCAGGAGCACGGCGAGGGCGGGGGGGAGCGCGGAGATGCCGGAGACCTCACCGGCGAGCCAGTCGGTCAGCTTCGAGGTCTCGATGGCGCGGGCCATGGAGAAGCCGCCGCCGAGCAGCAGCAGGACGGACCACGGGATGCGGCGGGCGGCGCGGCGCCAGGAGAGGAGGAAGCGATCTTCGGAGGCGTCCTCTCCGGAGAGATCATTCTGTTGCGGCGGGAGGGGCAGCCCGGCGGGGCGGGGCAGCAGGAACAGGAGCAGGACGGCGACGATGGACACCCAGCCGTCATCGACCTTCGCGGGGAGGAGGCTGCTCCAGCCGGGGACGAGGGCGAAGCCGAGATCGATGGGCTGGCGGGTGACCCAGGCGAGCAGGCAGGCGGCGAGCGTGAGCAGGACGGTGGCCTCGCCGGGGAGCCAGGGAGGCGGGGCGGGCGCCTGCAGGGGGGTGGCGCAGCGATCGGGGAGCGGGATGGCGACGCGGGTGATCACCAGCCAGGCGAGGGGCAGGCAGATCAGGACGAAGGGGACGCCGATGAGCGACCACTGGAGGAAGGAGACCTCGCGCCCGATCCCGGCGGCGGTGCGGGCGAGGACGGCGTTGGGGGCGGTGCCGACGAGGGTGGCGACGCCGCCGATGGAGCAGGCGTAGGCGAGGCCGAGCATGGCGGCGGAGCGGAGCCGGAGGCGCGCGATGTCGGGGAGGTGGGGCTGGAGGCTGGCGACGACTGAGAGGCCGAGCGGCACCATCATCAGCATGGTGGCGGTGTTGGAGATGAAGCCGGAGACGGCGGTAGCGGTGGCCATGAGGGCGAGGACGACGCGGCGGGGGTCGCGGCGGACGGCGTCGGGGGCGAGGAGCAGCGCGAGGATGCGCCGGTGCAGCCCGACCTCCTCCATCGCGCAGGCCAGCAGGGAGCCGCCGAGCATGAGGAAGATGAGCGGGTCGGCGTAGGGCGCGGCGGCCTCATTGATGCTCATCAGGCCGAGCATCGGGAACGCGACCAGCGGGATCAGCGCGGTGACCGCCATCGGCAGCACGCCGCCGAGCCAGAAGCCTGAGAGGAGGAGCGTGATCGCGCCTGCGCGCCGCCCGGTCTCGGAGAGCCCCTCCGGCAGCGGGAGCGAGAGCAGCAGCCCCAGCCCTGCGAGCCCCGCCAGCACGCCGCCCAGCCGCCAGCGGGGTTCTGCCTTAAGAGCGTCCCACTGTGCCAATATGGAGAGGATCTGTTCGCGCATGGGTCGGCATCTTCGCACAGGTGGGGGCGGCTGTGCTACAGTGGGGGTGCGATGAGACTGCTCGGACTGCTCCTTCCTCTGTTGCCTGCTGCCGCTTTTGCCTCCACCGGAGGGCCGGACGCGGGAGATGAGATCTTCACCGACAGCTACGAGGCGGACGGCCCGGAGCACCGCTGGATAGACACCGGCGGAGGCGACATCTACGCCGTCGCGGACGACGAGCTGATCGCCATCGATCTGCCCTTCGCGTTCACGCTGTACGGGACGGCGTACACGACGGCGCAGGTGTCTTCCAACGGCGCGCTGTTTTTTGCGGGCGCGACGGCGTCCGGGGTCGGGGTCTGCCCGGATGGCGCGCAGGGCTGGACGGGGATCGCGCCCTACTGGGACGATCTGGGGGCCGGGACGATCGAGGTGGCAGTGCTGGGAACCTACCCGTACCGGACGCTGGCGATCTCCTGGGAGGGCGTGACGCACCGCCGGGCGCCGGGGACGGGCAGCTTTCAGCTCTGGCTGATGGAGGGGCGTAACGAGGCGGTGGTGGTGCTGGATGACGTCGACTTCGGCGCGGCGGCGGTGAACAACGGGGCGTCTGCGGTCATCGGGACGGGCGACGCGGGCAGCACGGGGCTGGACTATGTGTGCGGCGCGGCGACGGCGGTGTCGGGGACGACGGTGTGGTTCGGGAACGAGGACGCGCGCCCGGCGCGCTCGCTGGTGCTGACCGGGCAGCTCGACGCGCCCTGGTCGGGGCAGTCGACGAGCGACGCGGCGGGGCGCGGGCTTGCGGTGGGCGATGTGAACGGGGACGGCAGCGAGGACATGGTGATCGGCGCGCCGGATCGCGGGAACGGCGAGGCGTACCTGATCTACCGGCCTGACGCCGGGGACGCCTTCTCCGGGGCCGACGCGACCTTCACCGGCAGCAACGGCGACGATCTGGGGCTGGGGCTGGCCATCGGGGATCGGGACGGGGACGGCCTCTCGGACATCGTGCTGGGCGCGCCGGGCTACAACGGCAACCAGGGGGCGGTCTACCTGTACGAGGGCGGCGCGTGGGGCGGCGACTACACCCCCTCCAG
The DNA here is from genome assembly GCA_040376255.1 of Alphaproteobacteria bacterium. Classification (GTDB taxonomy): domain Bacteria; phylum Myxococcota_A; class UBA796; order UBA796; family SXON01; genus JBEIQZ01. Next base: position 4,721 of record JBEIQZ010000189.1, read on the forward strand.
CGCGGACGCGACAATCCAGGGCAGCAGCGCTGACGGCATCGGGGAGACGCTGTGGCTGGGCGGGGATCTGGACGGGGACGGCTACGAAGAATTGCTGGTGGGCGCGCCGCATGCGGATCGCGCGGGGGCGGACGCGGGGCGGGTGTACCTGGTCTATGGCGGGCTGGGCCTCTCCGGGACGTCGCTGATGACGGCGACGGCGGCGGCGTCGTTCGACGGGAACGGCGCGGCGGATCAGCTCGGCTCGGCGATCTATGTGGCGGACATGAAGGGGACGGCGGAGCAGGAGGTGCTGCTCGGCGCCCCCCGCAACAACAGCGGCACGACGGACGCGGGCAGCGTCTACCTGCTCAACAGCGGCACCTGGAGCGGCAGCCAGGGGATCGCGGCGGTGGCGGCCTGCCGCACCAGCGGCACGCAGGTCGGGATGCACTTCGGCACCTCCATCGCGGCGGACGATCTGGACGCGGACGGCATCACTGACCTGCTGATCGGCGCGCCTGACACCGACCAGGGCCAGAGCGACATCGGGCGGCTCTACGCCTTCCTCGACCCGTTCACCGCCGGATGCCCCGCGCTGACGGCGGCGGACTTCCAGATCCGGGGGACCTCGACCTCGGCGCACCTCGGCCAGACGGTGATCACCACCGATCTGAACGAGGACGGCGACCGGGACATCATCGTGAGCGCGCCGAACATGAGCGGCGCGGCGACCAACAGCGGCATCGTCTACGCCTTCACCTCGCTCCCGACCACCAACGTGGCCGCCGATCAGGCGCAGCACCAGTTCTCGGGCGCGGATCGGGCCGGGGCGCTCGGCACGCGCCTGCTGGCCGCCTCAGACGGCGACCTGTACCCGACCCTGATCGCGACCTCCCCCTACTCCGACATCAACGCCACGCACGACGGCGCGGTCTACCAGTGGAAGTACCTGCCGGACTTCCTGGACACAGACCTGGACGGCTTCGTGGACATGGACGCGGGCGGCAACGACTGCGACGACGGGGAGCCCTCGGCCTTCCCCGGCGGCACCGACACCTCCGGCGACAGCGTCGATGGGGACTGCGACGGCTGGGTGGACGGTCAGGTGCGGGTGAGACATGGTGAGCAGGACGGGGAGGCGGGCTGGGAGTGGGACGTGGCCGACTACATGGGCGCCTCCACGGTCACGCTGGAGGGCTTCGAGAGCGTGGCGGACGGCTCCCCCATCAGCGGCAGCGGCAGCCTGAGCATCACCAACCTCCAGGCGCAGAGCCGCGTCTTCAGCGCCTGGCCGGTCGGCAGCCGGGGCGGGCAGGTCACCGGGATCGACAACAAGGTGATCCTCACCTTCAGCGAACCCGTCGACGGCGTCGCGCTCCGGATGCTCGATCCTGAGGATCGGTTCACGCTCCGGGCGACCGGCAGCAGCGGCACGGTCGTCACGGGCTACGAATTCGACGTAGACGCGCCGGATCGCACCGGCGGCACGTTCTACAGCTTCCTCTTCATCAACGAGGTCACTGCGGTGACCCTCCAGGGCGCGACGGTGGACGGCTGGGGCATCGACGCCCTGGAGATCCTCTACGCCGCCGACACTGACCGCGACATGGACGGCTTCACCGACGTCGAGGGCGACTGCGACGACGGGGACGCCTCGATCTCGCCGGACGCGCCGGAGGCGCTGACCAACGGGATCGACGACGACTGCGACGGCACCATCGACGGCGGGAGCGCGACACCGCTGGCCGACCTGGCGGCCCTCGACGCGGCGACCGGCTACACGCTGGAGCAGATCGACTTCGAGATCATCGCGGAGGGCGAGGCGATCACCTCCCAGTATGCGGCGCTCGGCGCAGGCTTCAGCGGCCTCAGCGGCGCGGCGAGCGTGGGCGGGATCGCGCTCACCGGGGCGCGCGGCGGCAGCGGGACATCGGTGACGATCGATCTGGAGGAGCTGCAGCCGGCCATCGGCTTCACGGCGGTCGACGCGGACAGCGGGCTCACCGTCTCCGGCTACGCGGACGGGGTGCTGCTGTACACAGAGACGGTGGCGGCGACGGACGGCCCGGCCTTCGTGGGCTTCCAGTTCGCCTACGGCATCGATCAGGTGGTGATCTCCGGCAACGGCGACACCTTCGGGATCGATGACGTGTACTTCGGGGAGTTGGGGCTGGACGACGCGGACGGCGACGGAGTGTTTGAGCCGCTGGACTGCGACGACACAGACGCCACGATCTACGGCGGCGCGGCGGAGATCTGGTACGACGGCATCGATCAGGACTGCGACGACGCCGACGACTTCGATCAGGACGGCGACGGCGCGGCGGCCCTCGCCTACGGCGGGGACGACTGCGACGACACCGAGGCGTCGGCGGTGCCGGGCGGGGCGGAGGTCTGGTACGACGGCATCGACGGGGACTGCTCCGGCGGCAGCGACTTCGATCAGGACGGCGACGGGGACGACCTGAGCGGGAGCGGCGGGACGGACTGCGACGATCTGGACACGGCGATCTCCGGGCTGGTCGTGGAGGTCTGGTACGACGGGGTGGACGCGGACTGCTCGGGCGGCTCTGACTACGATCAGGACGGCGACGGCGAGGACAGCGACAGCTACGACGGCACCGACTGCGACGATCTGGACGACACCATCGGCAGCGAGGCGGCGGAGATCTGGTACGACGGGATCGATCAGGACTGCGACAACGGCTCGGACTACGACCGCGACGGCGACGGCTACGACGGTGCGGCGGGCGGCGGGACGGACTGCGACGACGTGGACGGGACGATCAACCCCGGCGCGCTGGAGGAGTGGTACGACGCGGTCGATCAGGACTGCGCCGGGGACGACGACTTCGATCAGGATCGGGACGGCTACGCCTCCGACGCCTGGAGCGGGGACGACTGCGACGATCTGGACGTGACGATCTATCCGGGCGCGCCGGAGGATCTGGGCGACGGGCTCGATCAGGACTGCTCCGGGGACTCCGGGTGGGACGGCGACGGGGACGGCTTCGACCCGCCTGATCACGGGGGCGACGACTGCGACGACGCCGACATCCTCACCTACCCGGGCGCGCCGGACGCCTGCTACGACGGCGCGGACGCCGACTGTGAGCAGAACGACGACTTCGACTGCGACGGGGACGGCGTCTATCCGGCGCTCGTCGGCGGGGACGACTGCGACGACGGCGACTCCACGGTGTTCCCCGGCGCTGACGACTTCCCCTATGACGGCGTGGACAACGACTGCGACGGCGCCGACGAGTACGATCTGGACGGCGACGGGCAGACGGCGGACTGGTACGGCGGGACGGACTGCGACGACGGCGACGCGGGCGTGTACGCGGGCGCATTGGACGCCTGCTACGACGGGATCGACACGGACTGCGGCGCGCAGGACGACTTCGACTGCGACGGCGACGGCGCGGCGGACATCACCTTCGGCGGGACGGACTGCGACGACGGCGACTCAGGCGTCCGCCCCGGCGCCACGGAGATCGCGGCGGACGGGATCGATCAGGACTGCGACGGGTCGGATCTGGACGTCTGCCACGACTGCGACGGCGACGGCTATGACGACCCGGCGTTCGGCGGGACGGACTGCGACGACAACGACAGCGCGAGCTACCCGGGCGCGACCGAGGTGTGGTACTCCGGGGCCGACGAAGGCTGCGACGGGGGCGACGACTACGACCGGGACGGCGACGGCGACCGGGTGGCAAGCGGCGGCGGCGGGGACTGCGACGACACCGATGTGTCGGTAAACTCCTCGGTGCTGACCGACGACTGCGGCGGCGGCGACGAGGACTGCGACGGCACGCCGGACGAGGACTGCGCGCTGGGCCAGGATTCGGACAGCGACACGGACACCGACAGCGACACCGATACGGACAGCGGCGGCGACACCGACACCGCCCCGGCGGACGACTCCGCCGCCGACTCCTGGCGCCCGGACGGCACCGATCCGACAGGCGCGAAAGACGTGGCGGCGGAGGGCTGCGGCTGCACCGGCACGGAGGGCGCAGGGATGCTGATCTGGGGCGCGGGGCTGGCGGCGGTGGGGCTGCGGCGGCGCAAGGGCGGGCGCGGGGACAGACGGGGATGATGCTGCTGCTGCTGGCCTGTGGTCAGGGGAAGGACAGCGCCGACGCGCCGGGGACGGAGAGCGGAGCGACGGTGGCGGACACGGGCTGGCAGGTGGAGGAGGCGGCGGGCTGCGCGGAGCCGCAGGCGCTGTCTTATGCGGAGGGCTGGCCGGAGGGCGCGGCGCCTGAGGTCTACGCGCCGCCGACCTCGACTGAGTACCCGGGCATCGAGCCGGGCGGCATGGCGCTGATGGAGACGGCGGCGGGGCGGCTGCTGCTCTACGTCCAGGCGGACACGGGCGTCGGCATCCTGAACCTCGACACCGGGGCGCGCAGCCTGGCGCTCGCCGGGCGCTTCGGGACCGGATCGTTCTCGGTGGGCGATCTGGACGGGACCGGGGTCCCGGATCTGGTGCTGGCGGGGGTGATGACCTCGATCCTCTGGGACTTCGACGGGGAGTCCATCGAGCTCACCGACATCAACCCCGGCGGCGAGGGCTTCGTGCGCGACCCCGCCCTCGCGGACTTCGACGGGGACGGGGATCTGGATCTGCTGCTGAACCGCACGAGCCCGCTGACGGACACGGCGTCGGTGCAGTCCCTGATGGTGTGGAACCTCGGCGGGCGGGCGTTCTCGGCCCCGGAGCCGCTGGTGGTGCCGGAGGGGTACTGGGGCAAGGTGTTCGACGCGACGGTGCTGGACATGGACGGGGACAATGCGCCGGACGTGTACCTCTGCAACGATCTGGGCGTGGTCTACGCGCCGAACGCGCTGCTGATGAACGACGGGGCGGGGACGCTCTCCCCGGCGACCGACGCGCGCGGGCTGGACTTCCGCTCAAGCTGCATGGGCGAGGCGTGGGGGGATCTCAACCGGGACGGGACGCTCGATCTGGTGATGGGCGACGCGCTTCGGCTCTGGCTGTTCGAGCAGGACAGCCTCGGCTTCATCGACACCTCCAACGAGGTGGATCTGAGCCTCGCGCCCGCCGCGCAGATGCTGTGGGGGGTGGCGCCGGCGGACATGGACAACGACGGCCACACCGATCTGGTGCTGCCGTCGAGCTGGTTCTGGGTCTCGGACGCGGTGTTCTGGCCTGCGTACCTGTACCTGCAGACGGAGAGCGCGGACGGCGGCGCGTGGACGGAGTCCGGGGCGGGGCTGGGGCTGCCGCAGTCGGCGGGGACGCGGTCGGTGCTGACGCCGGATCTGAACGGGGACGGGACGCC